>NZ_BAAJXA010000022.1:0-173769 GCF_057537855.1 Streptomyces diversicolor
AGTGGGAACACCGGCACCGCGCTCCGTGCCGACTCTACAGACGGGCACACGTGCCCGCACAGCGCGGTGAAGCAGGAAGCCCCCGGAAGGGCCAGACGACCCAGGCCGGAATCCCTGGACTTTAGGCCAGGGAGCACGTCAAACGATGCCAGAGAGCCGCCCGGCAATGGTCCGGCACGGAGGGGAGCGAGTGAACAGGAGCGGCGGACCGCCACCGTCCGAGGCGCCCCAGGCGAGCGACGGGAAAGACGCAGCAGCAGGGAGCACACGATGACGACGGCGACCGGCCGCGCGGCGAGCACTCCGTCCGGGCCCTGGACCACACCGGACGGGCCCACGCGCGGCGGGGAACCGTCGACGCTCTGCTCCGCCCCGGCAGGCCCGCCCGCTCCGCCCGTGTCGCGGACCGGCCGCGCTCGCGCGGGGTCGCCGCCGATGACGACGTCACGGTCATGCTCGCCGATCCGGGTGAGAACGCGCCGGCCGCGATGAAGCCGGGCGCCGTGGTCGCCCGGCCACCGCGCTGCTCGTCCCCGCCGACCGGCTCGATCGTGCCGAGCGCGACCGTATCCGGCACACGCTCGTCCGTACGGCCGGGTGTCCCACCGCGCGAGGCCGTCGTCGCGTCATCCGTGTCGGTCGCGTGGGCGACGTGGTGGTGGCGTCCGGAGCCGGGGGGCGGAACGCGGGCCGTGGGGTGTGCGTAGGGGCAGGCTTGACCGAGAGGAGTGGAGGAGAGCGATGCGGGTTCCGATGACGATTGCGGACTTCCTGGACCGGGCGGAGCTGGGCTTCGCCGCCAGTTCGGGGGTGATCGACGAGCCGAGCCAGCCCGCGCCGCCGGTGCCGGACTCGACGTACGGACGGCTGGGCGAGCGCGTCAGGGCGTGGCGGGCGGGGCTGGACGCGCTGGGCGTGGGGGAGGGCGAGCGGGTGGCGGTGGTCAGCCACAACTCGGCCCGTCTCCTGGAGTTGCTGTTCGCGGTGCCGATGAGCGGGCGGATCTGCGTACCGGTCAACTTCCGTCTGAAGGCGGAGGAGATCGAGTACGTGGTGCGGCAGAGCGGTGCCTCGGTGCTGCTGGTCGATCCCGAGGTCCAGGACACGGTGGCGGACATCAAGACGGATCACCGGTTCGTGCTGGGGGAGCAGACGGAGCGCGAGCTGATGCGGTTCGGCGTGGAGCCGCGCCCGTGGTCGGAGCCGGACGAGGACGCCACCGCGACGATCAACTACACCTCCGGAACCACCGCACGCCCCAAGGGAGTCCAGCTCACCCACCGCAACATCTGGGTGAACGGGCTGACCTTCGGCCTGCACACCCGGGCGTGGGAGCGGGATGTGTATATGCACACGCTGCCGATGTTCCACTGCAACGGCTGGGGCATGCCGTTCGTGATGGCCGGGCTCGGTGTGAAGCAGGTGGTGCTGCGGAAGGTGGACGGGGCGGAGATCCTGCGGCGGGTGGACGAGCACGGCGTGACGCTGATGTGCGGTGCGCCGGCGGTGTGGAACGCGGTGCTGGACGCGGCGGCGGGCCGGCAGGGGGAGATCCCGGGTCGGGGCCGGGTGCGGATCGTGTGTGCGGGGGCGCCGCCGCCCAGCCGGATGATCCAGCGGGTGGAGGAGGAACTGGGGTGGGAGTTCACACAGATCTACGGACTGACGGAGACCTCGCCGGTGCTGACGTTCAACCGCACGCGGCCCCAGGACGAGGCGCTGCCCGCGCGGGAGCGGGCGCGGAAGCTGTCGCGGGCGGGGCTGCCGGCGCTGGGGGTGAGGCTCCGTGTCGCGGATTCAGGCGAGGTGCTGGCACGGTCGAACGTGGTGCTGGACGGCTACTGGGAGAAGCCGGAGGAGACGGCGGCGGTGCTGGAGGACGGGTGGTTCCACACCGGGGACGGCGGGTCGATCGACGAGACGGACGGGCATCTGACGATCTCCGACCGGAGGAAGGACGTGATCATCACCGGAGGTGAGAACGTCTCCTCGATCGAGGTGGAGGACACGATCTTCAGTCATCCCGCGGTTGCGGAGGTGGCGGTCATCGGGGTGCCGGACGCGAAGTGGGGCGAGACGATCAAGGCGTTGGTGGTGCCGGCCGAGGGCGCCGATGTGTCCGAGGCGGAGATCATCGCGTACTGCAAGCAGCGCATGGCAGGCTACAAGGCCCCCACCTCGGTGGAGTTCCGGGACGCGATTCCGCGTACGGCGACGGGAAAGATCCAGAAGTTCAAGCTGCGCAAGCCGTACTGGGCGGGCCGCGACCGGGACGTCAACTGATCCTCGGCCGGCGACGCCGTCACGGGATCTGCTCACTCCCGAGGACACCGCGGAGGAACGCCAGGACCGCGGCACTGAATTGCTCGGGCCGTTCGATGTGCCCGAGGTGCCCGGTCTCCTCCAGGACGGACAGCTCGGTGTCAGGCATGTTCTCGTGCAGAAGACGGGCCCATCGCGGTCCGCAGATGAAGTCCTGTTCGCCGGCCAGGACGAGCGCCGGGGTGGTGATGCCGGGCAGCTCGTCGCGGATGTCGAAGGGAGCGCCCTGCCCTCGGGTCGGAGCCGCGTACATCCGAAGCGACCGGCGGGCGGGCGCGAACTCCTCCTCCCTGCCCCAGTAGTCGAAGAGATAGGCCGGCATCATCGTCCGCAGCACGGCAGTGGTGCCCTCGTCGTCGAGCTGGTCGAGACGGCTGGTGAGGGCGGCGACGTAACCGGCCACCTCCGGATGGTCATCGACATGGTCCTGCACGAACCGTTCCATGGCGGCGACCGCCGCCGACCAGAACTGTTCGTCCGCGACCGGCGACGTGTCGTACAGGACGAGGGCGGCGAGCCGTCCGGGATGGTCGAGGGCGTACTGCTGGGCGACGAAACCACCGTGGGAGTGGCCGAGCAGGGTGACCTCCGGCAGCCCCAGCTGTGCAATCACACTGTGCAGGAGACGTGCGTACGTGGCCACGGTGTAGTCGTGCGGATCGGGGAGCCGTCCGGACTCGCCCGTGCCGACCGGTTCGACGTAGACCATGGTCAGATGGCGTTCCAGGCCGGGCATGCGCAGATAGTCCCAGCCGATGCCCGGTCCGCCCGGATGAGCGATGCACACCGGGCCCGAGCCGGCGACGTGGTACCGCTGTTCGACGTGGGCGGGTCCATGAGGGACAGTGATCGTGTGGGTGCCGGGGGACAGCGGCGATGACGGGTCGTCGGTCGTCCGGGGGAGTGTCCGCGGCTGATACGAGTGCTTCACACCTTCCGATGATCCGCCGACGGCGGGTGTACCTCAAGAAGAAGCCCACCAGGTGATCACACTGTTACAGGACGATCCACTGTCTTTGACCCACAGCGGTGTGACAGGAACCGAGTCCGGTCCGTCACCGGCCCGGACGCCGGCCCATCGTGCCTGTTCCGTCGGCATAGCGGCGGATGCGTCCCCGTGCGGATGGGGCGATCCCCGGTGTGCGCCGATGGCACACCATGAGTCGACAACAGTGTGACAGGATGGATCGCCGCTCTCATGTACGAGGCGTCGTCCACTGATGAAGGAAAATCACTCATGCCTGCGATCCTGATCCACGGCGTTCCTGACACCCACCATGTATGGGACGGTGTGCGACAGCACCTGACCAGGACCGACGTGGAAGCCTGGGACCTGCCCGGCTTCGGCGCCGCGCGTCCGGCCGGTTTCGGTTCCACGAAGGAGGAGTACGTGGACTGGCTCATCCAGCGCCTGGAGCAGGTCGGTGAGCCGGTGGACCTGGTCGGTCACGACTGGGGGTGCATTCTCACCCTCCGTGTCGCCTATCTGCGTCCCGATCTGGTCCGCACCTGGGCGGGAGGCAACGGGCCGATCAACTCCGGTTACGTCTGGCACCCGTTGGCCAAGGTCTGGCAGGACCCGGTCGAAGGCGTCCGCTTCATGGCCGACCTGCGACCGGAGCCCTTCGCCGCCGACCTGGCGGCCGGCTTCGACGTGCCCATCGACCTGGCCAGGGAGATGGTGAGCCGCGTGGACGAGCCGATGAAGGACGCGGTCCTCAGGCTGTACCGGTCGGCGCTCACCATGGGCGCGGAGTGGGAGCCGGGGCTGTCCGCCGTGTCGGCGGCGTGCCTGGTCTTCTGGGGGGGCGCTCGACCCCGCCTGTCAGATCGAGTTCGGGCGCAAGCTCGGCGCATCCCTGCACGCCTCCGCGGTGGTCGAGATGGACTGCAATCACTGGACGGTGCTTCAGCGGCCCGCGGAGGTCGCCGAGATCCTGGAGCGGCACTGGGCCGCACACGCGAGCGTGTGACGAGCGCGGCGGCCCGGCCGACCGGCCGGGCCGCGTCTCCTGGCGGAGCGAGGCGGGCGCCCGGTGCGCGGAGGCGGGCAGCCCAGGACATCGGCGTAACCGCCCCACGCGGCGCGGCACCGCCGTCGGTTCAGGAGGTGACCGCGCGGTAGAGACCGCGACCGGCACGGCGGACGCGGGAGGTGCCGACGAGCCGGTCGAGTGTGCTGCGGACCGCGTTGATGCTCCCACTGTCGGTGTCACGGCCCAGCGCGGAGGCGACATCCCGGGCACGGACATCGACGTCTCCGGCCTCCGCGAAGTACGCGAGGATCTGCTCGGTGAGCCTGCCGTACGTCTTCACACCGTCGGTGTCGGTGGCGGTGGGGCCGGCCGCCGCCCTGCTCTCGTCGGCGTCCTCGGCCGGGTCCGCGGGTGTCGCACGTGGCGCGGGCACCGGCTCCGCCGGCGCGGGCACCTCCGGAAGACCGGGTGCCGCCGATGCCGGAGCGGCCCCGGGCATGAGGGCCTGAAGGGCGCTGAGGGCACGCTGTACGGAGCCGAGATGAGCGGTGACCGCGGCCAGTTCCCGCTCCAGCGCCTGCTTCTGAACCTCCAGCCGAGCCAGGTCCTCCTGAAGGCTCTCGGCGGTGATCTCGATGTTGCGAGCCGTGGCGGTCACGGAGACCATGGTTCCTCTCGTCCTCACCCCTTGTTCCGGCGGGGCCGCCCGATGCGCCGGCTCCGTCGCTCGGCCCAGTACCGAGGGGATGCTACCCGGACATCATTATGCAGCGGCCCGCGCCGGCCGGGAACGGAGCGGGCGGCGGACAGCCGAGACCGGCTGGCACGACGACTCGCGGATCCGGCCGCGCTCCGTCAGGGACGGTCCGTCGCCGAGTGATCGAGCCCGGTGACGCCCGCCTCGCCCGAGCGCGCCTCGCCGTCGGCGGGCCCGGCCACCGAGCGCTGCAGTCGCCTCAGGGTCTCGGAGACCGCGTCGATGCGGGCGTCCACCGTGTCGATCGCCTCTCGGAGCAGGCTCAGCCGTCCCTCAAGCAGGGCGGCCTCCGCCGCGAGCGACGCGGTGACGGCGGCGGGCTCGGTCTGCCGGTCGGTGCTTCGGGGCATTGCCTCGTCCTTCCTCAACTCGTGCGGGAAGCCCATGGACGGGTTTCTCCCGAACAGCGATCGCTCGAAGGCCCGGCCGACGTGTGCGGCTGCCATGCTCCTCCTCCTTCGCTCCGGGGCCCGGGCGGGCCCGGGCCGTCGACACCGCATTGACCGAGCAGTGGGGAGAGCTGTGACAACCGCCGTACGGCACGCCCGCTACTGCGGTTCGCAGCCGGGGTCGGGGGCGTCCTGCGCGAGGGGGGCGCCGTGCGGCAGGACGTAGAGGACCTCCAGGACGACGTTCGTCGCGCCACGGTTCTGGCCGATGTGCACGTGGTCGGCGCCCGACGGTTCCGTCAGGAAGCTGCCCTTCCCGTACACACCGTCCAACGCGCAGGCGGAATCGAAGTGGCGGCCGCCCCGGTCAAGTGGGCTGCATGGGCGGCCTGTTGACACAACACACTGTATTGCCACGGGATCGGCGGAGGACGGCGGGGTCCGGATGAAAGTGTGTTTCGTTGCGGAGCTGTCACAGCATCGGCCCGCGTCCGGTCTAGCTGTCAGACCGACAGCGCACACCGCCCGCGGCGGCGGTGATGCCGAAGGGCCGTTCAAGGGGAGGAGGCGGTGTGGAACCCGTCGGTGACACCCCGCCGACGCCGCCGACCACGGGCATGCCGGCACCGGCCGGGAAGGCGTGCTCAGACACCGCTGACGGCCGCGTGACGGGAGCGGGAGCCGAGGAAGGCGGCGATCTTGCTCGGGTTGAAGACCCACATCACCTGGTGGATGCCACGGGATGTGGCCGCGATGGTCATGAAGGTGGCGGGCTGGCCGTCCCGGTGGAGCAGGATGCCGCCTCGCCCGTTGGCCTCGACTGTTTCGGCCTCGACCGTCGGCCAGAACCGCGGATGGGCGGTCGACAGGTTCGCCACGCGGGCACGGCCGAGGACGGGGACCCGGGCCGCCCCCCGGATGCCGTTCCCGTCGGACACACTGACCGCGTTCGGGGTGAGCAGGGCCTCCAGCGAGGCGACGTCCCCCTGTCGCGCGGCGGCGACGAAGGCATGGAGCAGCTTGCGGTGCTCGGCGGCGTCGACGCTGTCCCGCTGGTCGTCGGTGAGGTGTTTGCGCGCGCGGCTCACGATCTTCCGCACGTTGACGGGGCTGAGCCGCAGGATGCGCGCGATCTCGGGATAGTCGTAGTCGAAGGCTTCTCTCAGCACGTACGCGGCGCGCTCGGTCGGGGGAAGCTTCTCCAGCACCAGGAGCAGCGCGAGCTCCAGTGCCTCCGCCCGTTCGGCGCCGACCTGCGGGTCATTGCCGGTGTCGATGGGCTCGGGCAGCCACGGACCGATGTACGTCTCGCGGCGGACGCGGGCTGACTGGGCCACGTTGATGGCCAGCCGGGTGGTTGTGCTCGACAGGAACGCCACGGGGCTGACCACGAGGGCGCGGTCGGTCCGCTGCCAGCGCAGCCACACCTCCTGGACGACGTCCTCGGCCTCCACCGCACTGCCCAGCACGCGATAGGCGATGCCGAACAGCCGTGGCCGGAGCTCCACGAAGACGGAAACGGCCTCGCTCAAGTCGCCTTCCACGCAGGGCGCCTCTGGATGCATGATCGTTCGGCCTCCGTTTCTTTGTCAGCGGCGTTGTCGCGGAGGGGACCAGGCGGCCGGGTGCCGAGGACCGCCGGGGCGGCGGCCCGGCGCACCGAGGGTTCTGGCCGGGTGTCGCGGTCACCTCCGCTCGAAGTGACCGACGGCGCGGGCGCTTCGTGACAGTTTCCCGGTGGATTTCTTTCCGGACCTCCGGGACGCGGGCGGTCCGTCGGCCCGATGTCACACGCACGCCGATCGTCCGGTCTCTCAAGTGAGAAGCGGGATGTTATTACCCACCGCTTTCTGTGCACTCCCTGACACGACGAGCCACCCCCCGAACCGGTATCCGTTCCTCACCCAGGAGGTGTTTCATGGATTGGCGCGTACGGGGCCTGTGTCTACGCGAAGACCCTGATCTCTTCTTCCCGATCGGCAGCGTCAACAGTGGTCCGGCCGCGGTACAGACGGATGAAGCGAAAGCCGTCTGCCGTCATTGCCCGGTGACGGAGCAGTGCTTGGCGTGGGCCCTCGACGCGGGCCCGGTCGACGGGATCTGGGGCGGCACGACGGAAGGGGAGCGCCGTGCCCTGCGGCGGCGCGCGGCGCGCGAGCCGGCGGCGACGGAGGCCGCCGCCTGAGCGCGGGCGAGCGGCCGGCCGTCCCGGTCGCCGAACCGCGCGGCGGGTGTCACCGACGCGGGTGGGCGGGTGGCCCCGGAACCGGGACCACCCGCCCACCCGCGTCGGCCTCCGGTCAGGACGCCGCGTCCGGGTCGACCCGTACCGCCGAGACGTCCAGGGTCACGGTCACCTTGTCACCGACGAGGACACCCCCCGTCTCCAGCGGAGTGTTCCAGGCCAGCCCCCAGTCCGAACGCCGCAGGGTGGCCGTGCCCTCGAAGCCGACCCGATGCTTCCCGTAGGCGTCGTCGCCGGCTCCGCCGAAGACGACGTCGATGTCCAGGGGCAGTTCGATGTCCTTGATGCGCAGACGGCCCGCGAGGCGGAACTCGTCGTCGCCGAGCGGGACCGCGTTGGTGGAGCGGAAGCTCATCAGGGGAAACGTCGCCGAGTCGAAGAAGGCGGGTCCGCTCAGGTGCGCGTCGCGGTCCCTGACTCCCGTGTCCAGACTGTCGGTCTGGACGCTCACGTACGCCTCGGAACGGGACGGGTCGGAGCCGTCGAGTGTGACAAGGCCCTCGAAACGGACGAACCTCCCGCGGACATTGGAGATCATGGCGTGCCGGACGGAGAAGCCGATCGTAGTGTGCAGCGGGTCGATGATGTAGGCGCCGGTCACCGCCGGGTACGGACCGGGGCCGGGAGAAACGGCCTGATGGCGTTGGATCAGCATGGTCGGTGGCTTTCTCTGTGATCGCTGTCTGTCGGTGAAGGGGCGGGGCGCCGGCGCTCGTCATGGCTGACGGCCCGCTATTCGACGAGCTTTCCTTCGGTGGAGACATCCGCCATGAGGGACGCGATCTCTTCCGGGATGGGCGGAATGCTCTCGTGGGTGATTCCGGTCGTCGGGGACCAGACGAGGTTGACGCGGAAGGCGGGGTCCGTGCCGGGGAAATCGCTGCGGTTGTGGCAACCGCGGGTTTCCCGGCGTTCCAACGCCGCTTCGAGGGTGGCGCGGGCCGCCAGCGCGGCCGACTTGAGGTCGAAGGCGTGGGCCAGGTCCTGGAAGCCGGCGATGTCGGGGTGGACTCCGACGTTCTCCATGCGCTTCTCGATGGTGTCCAGTTCCGCAAGGCCGGTGCGCAGCCCCTGTTCGTCACGGACGACGCCGGCGTGTTCGGTCATGGTGTTGCGGATGGCGCGCTGAAGGGCGCGGACGTTCTCCGGCCCGTCGGCGGCGAGCAGTTCGTCGACCTCGGCGCGGGCCTCGGCCACGGCGGCCGCGGACCGGGGCTGCGCGGTCAACGACTCCGAGTAGGCGGCGGCGGCCTGGCCGGTGATACGGCCGTAGACGAGGAGTTCGATGAGACTGTTGCCCCCGAGGCGGTTGGCGCCGTGCAGACCGCTGGACGCCTCGCCGATCGCGTACAGGCCGCGGACGTCGGTGCTGTGGTCCTCGGGACGGACCCAGACGCCGCCCATCGAGTAGTGCGCGGTGGGGGCGACCTCGATGGGTTCGCGGGTGATGTCGAGCATCTGCAGTTCCAGGAGCGTCTGGTAGACCCGGGGCAGCCGGTTCATGATCGTCTGGCGGGGGAGGTGGGAGACGTCGAGCCACACCCCGCCGTGGGGGGTGCCGCGGCCTTCCTTGATCTCGGTGTAGGAGGCGAGGGCCACACGGTCGCGCGTGGACAGTTCCATGCGCTGGGGGTCGTAGCGGTTCATGTACCGCTCTCCGAGGGCGTTGCGCAGGATGCCGCCCTCGCCGCGGGCCGCCTCACTGACCAGGGTGCCGGCGGCGTTCTCCGGTTCGATGATGCCGGACGGGTGGAACTGGACCAGTTCGGGGTCGCGCAGGCGTGCGCCCGCCTCGACCGCCAGGCGGAAGGAGTCGCCGGTGTTCTCGTCCCGTCGCGAGGAGGTACGTCGCCAGATGCGCGTGTGCCCGCCGGCCGCGAGGACGACGGCGTCCGCGTGGATCAGGTGACGTGCGCCGTCGGTGAGGTCGAAGCCGTAGGCCCCGAACACGGCGCCGTCGTGGACCAGGAGACGAGTGATGTAGACGCTGTCGAGCACGGGTATGTCCAGCTGGCTCGCGCGCCGGATGAGAGTGCGCTGGATCTCCAGGCCCGTGTAGTCGCCGGCGAAGGCGGTGCGGCGGAACGTGTGGGCGCCGAAGAAGCGCTGCGAGATCCGGCCGTCCGCTTCGCGGGCGAAGGCCATGCCGTAGCGTTCCAGGTCGTCGATGCCGAGGGCCGCGCCCTGGGTGACGATCTCGACCGTGCGGGGATCGCCGAGCAGATAACTCTCCTTGAGGGTGTCCGCGGCGTGCTGCTGCCAGCTGTCCTCCGGGTCCATGGTGGCCAGCGCCGCGTTGATCCCTCCTGCGGCCAAGGAGGTGTGGGTGTCCTCCTTGGGGCGCTTGCCGACGGCCATCACATCGACGCCGGCCTCGGCCAGCTCGATCGCCGCCCGCAGGCCGGCCCCGCCGGTACCGATCACCAGCACCGTGGTGGAAAGACGTCGTTCGGTGATAGGCACGATTGCTCCCGTCGCTCTGGATGGTCACTGTCTAGGACCAGGCCAGGCGGCGGTTTGTGACACCGGCGCCCGAGGGGTGATGACCACCGGGGTGTCACAACGTGACGGCATCCACGGTCATATCGACGAGTCCGACGGCCGCACGGGCCCCGTGATGTGTTCGACGCCGAGGAGGAGAAGGATGGCGTACGTCATCGCGCGCCCCCGCGCCGGCGTCGAGGACCGGGCCTTCGACGCCGCGCCGCCGGGACCGCGCCGGGGGACTGGATGACCGACGAGTAACCGTTCCTGTGACGACCGTCCGCCGCAGGTCCGAGAACGCCCGGGCAGGTCAGCCGCTCATCGCACCCCCCGGGCCGGGTCGTGTCACACGTCGACGGCGCCCCCGGTCAAGTCTGCGAACCGTCATGGATCAGGGAAGGCGCACACAGTGTCGGACGAGAAGCCAGCACACGACCACTTCGCTCTCGGCCACGGCGACCGGGAGGCAGCGGCGGGCGGGATGCGTGCGGCGAAGCCGCTTCAGGGCACGGCGCCCCTGACCCGCGCCGGGCGCGCGGTCGAGGCGGGCGGCGCGTTGCGCGAGCCGGGCGGTGGCGCGGCCCCGTGTCCCACCGCCTGAACCGCCCCATGGACACTCCCGTCGACGTCGTGCACTGCATACTGACGGCGCTCTTCGCCCTCGTGGCATGGCACGCACTGCTGCACGGCGTCCGGTCACCGGGGACGGGGCGCCGTGACCGGGTGGACCACATCCTGCACTTCGCCATGGCCGTGGCCATGGCGGCGATGCCTTGGCACCTCGCCCGATCGCTGTCCGGTCGGACCGTGACGGTCCTCTTCACGGCCGCCGCCCTGTGGTTCCCACTGACCGCCCTCCACCGCCGCACGGCGGGCACCGTGGCGGCGATCGCCGGCCGGCTGCCGTCCGCGGCCGGCATGGCGGCGATGGCCTGGGTGCCGCGTGCCCACGGCCAGGGGGTCCCTTCCCACGAGACCCTGGCCGGAGGCGTCCCGGCCGCGCACCACACCGCGGCCGTCGGCCATGCCGCGGGCGCTTCGGCAACGGCTGCCGTGGTCACCGGCCTGCTGACGGTGTATCTCCTCGCCTGCGCGATACGGTCGTTGACCCGCGCCATGCCCTCGCTCCGGTCCGCCACGGACACCGCGCACCGCGCCGCCGCGACGGACCCGTACGGTCACGCGCGCGACGGAGCGATGCCGCTGGGGACGGCCGTGATGCTGCTCATGCCGCACTGACGGCGTGTCACACGGTGCCGATGACGGCCTTGCTGCGCATCAGGAAGTCCGACAGATAGCTGTCGTGGGGCACTCCCGGAGCCATCCAGTAGGTCGGGTGGTCACCTACGTACACATTGGCAATGGTGGGTTCCGCCAGCAGCGCGTCGAGCAAGGAGCGGTCGCGGGTGAGGGCCGACAGCACGAGCGTGTCCCGCAGCGGAGCGGTTCCGTCCGTACGGTTCCAGGGCGCCACCCACACGCAGGGGAAGGGCAGTTCGGTCCGCAGCTGCGCGGCGCCTGCGCTGCCGACCTGGTGGACGGCGGGACGCAGGACGGCACTTCCGTCACCGAGGTCGTCGACGACGCCGTCGCCGCCGAGCCAGGCACGGGCCCCCACCGCCACCGACCTCAGATAGGAGGAGAGGGCCCGTGCCCGGTCCAGCGGGCACACCGGGAGCACCGCCCGCGCGTCCTGCGGCGGCAGACCGGGCAGCCGGGACAGCCGGGCCGCGACGGCCTCGGCGAGCGGCGCCGGATCGCCCTCGACGAAGACGGCGGTGGCGTTGACGCACGCGGTGCCGCCCTCGTCGGCGACAGAGCCGACGATCGTGTCCAGGTGTTCCCGCCAGTCGGTGTCCGCGGTGATGAGGATCTTGGACCGGCCCGGCCCCTGGGGCAGCACGCGGGGATCGCGGGCGTACCGGGCGACCACCTCGTCGCCGCCGTAGACCACCGCGCGATCGGCACCGCGGATCAGCGTGTCCGCGGTCCGGTGGTCCGTGGGCACCAGCACCAGCTGGTCCTCCCGGACACCCGCTCGGTGCAGCGCCCCGACCAGGCGGTGCGGCGTGAACGGCTCCCGCCGCGAGGGACGTACGGCGACGCGGTAGCCGAGGGCCAGCGCCTCAAGCCACAGCCGGTGGACGCCAGGGTGGTTGCCGGAGGCGTTGACGGCGAACACCTCGCCCCGGCGGGCCCATACGGCGTGCCCGGCCCCGAGGGCCGGATCGCGGCGGTCCGGGACCGCCCCGCGCGGCCTGCCCTGCTCGGCGGACGAACGGGCCAGCCGCACGAACCGTGCCGTGCCCCGCGTCGCGGCGCGCACCACCGTCAGCGGGGTGCCGGAGGTACGGCTGACGAAGTGTTCGTACTCGCGTACGCCCAGCCCGCCGACGGTGCCGGCGACGAACTCCTCGCCGGCCGCCTCCAGCAGCGCGTCAACGCCGGCCGCCGGCACCGCCTCGGCCCTGCGCAGGGCGGCCAGCGTCCGGTCGACGTACACCGGCGGCACCAGGCTCAGCCGCGCCACCTCGGCACCGGACACATCCGTCACCGTGCTCGGCACCCGCGTCCGGTAGGGACCGCGGGGGCCCTGCGCGTCCAGGTACACCGGCCCGGTGACCTCGGCAGCCGCCATCAGTACACGCCCTCGATCACCGTCTCACCCTGCACCGTGGGCACCGGCGCCACGTCCGCGACGGCGTCGCCCGCGTGACCGTCGGCAGGCCGCACGCGCACGGCCGTGTCGCGTTCCGCGTTGTTGGGGATCAGCATGGATTTGCTGACGTGACTCACGATCACCTGGCCCCGCTCACCGATCTCGACCCGTTCCCCGGTGCCGGGGGCCACGACCGAGAGGAACACGTACGGCGACACCGGGTCGAACACACAGGGCTGCGACGTGCTGAGGCCGACCCGTTCGAGCAGCGCGGTGAGCATCATGGTGTTGCCGTACATGCCGATGAGCGGCACATCGGGGAAGACCTCCGTGCCCAGCAGATGACGGGTGTCGGGGTCCATGTGTGTGCCACCCCAGATGATCGCCGCGACGGAGCCGTTGATCCGCTCCAGAAGGTCGTCCTCGCGGGCGAAGCGCTCCAGCAGCGGGGTGGTGGCGGCGAGCACCCCGATGTCCTGGGTCAGCAGAATCCGCCGGCACTGTTCGACGAGATGGTCGGTGTAGGACTCGACCTCGTCGCTCCGGCCTGCGGCGACCAGCTTCTTCACCCAGCGGGGGTCCATGTCGATGCTCAGCCCCGGGCCGCCGAGGGCCCCGGCCGCCCGCTGCAGCACGTCGCCCACCAGGTGCGGGCCAGTCGGCGCCACGGTCAGCCACTGGACACCGGTGGGCAGCCCGTGGTCCCGCAGACGCCTGTCGACCTGCTGGGTACTGTGCCGCATCCAGTCGTCGAGCTGGACGACCCGCTTGGGCGCCCCGGTCGTTCCGCCGCTGTCGAAGACGTTGACCAGCCTGGCCCCGCCTCCGTAGCCCCGGGGGATCAGGTCCGCCACCGGGACGTCCCGCAGTTCGTCGGTCAGGTCGGGGAAGAGCGACAGGTCGTCCACGCCCTTGACGTCCCGCCGCGGATCGAAGGCGAGCCGATCGGCCCGGTCGAGCCAGTAGCGGGAGCCTGTCGCCGGGTCGAAGTGCCAGCGCATGGCCGCTCGCACGAACGCGTCGGGGTCGACGCCGTCGGACGGCCCGGCGTCCAGAACGGCAGGGGACTCGTACGTCATGGATGGTCCTTTCTCGGCATGGTCCGGTGCCTCAGGGAAGAAGGTTCTCCAGGGGAACCGCGGGGTCGCGGAGCACGGCGTCGTCCGTCCCCACGCCGGACTCCAGTCTGAGGTTGTGAGGCACACACGATGAGGCACACACGATGAGGCACACACGGAGAGGCACCCACAGCGAGCCGTGCGGTGCGGTCATCCAAGAGACCGGGCGACGGCGGCGGGTGTGACACCTCCGGGTGAGCGTGCCGGGCCCGCCGGTGTCCCCGGCCCGGCCGTCTCGGCGTGGACACCCGCCGGCTCGTCCCGCACACGTCGTTCGGGCCGCCGGACGAGACGGCGTGCTCCGTCGGCCGACCGGGGGGCACGCAGCGTCATCGCCAGGACCTCGGGGTCGTGGTGCCCCGGCAACGGGACGAACCCGTGCCGTGCCAGGTCGTCGATCAGCCGGGCACGCGAGGCGGGCCACATCCAGAACGTCTCGGTGTGCTCCCGCAGCACACCTTCCGCGCCGTGGACCCAGTAGTCGACGCGTGTGCGGATGCGGTCACCGGCGGTCGACATCACCATGCGTCCGCCGTACGCGTGCTCGCCGACCCGCCGCTCGGGCAGGGCGCGCAGGACGGTCCTTGCGGGAAGCCGGGCAGGCGGCAACTGGAGGAACAGCGAACCGCCGGGGGCGAGGGCCGCGCCGATCGCGGGCCAGACCGCGTGCCGCGCGGCCGGCGAGAGACAGGCGACCGTGTTGTGGCAGACGGCCACGTCCGCGACCGCGTACAGCGCCGTCTCGTCCAGGGCGTGCGGGTGCACGGTCACCCGCTTGCGCAGCGGCGCGGGCAGGGCGGCGAGACGGGTCATCAAGGACGTGCGCATGGCCCGTGCGGGCTCGACGGCGTGCACGTCGGCCCGGGACTCGGCCAGGCTCATCAGCGTGACCCGTCCGGTACCGGCACCGATGTCCAGCACCCCGAGACGGGCCTTCGCGACCTCCCGGCCCTAGAGGTGACGGACGCGCGTCTCGTCCTCGTCGGCCTGGAGGATGTCGTAGAACTCCGCCGTGACGGCGTAGGAGTCCCCTTCCGGCCGGGCGGTCGGTGCTCTCGTGATGACAGGGCGCATATCCAGCAAGACAGCACGCGGGCCGCGCGTGTGACAGCGTTGCTTGCTTGCTTGCTTGCTTGCTTGCGCGCGTGCCCACGGTTATCCGGTGGTCGCCGCAGCCAACCCGCTGCGCTCCCTGAGCGGCGACTGCGCCTACCTCAAGGACGTCCTGGCCGGCATCGACGGTCCCGTCGTCCTGGCCGGTCACTCCTACGGCGGCTCGGTGATCAGCAACGCCGCCACCGGCGACAAGAACGTCAAGCTCGGTGCGCTGACCCCTCCGCGCAGCCGGTGACACCCGCCGGCCGGCCCGGCGTTCCGCGCCACAGCGTCGGGACAGGCCCGCCGTTCGGCGGTCTCCTCGCGGTCACGGTCGGGTAGCCGGTCCAGCTCACTGATCACGGGGGTCTCAGTGGGCCGGGACGGTTCACTCATGGCAGCCTTCCTGTCACGGCGTGGGTGTCGGCGACGCCGGCCGCGGACACGGTGGGTGTCGCGGGACGAGGGGTGGGGAAGCACGAGCGACGACGCGTCGCCCCGCCGGGGGCCGATGGCCCCGCCGGGTATCCGTCGGAGACGGTGGCGGACGCGGTGCGCCGACCGTGCTCAACACACCTGGACAGGACGGGTCCGGTTCTTGTGACACCGCGCCGGGCTCCCGGGCGCGGTACCACGGTCGGCGCCGCCCCTTGTCACAGATCCGCCGGACACCCGGTCAGGAGGGCGAGCGGTCTTGACGACCGGACATGACCACCGTGACGGCGGACGATGTGCCGCCCGGGCACGGTGGAACACGGAAGGTGCGACTCAGTGTCGGAGAATTCACAGCACGCCCACCACGGCCACGGTCACGGAAACGGCGGCGAGGACGGGCCGAGCTGGACCCGAGCGGCGAAGATGCTTCAGGACGCCTCCCCGATCACCATTCCCGAGGGTGCCTCGGCGATGACCATCCACGTCGAGTGGGAGCCCGGCGACCCGGGCACCCCACCGCACCGCCACTCCGGCCCGGCGTTCGGCTACGTCATCAAGGGCGCGGTCCGCTTCGAGCTGGAGGGCGAGCCCGAGCGCGTCGTCGAGGCCGGCGGCACCTTCTGGGAGCCGGGCGGCGACGCCATCCACTACCAGGACGGCAACGCCCTCTCCGACGAGAGGACCGAGTTCGTCGTCACCATGATGTGCGCCCCGGGCAAGCCCATGCTCGAACTGGTCGACGAGGAGGAGCTGAAGGAGCGCGCCCACCTGCGCGCCCCACGGCCCACCGCCTGACCCTCGCGGCGGGGCCCCGCGCCCGTGACACCCCGGCGACGGCCGCTGTCACGGGCGCGGGGCCCCGCCTGTCGGCGGCTTGCGCCCCTGCGCTACGAAGCTCCACGAGTACACGTCGTGCTTGACGCAGTACGCGTCGTGTGCCGGAGAACGCGGCACGCTCCTCCTGCGGAGCGTGCGCCGGCTGTGCCCTCTGCTCGAAAGCGAGACCGGTGGGCTTTCGCCGGTGAGAGGGCCGGGGTCCCGGCCGGGTGTCATTCGACGGGCTGGTGACGGGTGAAGCGGGACACCAGCGGCGGCTCCATCAGTCGGCCGTGTGTCCGCCCGTGCGGCGCAGGAGAGGCCGCGGCGGTCTGCCGCAGCGTGCCGAAGGCGATCGACGCACCGACGGCGGGCAGGCGGTCGAGGGCGACGGCGGGCAACTCGGCGAGAGGTGCCTCACGGCCCGCGATGGCGGATCCGGAACCCACCGTTGCCCGTGGAGCCGGCCACGGTTCGCCGGGAACGCGGGGTCGCGTGGAGGACGGCGGTTCCGCGGGGGATGCGGCCGGGCGGCCACCGGTCCACCGGCGGGGCCCGGGCCCCGTCCCCCGCCTGACCGAGGGTCGGGGCGACCAGGCGGGGGGCGGGCCGTGTCCGGCCGGGCCGAAGCGGCTGACTCAGCCGAACATGCCGGGCTTGTAGCCGCCGGCGGGCTGCCGGTTGATGACGTTGATGCGGTTGTAGGCGTTGATGACGGCGATCAGCGAGATCAGCGCGGCGAGCTGGTCCTCGTCGTAGTGCTTCGCGGCGTCCGCCCACACCTCGTCCGACACGCCGCCCGCGCCGTCAGCGATGCGCGTGCCCTGCTCGGCCAGCTCCAGCGCCGCACGCTCGGCGTCGGTGAACACCGTGGCCTCGCGCCACACGGCCACCAGGTTCAGACGCTGCTGTTCCTCACCCGCGGCGACGGCGTCTTTGATATGCATGTCCGTGCAGAACCCGCAGCCGTTGATCTGGCTGGCGCGGATCTTCACCAACTCCTGCGTGGCGACCGGGAGGGCCCCCTGCACCGCCGCGCCGGCCGAGTTCAGGTGCTTCATGACCTTGCCGGCAAGGGCGTTGCCGAAGTAGTTGATGCGCGCGTCCACGATGGATCTCCTCAGGTGCGGGACAGTTACAGCTCACTGACCGGGAGCCTCCGGGATGTGTGACATCGTTGGTCATCGATGCACGCCCGGCGGACCGGGCCACCGGTCCGGATCGGCGCGAGACGGCGACGTGGAACACCGTGTGACGACACCCTGTGTTCGCGTCCCGCACCCCGGGGGCCGCCGGGCACAGCCGATAGCATCGAACGATCAGGTGAGGGCCGTCGGCCCGAGTCGGCGCGGTCGTCCCGGGGCCGCGGACACCGGGCACGGCAAGCGCACCATCAGCGAACACAAGGTGATCACCATGGCGACCGAAAGTGTCCTGCACCCGAGTCTCATCGTCCCGATCGGGCATGTCGAGCCCGTTCCCCGCCGCATCCGGGGAATGATCGGAGGCCGTGTCGCCTTCGACACCCGCCGCGCGCTGTACGTGTGGGAATGGCAGGCGTACCCCCAGTTCAGCATCCCGGTCGAGGACCTGGTGGACGGCGTGCTCCACGACGACAAGCACACCGAGCAACTCGGTGCCGGCCCCGCGCACCGTCACACCCTGCAAGTCGGTCCGGAGGTCCGCGCCGGGGCGGCGTGGGTCTGGGGGGAGGGCGCCCCCGCGCCGCTGCGTGACACCGTGCGTTTCGAGTGGGAGGCGCTTGACTCCTGGTTCGAGGAGGACGAGCCGGTCTTCGTCCATCCCCGGAGCCCCTACTCCCGTGTGGACGCGCTGCGTTCCAGCAGCAGCGTCCGGGTCGAGGTGGACGGGGTCGTGCTGGCCGACGCCCCCGATTGCGTGAAGCTGTTCGAGACCGGCCTGCCGACCCGCTACTACCTCGACCGCACGCACATCGACTGGACCCGGCTGCGGCACTCGGACACGGTGACCCGATGCCCGTACAAGGGGACGACGAGCGGCTACTGGTCGTTCGACAGCGACACCGCCTCCCACGAGGACATCGCCTGGATGTACGACTTCCCGACCATCCACGCCAACCGCATCGCCGGGCTGACCGCGTTCTACAACGAGCATGTCGATCTGTACGTCGACGGCTTCCTGCTGCCGAGGCCCACCGACCCCACCCGGCCGGCCACCGACTGAGCGCTCCGCTGGACATGCCGCGCTGTGCCGTCGGTCGTCTGCGGCACCGTCGTGGCTGGTCGCGCAGTTCCCCGCGCCCCTTCGACTTCGGGGCGCGGTCGAACCCCAAAGCCATAGGTGAGTGATGTCCGCGCCGTTTTCCCCGGCGCGTCACACATTGGCTCCCGGCCCGGTCTCATGAGGTGGAAAGCCTCCACAAACCCACCACCTCTCAAGGAGCATGCCGTGAGCGACGTCGTTCTCGAACCCGCCGCGCAGGAACTCGCCGACGCGACGGCCAAGCCGCCACTGCTGTACGAACTCGGTGTCGAGGGTGCCCGCAAGCTGCTCGACGACGTTCAGTCCGGACCGATCGAGAAGCCCGACGTGGACGAGAAGTGGATCACCGTCCCCGCCCGGGTCGGCGACGTGCGGGTGCGCATCGTCAAGCCCGTCGGCAGCACCGGTGTCCTGCCCGTGATCCTCTACGTGCACGGCGGCGGCTGGATCCTCGGCAACGCCGGCACCCACGACCGACTGGTGCGTGAACTGGCCGTGGGCGCGAAGGCGGCCCTGGTCTTCGTCGAGTACGACCGCTCCCCGGAGGCGAAGTACCCCGTCGCCATCGAGCAGGCGTACGCCACCGCCCAGTGGGTCACCACCAAGGGTTCCGAAGAGGGTCTGGACGGCTCCCGTCTGGTCGTCGCCGGTGACTCCGTCGGGGGCAACATGAGCGCCGCCCTCACCCACATGGCCAAGCAGCGCGGGGACGTGACCTTCCTGCATCAGTCGCTGTACTACCCCGTCACCGACGCCGGGCAGGACACCGAGAGCTACCGGACCTTCGCCCATGGACCGCACCTGACCGCGAAGGCCATGGAGTGGTTCTGGAACGCCTACACCTCCGACCCGGCCGAGCGGAACCAGATCACGGCCTCCCCGCTGCGCGCGACCCTGGAAGACCTCCAGGGGCTGCCGCCGGCCTTCGTCGCGGTCGACGAGAACGACGTACTGCGCGACGAGGGCGAAGCGTACGCCCGCAAGTTGATCCAGGCCGGCGTGCCGACCACGAGCGTCCGGTACAACGCCAGCCTGCACGACTTCATGATGCTGAACCCGGTTCGCGGCACCCAGGCATCCACCGCGGCGATCGAGCAGGCCATCCACGTCCTGCGCAAGGCCCTCGGCACCGACTGATCCCTCGCGCGAGGCGATTCCGCGAAGAATCCATGGCGTGCCGGCAGTGACGCCCGGCGGACGGGAGCCGTGACATCCGGTGGAATGCGGAATACGGTCCGTCCGCCCACGCCAAGAGGGAGAAGCCCCGCGATCCAGCACAGCCGTACGCCCGATGACGCGCGTATGTCACCGGCAATTCGAAGGGCAACTCCCATGACCGCAAAGAAGCCGACCATCGTCCTCGTCCACGGCGCGTTCGCCGACTCCTCCAGCTGGAACGGCGTCGTCGACAAGCTCCGGTCCCACGGCTACCCGGTGGTGGCCGCGAGCAATCCGCTGCGCGGCCTGGCCCGGACAGCGAGTACGTCAGACAACTCGTCGCCTCCATCGACGGCCCCGTGGTCCTCGCCGGCCACTCCTACGGCGGCTCGGTCATCAGCAACGCCGCGAGCGGACTCGACCACGTCAGGGCACTCGTCTTCGTCGCGGCCTTCCTGCCGGACGAAGGCGAAAGCGCGGTCACCCTCTCCGGCACGTTCCCGGGCAGCACCCTCGGGCAGACGCTGCACCCGGTGCCGGTCACCCTGCCCGACGGGAGCCGGGTCGCGGACCTCTACATCGAGCAGAGCACGTTCCACCAGCAGTTCGCCGCCGATGTCCCGGAGGAGACCGCGGCGGTCATGGCCGCCACCCAGCGACCCGTGACCGATGCCGCGCTGGCGGAGGGTGCCTTGGCCCCGGCGTGGAAGGACATACCGTCCTGGGTTCTCGTGGCCACCGAGGACCGGAACATCCCGGCGCGGGCGCAGACCTTCATGGCCGAGCGCGCGAAGGCCACGGTGGTGACCGTTTCCGCCTCCCACGCGGTCGGCGTCTCGCGTCCCGGCGACGTCGCGCGCCTGATCGACGAGGCGGCGCGGGCGACCGGCTGAGCGGCCGGTGGGGCGCCGCCGGCCTCCCGGGTGGCGTCGCCCCTACGCTCGCCGTGTCGCCGACCCATGTCTCGGCCGGCGCCGCGGTCCATCGCGCGGTGCACGCGTCATCGCACGAACTCCCCCGCGCCCGGCCCATGTTCCGGGCGCGGGCCATCGATACTGGGAGCGCATCGTGAACACGGCCAAACAAGCCGCTCGTGGGCTGGTCGAGATAGAGGCCCTTCTGTACCGGGAGGCTCATCTCAGTGCCGCCCGCCGGCGCGTGGCCGCCTTCATCGCCACGACGGACGGGCTGACCCACCGGCAGAAGAGGAACATCGAGCTGTGGTACCTCGATGAGCAGAAGTACGTGGCCCGCATGGTGACGAAGCACATCGCCGACAGCGTCGGCGCCGCCGAGGCGGCGCACGACGTCCGGTTCGGCCGATGGCTGCGGGGGACACTGATCGCCATGGCGGCGATCGCCGTGGTGACGTTCGTGTGCACGGCGGTCGTCGTGGGATCCGTGGCCTGACCACCGCCGCGTCGCCGCATCGTCACACCGGTCCGTAGCGGCGGCCTTCGGCCCCTCACGCCCCGGCCGCTACGCGGGTGCCGAACGGTGTCGCCTCCGCTCGCCCCGCCCGTACGACGAGGCCGGCCGCGACTGTGCGACCGACGCACGGACCTGGCATGCCGGGGTATCGTGACGGCCGGGAGGCTGCCACAGCCCGGCCAGCTCGTCGCGTCCCCGTTGCTCACGGGAGGCGAAGACCAGCGCCAGCGGTTCGGCGAGCATACGGCGCGCCACGAACGCCAGCGTCTGCGCGGAGACCCGGTCGAGCCACTGCGCGTCGTCGACGAGGCAGAACAGCGGCTGCTCGGCGGCCACGTCGGTCAGCAGTCCGAGCACGGCCAGACCGACCAGGAACCGGTCGGGAGGCGGCCCGGTGCTCACCCCGAACGCCGTGGACAGCGCCTGTCTCTGCGGAGGCGGAAGGGAGTCGGCGCGTGAGAGGAACGGGGCGCACAACTGATGCAGTCCCGCGAACGGGAGCTCCATCTCCGACTCGGCACCCGCCGCACGGGCGACGCGGTGCCCCGCGGCGCGTTCCGCCAGGTGATCCAGCAGAGCGGACTTTCCGATTCCGGCGTCACCGCGCAGCACCAGCACGGCGCTGCGTCCGGCCTCCACCTGCGCGACCAGTTCTTCGAGCGCGTCACACTCGCGGCGCCGACCCCGCAGCCGCTGTGGACCGCCCCCGCTCACCCTGACCCCCGCACGTGGGGAGCATAACAACACCGCGCCCGGCCGAGGCCGTAGCGGCGAGCACCCTCTCCAGGGGCGCGAGGCCGCCCGACCGGGCCGCCCGCGAGGAAGGCCCGCGCGAGCCGTCGGCGGGCGACCGGGTGCGGCCGAGCCGAAGTCCAACGGTGTGCTGAGGAACAACACTGTCAAGGATGCTCTCCCTCGCCCCGCGACGGACCGGTGCTGCACACTGGTGCGGGGAATGAGGCGCCCGGGCCGCACTGTTGACAACGTCGACGAGCCGAGTGACGACGCGGCCGGGCGCAAGCGTCCCCCGAGCCCCACCCGGGGGACGGCACGGTCCCGGGAGAGAGGACGACCATGGCGGACCGGGCGGCACTGGCAGCGTTCCTGCGGGCGCGCCGCGAGGCCCTTCAGCCGGAGGACGTCGGGTTGCCCCGCGGCCGACGCAGGCGTACCGGGGGGCTGCGCCGCGAGGAGGTCGCGGCGCTCTGCGACATGTCGGTGGACTACTACAGCCGGCTTGAGCAGCCGCGAGGCCCCCACCCCTCGGAACAGATGCTCGCCGCGATGGCCCGCGGACTGCACCTGACACTGGAGGAGCGTGACCTTCTCTTCCAGCTCGCCGGTCACGCCCTGCCGCGCCGCGCGCGGCGCGGCGACCACATCAATCCGGGGATGATGCGCATCCTGGACCGGCTTGCGGACACCCCCGCCCAGGTGATGAACCACCTGGGCGAGACACTGAAGCAGACACGCCCGGCGGTGGCGCTGCTGGGTGACCAGACGGCACACACCGGACTGGCGCGCAGCGCCCATTACCGCTGGTTCACCGACCCGGACACCCGCCTGGTCCACCCCGAGGACGACCACGCCGAGCAGAGTCGGCTGATGGTGGCGGACCTCCACGGCGCCTACACCCGCGACGGCGGCGACTCGCGTGCTGCCGAACTGGTGGACGCCCTGAACAGGGAGAGCCCCGAGTTCGCCGGCATCTGGCGGGAGCGCCCCGCGCTGGGGCCCCACTGCGCTCCCAAACGGTTCCGGCACCCGCAGATCGGGACGCTGGAACTGCACTGCCAGACGCTGGTCGACCCCGACCAGTCCCAGCGGCTCGTGGTCTACACCGCGACACCCGGCACCGAGAGCCACACCGGCCTCCGGCTGCTGTCCCTGCTGCCGATCACCCAGGGAACGCCCGTCCCGGACGGCCCGTGAGCGTGCGGCGCGGGCGGTCGGCACGTTCGGCGAAGGGCGCGCACCGAGGTGCCGGGGCCCTGGATGTGCCGTGCGGATCAGGTCCAGTCGAGGGCGTGCTCGTGGGCCAGACGCGGCATGCGGTCGAACTGCGGGGCCCCCGCCGGGTGGCCGATGGTGACGACGAGGATGGAGTGCCAGTCGTTGTCCGTGAAGAACTCCTTGTCGATCCCGGCCGGGTCGAAGCCGGCCATCGGTCCGGCGGCCAGGCCGAAGGCGCGGACGGCGAGTATGAAGTAGCCGGCCTGGAGCGGCCCGTTGAAGCCGGTTATGCCGTCACGCTGTGCGGGCTCGGCTTCGAAGTGGTCCTTCAGCTCCGGGCGGATCGGCAGGACGTGCGGGATGTGCTCGTGGAAGCGCGGATGCCGACTTGGGCCGGTTTCCTTCGTCGGGACATCGTCGGCCGTGCGACTGCCCGGCGCGATGACCGCGACACCGGCCTCGGCGACCTCGACGGCCGCTCGGCGGCCTCCCACCGGCCCCCACCACGAGGACGGACGTGGCGAGCTGGTGTCCGAGCGAAGACATGGGACCTCCTGCGACGGCGGACGGGCGAGATCATTGGCGGTGGTCGACCGGACAGCGGGCCCGTATGTGACAACCTCGGAGCATTTCCTGACGTGGAGTCCGTCACAACATCTTGACACAAGGTGTGGGCGCCGACCCGGGTATCGTGGCAAGGATCGTTCCGACAACCGTTGTGAGAGCTTTTCGTCCCCGGATTCCGTGAAGGAGCCACGTCGCATGATCGCCAGCCCGCTTCCGGACCTGGTCGGCCGGCATCGCGAATGCGCGGCGCTCGACGACCTGCTGGCCGGCCTGCGCGAAGGCGGGTCCCGAGTACTGGTGCTCCGTGGCGAAGCCGGCATCGGGAAGTCGGTGCTTCTGGAGTACGTGGCCGCGCGGGCGTCACGGGTGAGGGTGACGTGGGCGCACGGCATCGAGGCAGACATGGAGCTGCCCTACGCGAGCCTGCACCAACTGTGCGCGCCGTTCCTGGACGAGGTCGAGGAACTGCCGGAACCCCAGCGCGATGCCCTCCGTGTCGCGTTCGGGATGGCGGCAGGAGACCCGCCCGACCGGTTCCTGGTCGGCCTCGCCGTGCTCACCTTGCTCGCCCGGGCCTCGGAGACCCGACCGGTGCTCGTGCTGGTCGACGACGCCCAGTGGCTGGACCAGGTGTCCTTGCAGACCCTGGAGTTCGTGGCCAGGAGACTGCTCGCCGAGGCGGTCGCGATGACGTTCGCGGTGCGCGACCCCGAAGGGCAGGCCGCACTCTCCGGACTGCCGGCGCTGCGGATCGACGGCCTCGACACCGCCTCGGCGGGAGAACTCCTGGAGGCCGCCGTCGGCGGGCGGTTGGAGAAGCGGGTCCGTGAGCGGTTCGTGGCCGAGATGCACGGCAACCCACTCGCGCTGCTCGAATTCTCCCGCGGTCGCAGCGCCGCCGAACTGGCCTACGGCCTGGACTCGTCGAGTCATCCGAGCATCCAGGGGCCGGTCGCGAGCCGCATCGAACGGGACTTCGCCAGCCGGCTCGGGTCGCTGCCGGCGGCGACCCGCACACTGCTGCTGATCGCCGCGGCCGAACCGGTCGGTGACGCACGCCTGTTGGTCCGCGCCGCCGCCTCCCTCAAGATCACTCCTTATGCCGCACCGGCCAAGGCGGCCGGCCTGATCGAATTCGGTGAATCCGTTCGGTTCCGGCATCCGCTGGTCCGTTCGGCGGTCTACCACGGAGCCCAGCCCGAAGAGCGCCGAGCGGTGCACCGGGCGCTGGCCGAGGCCACGGACCCGGTGCTGGACCCCGACCGGCGCGCCTGGCACGCCGCGCAGGCCGCCGACGGACCGGACGAGGAGGTCGCCGCGGGGCTGGAGCAGGCCGCCGACCGCGCGCGGCAGCGCGGCGGCATCGCGGCCGAGGCGGTACTGCTGGAACGCGCGGCCGAGGTGACGCCGGACCGGTGGTCGCGGGGGCGCCGGGCTCTCGCCGCCGCCGAGGCGCACTTCTCGGCCGCCGCACCCGACCGGGCCACGGAGCTTGCGACGGTGGCCGAACTGTCCCCCCTGAGCGCCCTGGACCGCGCCCGCCTGGCGCGGCTGCGGGCCAGGATCCTCTTCGCCCGCAGCCGCAGCGACGAGGCGGCACCCCTGCTCCTCGGGGCCGCCGCACAGTTCACCGCCGCCGGATCGCCACTGGCGCGGGAGACATATCTGGAGGCGATCAGCGCGACCATCTTCGCGGGCCGGGTGCACGGTCCCACAGGTGCCCGCGCCGCCGCGATCGCGGCCCGCGGGTCCGGGGCGCCCCCCTCGGGCTCCAAGGCCGCCGACCGCCTCCTGGACGGTGTGGCCGCGCTCCTCGCGGACGGCTGCGAGACCGGTGTCCCGGCACTGCGCGGCGCGCTGGACCTGCTCACGCACGAGGAGCTGGGCACCCGGGAGTCCACCATGCGCTGGCTTCTGCTGGCCCCGGTCGCGCTGGAGGCGTTCATCCACTACGCCTGGGACCTGCACACGTGGGACACGCTGTCGAGTCGCGCGGTGCGTCTGGCCCGTGACATCGGAGCGCTCGGCGCGCTGCCACCCGCCCTCGTCTACGCCGGCGGGGTGCACATCCACTACGGCGACTTCGCCGAGGCCGCCAGGATGATCGACGAAGCCGACGCGCTCGCCGCCGCGACCGGCCACGCTCCGCACACGTACGCGTCGCTCGTCCTGGCCGCCTGGCGAGGGGAGGCGGACGTCGCCGACGGAATCATCGAGGAAGCCAGGCGGAGGGCCGACCAACGAGGCGAGGTGTCCCTGCTGGGTGCCATGGGCTACATCCAAGGGGTGCTGTTCAACGGCCTGGCGCGCTACGAGGAGGCCCTGGTGGCCGCTCGCTCGGGCATCGAGCACGACGGGTTCAACTTCACCGGACTGTCCCTGGTCGAACACGTCGAGGCCGCCACCCGGTGCGGTGAGTTCGCCCAGGCCCGTGCCTCGCTGGCCCGGCTCGTCGAACTCACCCGGGCCGCCGATTCCGGCTGGGCCCGCGGCGCCTGCGCCCGCAGCCAGGCCCTCCTCGCCGACGGTGACGAGGCCGACCGTCTGTACCGGACGGCGATCGAGGAGTTCGGCCGCGGCGGTGTGATCGTGGAGGTGGCACGCACCCACCTGCTGTACGGCGAGTGGCTGCGCCGCAGCCAGCGCCGGTCGCTGGCCCGGGAGCACCTTCGCACGGCTCACGAGATGTTCGACACGATGCGGGCGCACGCGTTCGCCGAGCGGGCCCGCCGCGAGCTGCTGGCCACCGGCGAGCACGTCAGGGCGCGGGAGGACAAGCGGGCGAGCGCCCTCACCCCGCAGGAGTCGCAGGTGGCGACGCTCGCCGCCGACGGCATGACGAACGCGAGGATCGGCGCGGAGCTGTTCATCAGCCCCCACACCGTGGAGTGGCACCTGCGGAAGGTGTACACGAAGCTCGGGATCAACTCGCGTCGCGCGCTGCCGGGTGCGCTCGCGGGCACCGGGGCCGTGGACTCCAGGAAGGAGGGCACGGTGCGAGCCGGCTGAGGACGGTGCGGGACCCCGGGGCCCCGGGACTCCGGAACCCAGGGACCCCTGGGTCCCCACGGACTCGACCACGGACACCAAGGGCGCGACGGGCGGTGCCGCGGACGGAGGGTGGAGCCATCGCCCTTGAGGGGCGTCCGTCCACGAAAGAGGAGTCCCCGATGTCCGCGCCCAGCCCGGAGACCACGACACCGGCCGAACCCCCGGCCGCCCGGCCGGACGAGGACGACCTGGATCTCGCCCTCGACGTTTTCCTGGCCCAGCGGTCACGGCTGTTCCGCATCGCCCACCGGATTCTCGGCGACGCCTCGGGAGCCGAAGACGTCGTACAGGAGGTGTGGCTGCGCTGGCAGCTCACCCACCGCGCACCGATCAGGAATCCGGCCGCGTTCCTGACCACGGCCACGACCCGTCTGGCGATCAACGTCATCCAGTCGGGGCGGCACCGCCTGGAGACCCCGGCCGGCTCGTGGTTGGCCGACATCGGCGACGGGTCCACCCGGGATCCCGAGCTGAGTGCCGAGCAGGCCGTGGCGGTCGAGTCGGCCCTGGCCCTGCTCATGGCGCGGCTGACGCCGGATCGACTGGCCGCGTATGTGCTGCGGAAGGGGTTCGGCTACGCCTACGCCGACCTCGCGGAGTTGCTTCGGATCAGCGCCCCGAACGCCCGGGTGGTGGTCCACCGCGCGCAGGCACGACTCGACGGTGACCGTGAGCGGCCGGTGTCCGCCGAGTCGCACCGTCGTCTCGTCACCGCGTTCCGCACCGCGGCCGGTACCGGGGACCTGGCCGGCCTCGTGCGGCTTCTCGTCCCCGAGGGCCGTGTTCACCGCTTGCCGCCGTCGTACGGTCCATCACCTGGCCCGGCTCGCCAGCCCGCCCGGCACGCCGCGTGAGAGGAGACGGTGAGACGGACGGGGCCCGTCGGCTCGGCGAGCGTGCGGGGCGGGTTGCGGACATGCCCCTGCCCGGTTGGCCGCAGCCGCCCGCCCGCCCGCCGCGCCGCAGCGTGTTCGATACATGCCGAACGTTCGGTAGCATGGGCGCCATGCCGGATCATGGATCACCCGCCGCCAGCGAGATCGTCCTGCCGCGCCTGCTGGGCGTGTTGAGCGATCCGACACGGCTGGGGATCGTCCGGATCCTGTCCGACGGTGCCGAACGGGGATGGGGGCAGTTCCACGCTCCCGTCGCCAAGTCCACGCTCAGCCACCATCTCAAGATGCTGCGCGAGGCGGGCGTCACGCAGACCCGCCAGGAGGGCACCCGCTGCTATGTGAAGCTGCGGCGTGACGCCCTTGAGGCCCGTTTCCCCGGCCTCTTGCCCGCGCTGCTGTCCGCCGCCGTCACCGACAACATCGGAGACCATGTCACCGAGCGTGACGACCAGGTGTGACCGTCACTGCTCGACGCCCCCTGTGCGACGGCCGCCTCGGCCGGTGTCGGGCGTGTCGTAGTGATGGCACGGCTGTGACACGGTGAGGGCCCGCCGCGAACACATCTGAATCCCGTGGGGCGGGGTGTGTTCGGTGTGTTGCTTCCGCATTTGACGAGAGCGCGGAGCCAGCCCATATTGTTCTATGTACAACGAACATCGAACAAGGAGCCCTTGATGTCCGCGAACTCCCCCGCCCGGGCCTTCTTTGACCATGTTGTGATCGTCACCGGCGCCGGGACCGGTATCGGCCGGGCCACGGCCGTCGCCTTCGCCGAGGCGGGCGCGCATGTGCTCGGCGTGGGCCGCCGCGAGGAGCCGCTGAAGGAGACCGCCGCGGCCCACACCGGCATCGACGTCCTGGCGATCGACATCTGTGGCGACGGAGCACCCGCCAAGGTTGTGAACACCGCTGTGGAACGGTGGGGACGCCTCGACCATCTCATCAACAACGCGGGCGCGACGGCCGTCATGCCCCTGGCGGAGACCGACAAGCAGACGATCGTCAATCTGCTCGCGCTCAACGTCGTCGCGCCCAGCCTTCTGGCCCATGAGGCCCTGCCACACCTGCGGAAGACCTCCGGAACGATCGTCAATGTCTCCAGCACCTACGGGCACCGTCCCATGGCGGGCGGTGCGCACTATTCGGCCACCAAGGCGGCCATCGAACAGATGACGCGGAGCTGGGCCCTGGAACTCGCAGGCGAAGGCGTTCGCGTCAACTCCGTAGCCCCCGGCCCCACCCGCACCGACGTCATGCTGCACGCCGGTCTCAGCCCCGAGGCCGCCAACGACATGTACGCCTATGAACGCGACCGCATCCCCACCCACCACATCGCCACCGCGGACGAGATGGCCCACTGGATCCTCCGGATGGCCGACCCGGCCGGACGCCATGCGACCGGTCAGGTGATCACCGTCGACGGCGGACTGGAACTCATCTGATCCCGCTCTCCTTCGGCCCGCCCACAGGGCAAGCCGAAGGAGCGTGCCCAGATCACCTCGGGCTCTGACATCTGGCGGGAGGCTCGGTGCGTGCGGTGCCGTACGCGGCGCCGCTTTCCGCGAGCGGACCTTGTCCCGGCTTCACTTTGCCACGGTGGCCCACCGTGTGCGTCATGGCTCCGGCCGGCGCGCCCCGGCCATGACCGTCCTCTCCGCTGAGGCCGCCCCACGCCCGTGAGACGACCCGGTCATCACCGCCGCGGACACCCGTCCGTGCGCAACCGGTGGTTCCTCGGTCCATCGTCATGGACGACCGCCGCTGTCACAGATCGGGTACCTGTCCGGTCAGACCTCACGGCTCCACGCGGGTGTGACCGCCCGACCCGCGTGAGCGCGGTGGGCCGGGAAACGTCTGACCTGACCCACGACAGCTCGGGCTCATGAAGGGATGACGGACGATGACACCTCACGGCGACCTGCCCGCACCGCAACACGGCCTCCTCCTCACGCATTTCCTGACGGTGCGCGATGTCGCCGTGTCCCGGCGCTTCTACGCCGATGTCTTCGGCGGCGAGGTCGTGATGGAGGAGAATCCGGCGATGGTCAAGGTCGCCAACAGCTGGATCATCATGAACCCCGGAGGCGGGCCCACCCCCGACAAACCGGGGATCACACTGGAGCCGCCCCGAAGCGGTGAGCGCGTGTCAGGATTCCTCAATGTGCGGGTGGCCGACATGGCAGCTTTCCGCGCGCATGCCGTCGCTAAGGGGGCCGACTTCCTCACCGAGCCCGTCGACCGCGGATCCGAGCTGCGTTGCTACCTTCGCGACCCCGACGGCTACCTCATCGAGGTGGGCCAGACCACCGGTCTGCTCGCGGGTATCCAAGCGGAAACGCCCGCAGAGCCCAGCTGAACGGTCCGGTGCACCGGGCCGTCGCCACCCCCGGCGATCTGCTCTTCCACCTTCGCGCCTCGCGGCTTGACCTGTGCTTCGCGCTCGCCACAGAAATCATGAACCGACTGCGCGGGGCGGTCACTTTCATGGATGACTCCCCGGGCGACATGATCGCCGAGGCCGAGCCGGAAGCGGGCACGCTGCCTCCGCAGAGTAGGGACATGAGGCCGGCGGGTCGGCACGCGTCCTGCCGGGGCAAGATCGTGGAAAGCGTGGTGTGGCCCCGCCGGCCGACGGTCGAAACACTATCGCACACGGTGTGAGTCGCGGGCGGTCAGGAGACAGGCGGGGCACGGTGGGTGGTCGACGCGGATCCGGACCGCTGCCCCGGCACCGTCGCCGTGTCGGGGACGGTTCCCCGGTCGGTGTGTCACAGATGTCGCGACCGCCCTGTCAGAGAGGTGACTCCAAGGGGCGTGCCCGACCTTTCGGCGGCGGACGAACGCCTTCGTCACCCACGAAACGACGTCGGCGTTCTGCCGTTGGCTGCCGCAGGTGTGCCGCCCCTGCGCCTACGACACCGAAAGCGAGCCCCCGAGCCATGCTTCAGGACCAGTCCGACTCATTCGACACCGCTTCGACGACAGGCATCGCGACGCTGGAGGATCTGCGCAGGCACCTGCAGTGGGCCATCGAAGTCGAACACTCCACGCTGCCGCCCTACCTCACGGCCCTCTACTCCCTGGACCCCGAGCGGAACGCAGAGGCCGCACAGCTGATCGGCGGTGTCTTCGTCGAGGAGATGATCCACCTCGCCCTGGCCGCGAACCTGCTCAACGCGGTCGGCGGCCGGCCACGTCTGGACGCGCCGCACATGCTGCCTCCCCACCCGCGGACCATGCCGCACGCCGACCCGTCCATCGAGCTGTCCCTTCTGCCGTTCGGGCAGGAGGCCCTTGGGATGTTCCTCCGTATCGAACAGCCGGCGCACCCGGGAGACCTGGCCCAGGGCGACAACTACGAGACCATCGGCCAGTTCTACGACGCGATCGAGAAGGGCCTGTGGCGCCTGTGCGCCGAACTGGGTGAGGACAAGGTCTTCACCGGGGACCCCGCCCGTCAGGTCGCCGGCGGCCCGTTCGCCCACACGGCGGGGCACCTCAGGCCGGTCACCGACCTCAGTTCGGCGCTCGCGGCGCTGGAGGAGATCGTCGAGCAGGGTGAGGGCGCGGCCCGCGCCGACGTCTGGGACGGGGACATCGACGTGTTCCACCCCGAGACCAAGGCGGTCTCCCACTACTACCGGTTCCAGGAACTCGCGCTGGGCCGGCGCTACCAGCCCGGTGACACGCCGAAGTCCGGCCCCACCGGGGAGCCGGTGACCGTGGACCCCGCCGGGATCCGCCCCCTGCGGCCCAACCCGCGGCTGGAGGACCACCCCGAGGGCAGCGCGGTGCGTACGGCGCGGGAAGCGTTCAACCGGACGTACTGCAAGATGCTGCAACAGCTGGAGCAGGCATTCAACGGCAACCCGGCGATGCTGGGAATGTCGGTGGGCACGATGTACGCGGTCAAGGGACAGGCGCAGAGCCTGATGGCGATCCAGGACGACGACGGCTTCGCCGCCGGCCCGACCTTCGACTACGTCGCACCCGAAGACCGCGCCTGAATCATGGCGGCTGCCGGTCTTGCCGCCGGTACGCCACCGTCGCGTCGGCTGCGTCGAACTGGCCGGTGCGGCGTCCGCTGCGGCTCGGCCGTTTCGGTGGCGTCCGTAAGTCGGTCAAAGAAATGCGACATACCCTGTCGGGTTTTGGGCCGAGCATCGTGTCACCGGTCGGCGTCGACGGCGGACGTGTACCAGGCCGTACCGACAGAAACCGATGGAAACCCGTAGAACCCCATAGGAAAGGGCCTTCATGGCATTGCTGCCCGACACATCGACACCCGACCTCCGCGGAAAGATCGCGCTGGTCGCAGGGGCCACGCGGGGCGCCGGACGCGGCATCGCCGTCCAGCTCGGCGCGGCGGGTGCAACGGTCTATGTCACTGGCCGTACGACTCCGCAACGACGCTCGGAGTACGACCGGCCCGAGACCATCGAGGAGACCGCGGAACGCGTCACCGCCGCGGGCGGAACCGGCATCGCGGTGCCGACCGACCACCTGGTGCCCGACCAGGTACGTGCGCTGGCCGAGCGCGTCGACGCCGAACAGGGGCGGCTCGACGTGCTGGTCAACAATGTCTGGGGCGGCGAGCGGCTGTTCGAGTTCGAGAAACCGGTGTGGGAACACGACCTCGACAACGGACTGCGACTGCTCCGGCTGGGCGTGGAGACCCACGCGATCAGCAGTCACTTCCTGCTCCCGCTGCTGGTGCGCCGCCCGGGCGGCCTCGTGGTCGAGATGACCGACGGCACGGCCGCGTACAACGCGACGAACTATCGCAACTCGTACTTCTACGATCTGGTCAAGAACAGCGTGCTGCGCATGGCGTTCGTCCTCGCCCACGAGCTGAGGCCGCACGGCGGAACGGCGGTGGCGCTCACCCCGGGCTGGCTGCGGTCCGAGATGATGCTCGACACGTTCGGCGTCACCGAGGCGAACTGGCGCGACGCGCTGACCACGGTGCCGCACTTCTGCATCTCGGAGAGCCCGGCGTACGTCGGACGCGCGGTGGCGGCACTGGCCGGCGACGCCGGCGTCGCCCGCTGGAACGGCCAGTCGCTGTCCAGCGGGCACCTCGCACAGGAATACGGCTTCACCGACCTCGACGGCTCGCGCCCGGACTGCTGGCGCTACCTGGTCGAGGTCGACGACGCCGGCAAACCGGCCGACCCGACCGGGTACCGGTGACCTCACCCGTCGGTGCGCGGGGATGCCGCAGGTAGCTCCACGGCGATGCGGAGCCCGCCGGAGGGGCGCGGGGTCACGGTGAGGGTGCCGTCGTGCGCCTGGGTGATGGTCTTGACGATGGCCAGGCCGAGTCCGACGCCCGCGTGGTCGGTGTGAATGCGCTCGGTGCCGCGCTGGAAGGGTTCGGTGAGTGTCGAGGCCAGCTCAGGTGTGACCAGTTCGCCGGTGTTCTCGACGGTGAGCACCACGGTCTTGGGGCGGACGCCGGTATGGACCCACACGGTGCCCTGTTCGGGCAGGTTGTGGACGATCGCGTTGTGCACGAGGTTCGTGGTCAGTTGCAGCAGGAGCGCCGGCGATCCGCTCGTGGGGGTGATGTCGCCGCTGGTCTCGATGCTCACGCCGTGCTTCTCCGCGAGGGGCAGGAGTGTTTCGGTGGCCTCTTCCGCCAGGAGGGACAGGTCGACGGGTTCTCGGGCGAAGGACCGCTGGTCGGCGCGGCTGAGCAGGAGCAGTGCCTCGGTGAGGTCGATCGCTCGGGTGTTGACGGCGTGCAGGCGGTCGATGATCTCGCCGGTGTCGTGGTGCGGGTCGGTGCGGGCCAGGTCGATGAGCGTCTTCGAGATGGCCAGCGGGGTGCGCAACTCGTGCGAGGCGTTGGCAGCGAACCTCCGCTGTTCGACGACGTGTGCTTCGAGCCGTGCGAGCATCGTGTCGAAGGCGTCGGCGAGTTCGCGGAACTCGTCCTTGCGGCCCGGTAGCCGGATGCGGTGGGACAGCGATCCGTCCGTGGCCGTACGGGTGGCGTCCGTGATGCGGGTCAGCGGGGCGAGCATGCGGCCCGCGAGGACCCACCCTCCCAGCAGGCCGAACACCAGCAGGAACGCCAGCACCGCGGCCGCCCTCGGAGCGAAAACCGCCAGAAGGGTGGACCGGATGGGAAACACACCGTTTCCGGGCCTGACATCGGGGTTGATGAGCACGGCACGGTCGGGGACGTAACGCAGGAGGAACACCCACACGGCCGCGAGCAGCAGGACGCCGGCCAGCATGAGGAATCCGGCGTAGCTGAGGGTGAGTCTGAGACGGACGCTCAACCCGGGCGCTCTATCCACACGCGCCTCCCTCGTGCCCGGCCGCGGGCGGTGTGTCGATGCGGTAGCCGACACCCGGCACGGTGGCGATGATCCAGGGCTCGCCGAGCCGCTTGCGCAGTGCCGAGACGGTGATGCGCACGGCGTTGGTGAACGGGTCGGCGTTCTCGTCCCACGCGCGTTCCAGGAGTTCTTCGGCGCTGACGACACCGCCTTCGGCGGCGACGAGGACTTCGAGCACGGCGAACTGCTTCCTGGTCAGCGCGACGTAGCGGCCGTCCCGGTAGACCTCCCTGCGGAACGGGTCGAGGCGCAGACCCGCGATCTCTCGTACGGGGGGCCTGTTGTGGGCGCGTCTGCGGTCGAGCGCCCTGAGCCTGAGCGCGAGCTCCTGGAGTTCGAAGGGTTTCGTGAGGTAGTCGTCGGCGCCGAGTTCGAACCCGGACACCTTGTCGTCGAGACGGTCGGCCGCGGTGAGCATGAGGATCGGCATGCCGCTGCCGGTGGCGACGATGCGTTCGGCGATCTCGTCACCGGACGGCCCGGGGATGTCGCGGTCGAGGACGGCGATGTCGTAGGTGTTGATGCCGAGCAGTTCCAGAGCGGTGTCACCGTCACCCGCGATGTCGGCCGCGATCGCCTCCAGGCGCAGGCCGTCGCGGATGGCCTCCGCCAGATATGGCTCGTCCTCGACGATCAGCACACGCATGCCGTCAAGGCTACGAGCCGGCGCATATCGTCGGCGTATCGAAAACCGCATACGCGCTGGTAACACGGCGCCGCCTTGACTGGCGGCATGAAGCGAACACCCCCATCGGCACGAACAAGGAGTCGCCGGTCCTGGCGGCTCGTGGTGGTCGGCCCGACCGTCGGTACCGCAGTGATCACCGCGGCCCCCGGCCACCGTGTGCCGCAGCCCTCGTCCACCTGTCCGCGCAGGTGTGCCGCCCCCGCCCAGGACCCGAGGACCAAGCGGTGACCGGCGGCGAACGAGGACAGACGATGACACGGGTGGACGCGGTGGAGACCGGACGGGAAGGCACCGGCCGCCGTGACACCGGCTTCGCCACCGGGCGCGCGCACATCCGCCAGGCACTTCGCTTCGCGACCAGGCCGGGGCCCTGGAAGCGCGGCCTGGTGCTCGCGGCGTCGGCGCTGCTGCTGGGCCCGCTGATGCTGTTGCACGCGCAGATCACGGACCGCTGGGGCCTCGGCAGCCTGGTGGAGACCTTCCTGCCGTGGTTCGGCCTGATCGTTCCGCTGCTGCTGGCCGGGGCGCTCTGGCGCCGCTCCGCCTCCGCGGTGGCCGCGCTGCTGGTGCCGGTCACGGTGTGGCTGAGCCTCTTCGGCGGGATGCTCGGCGACCGGTCCCACCCGGGCAGCGACCTCACCGTGGCCAGCCACAACGTCGACGCCGACAACCCCGACCCGGCCGGCACCGCCCGTGACCTGGCCGTCTCCAAGGCGGATGTGCTGGCGCTTGAGGAGATCACCGCGCAGGCCAGGCCGGTGTACGAGAAGGCTCTGGCGAAGGCGTACCCGTACCACACGGTGCTGGGCACGGTCGGCCTGTGGAGCAAGCTGCCGCTGTCGGACACCCGGCCGGTCGACATCAAGATGGACTACGGGCCGCTGGCGGACACCAAGCCGGTCGACGTCAAGCTGTCCTACGCCCGGGCGCTGCGCACCACGGTGGCCACCGGGCAAGGTCCGCTGGCGGTGTATGTGGCGCACCTGGGGTCCGTCCGTGTGTTTCCCCGGAACGGCTTCTGGACGGACAGCCGGGACCGCGGCGCGAAGGCGCTCGCCGAGGCCGTCGCCGCCGAGCCGATGACGCGGGTGGTGCTGCTCGGCGACCTGAACGGCACCACGGACGACCGCGCGTTCGCCGGCCTCACCTCGCGGCTGCGCTCGGTCCAGGACGCGGCCGGGGACGGCTTCGGCTTCAGCTGGCCGGCGACGTTTCCGGTGGCACGGATCGACCAGATCCTGGTCCGCGGGGTGCAGCCGCGGAGTTCGTGGGTGCTGCCGGCCACCGGCAGCGACCACCTGCCGGTGGCGGCAGGAATCAGCTGGTGAACACCGCGCGAAGCCGCCGGATCCGTCCCACGCCGGCCACCGGATCCACCGGCGCGGATCACGGCGCGCACCGGCACCAGCGGCCGGAACGGGCCGCTGGTCGGGCTCGGCGAAGTCATCGGCTGGAACGGGCCGTTGGACGGGATCGGTGAAGTCATCGGCCGGAACGGGCCGTTGGACGGGATCGGCGAAGTCATCGCCCGGACACGCCGTTGGACGGGATCGCCGAGGTCGTCGGTTCGGACATGCGGCCGGACGGGATCGCCGGAGTCGCCGGTCCGGACGGGCCGCCGGACGACAACGCCGAAGCCGACGCCGTACGCGCGCCCTCGGTGTCCCCACCGGCCTGCACCGGCATCGGACTTCAGGCCGGCGGCGCCTCGTGAAGGTCCGGTCCGGTGCATATCGTCGGCGTATCGAAAACCGCATACGTGCCGGCAACACCGTGGCACCTTGACTGGAGGCATGGCCTACAGCGAAACAGCCCGAACAGCAGCCCGGAGCCGGCGGGACCCGGGGCACATCAGCGCGCCGTGTGAGCACGCCGGCGTGGGGACGGCGGACCGGTGAGCCGGACCGCGCACCACCGGGGCGCCGGGGCCGCGGGCGGGCGGCTGACCGTCGGGCCGATCGGCGCCGCCGAGCATATGGCGTTCGTGCGGGCACAGCGGTCGGTGAGCTTCCTGCAGACCCCGGCATGGGGCCGTGTCAAGACCGAGTGGCGCAGCGAGTCTCTTGGCTGGTACGACGGCCGGCGACTGGTCGGCGCCGGGCTCGTGCTGCACCGGCCGGTGCCGCGGTTCGAGCGGTACACGCTGGCCTATCTGCCCGAGGGCCCGGTCATCGACTGGACCGGCGACATCGAGGCGTGGCTCCGACCGCTGGCGGCCCATCTCAAGGCACACGGCGCGTTCGCGATCCGGCTTGGCCCGCCGGTGTGCACGGACACCTGGAGCGCCGCCCAGGTCAAGGAGGGCATCGCCGACCCGGGCGTCAAGCGGCTCACCGAGCTGTCCGGCCAGTGGGCCGACCCGGTCGGCGCCCGTGTGGCCGGCCGGCTCAGGGACACAGGCTGGCTGCCGCAGAGCCCCGAGGACGGCTTCGGGGTCGGGCATCCGCAGTTCAAGTACGAGATCCCGCTGGCAGGCAAGACCGAGGACGACCTGCTCAGGGGCATGAACCAGCTCTGGCGCCGCAACATCAAGAAGGCGGCCAAGGAGGGAGTCGAGGTCACGGTCGGTGCGGACCTGAAGGCGTTCCATGACCTGTACGTCCACACCGCCGAGCGTGACCGCTTCACGCCCCGGCCGCTGCGCTACTTCGAGACCATGTTCGCGGCGCTGAGCGCCGAGGACCCCGAGCGGATCAGGCTCTATCTGGCCCGCCACCAGGGCGACTTGGTCGCCGCGACCGTCCTGGTCCGTGTCGGCGCCCACGCGTGGTACTCCTACGGCGCCTCCTCCACCGAGAAGCGCGAGGTGCGCGGCTCCAACGCCTGCCAGTGGGCGATGATCCGCGACTCGCTGGCGGCCGGCTGCGATGTCTACGACCTGCGCGGCATCACCCCCACCCTCGACGCCGACGACCCGCACGTCGGGCTGATCCAGTTCAAGGTGGGCACGGGCGGTCAGGCGGTGCGGTACGTCGGTGAGTGGGACCTGCCCCTGCGGCCGATGGTCTACCGGGCCTTCGACCTCTATATGAAGCGGCGTGGGCGCTGAGCCCGGATCCCATGGGGGACGGCGACCGCCGGCGTGGCCGCGCGCGCCGTTCCCCGCGCCCCTTTGGAGCGCGGACGTTTATATATCGTCGGCATATCGAAAACCGCATACGCACCGGCAACACCGCGCCGCCTTGACTGGACGCATGACGTACAGCGAACCAGCGCGAACAGCGGCCCGCCGCACCCGATCACCGGTGGCCTCTTCCTCCTCGGCCGTCCCGGCGACGGGAATCACGATCTACGGATGCGGACAGGACGAGGCCGTTCTGTTCCGGGAGCTGGCACCCCGCTTCGGTGTGATACCAACCATCACCGAGGCGGCGGTGTCCGAAGCCACTGTTGAACTGGCATTCGGGAACCGCTGCATCAGCGTGAGTCATAAGACCCGGATCACCCATTCCTCTCTTCTGGCGCTCGGCCAGGCAGGCGTCACGTACATCTCGACAAGGAGCATCGGCTGCAACCACATCGATGTGGACTACGCGGGCAGCATCGGCATGCGCGTCGAAAATGTCACCTACTCGCCCGACAGTGTGGCCGACTACACGCTGATGCTGATGCTGATGGCGGTACGGAACGCGAAATCCACTGTCCGCCGCTCGGACCTGCACGACTACAGGTTGCACGAGGTGCGCGGAAAAGAACTGCGCGACCTGACCGTCGGGGTCATCGGCACAGGACGCATCGGCGCGGCGGTGGTGGCACGCCTGCGGGGTTTCGGCTGCCGGATACTCGCCCACGACAATCGGCCAAAAATCGCCGCTGATTACGTTCCGCTCGACGACTTGCTGCGACTGAGCGACATCGTGACGCTCCATGCACCGCTCAACGCGGACACGCACCATCTCCTCGATCGCCGGCGTATCGATCAGATGAAAAGCGGCGCGTTCATCGTCAATACCGGACGCGGTCCGCTGCTCGACACCGAGGCCCTTGTACCGGCGCTGGAAAGCGGCAGATTGGGCGGTGCGGCGTTGGACGTCCTCGAAGGAGAGGACGGAATATTCTACGCCGACTGCAGAAACAAGCCCATCGACAGCAAACCGCTGGTGCGGCTGCAAGAGCTGCCCAATGTTGTCATCAGCCCGCACACCGCCTATTACACGGACCACGCGTTGCGCGACACCGTCGAAAACTCCCTCACCAACTGCCTGACATTCGAAAGCAGGAACCAGCATGGCTAGGCTGAAGGTCGGAATCATATTCGGAGGCTGCTCCGAAGAACACCCCGTCTCCGTCAAGTCCGCGCAAGAAGTCGCCCGGAACCTCGACGTCGAGAAGTATGAACCGTTCTATATCAGGATCACGAAGAATGGTGCTTGGCAGCTCTGTGACGGCCCCGACCCGAACGGGGAGAACGGCGATCACCGTCCGGTCGTGCTGTCACCGGACAGGAGCGTGCACGGGCTGCTCGTGCTGGAGCAGGGGCGGTACGGCACGATCCGCCTGGACGTCGTGCTCCCCGTTCTGCACGGCAGGCTCGGTGAGGACGGCGCGATGCAGGGACTGCTGGAGCTCTCGGGCATCCCCTACGTAGGCTGCGACGTCCAGAGCTCCGCACTCTGCATGGACAAATCCCTCGCCTATGTCGTCGCCGGCAGCGCGGGGATCGCTACGCCGAATTTCTGGACGGTCACGGCGGACGAGGACATCGATCCGGACCTGCTCACCTATCCCGTCTTCGTGAAGCCCGCCCGCTCGGGGTCGTCCTTCGGCGTCAGCAAGGTGTCCCGAAATGAGGAGCTGGCGAGCGCGGTGGAAACCGCACGGCAATACGATTCGAAGGTGCTGATCGAAGAGGCCGTCGTCGGCCGTGAGATCGGATGCGCCATTCTGGGGAACGACGGGGAACTGACGGCGGGCGAGGTGGACCGGATCGCTCTCTCGCACGGCTTCTTCAGAATCCACCAGGAGGACGAACCCGAAAGCGGCTCCGAAAACTCGACGGCGATCGTCCCCGCCGACATTCCGGCCAAGTCGCGATCGCTCGTTCGGGAGACGGCGAAGGCCGTGTACCGCGCCTTGGGATGCAGGGGGCTCTCACGGGTGGACATGTTCCTCACGGACGATGGAAAAGTAGTCCTCAACGAGGTCAACACGCTGCCCGGTATGACCTCGTACAGCCGCTATCCGAGGATGATGGCGGCCGCGCAGCTGCCGCTCTCCGAAGTGATCGACCGGCTGGTGTCGCTGGCATTGACCGGGAAAAGTCGATGAGCGAGGATTTCGTCTTCGTGGACGAGCTGGTGTCCGGAATACGCTGGGATGCCAAGTACGCCACCTGGGACAACTTCACCGGCAAACCCGTGGACGGATATCTGGTCAATCGAATCGTCGGCACCAGGGCCTTGTGCGCGGCTCTGGAAAGGGCGCGACAGCAGGCCGAATCCCTCGGCTTCGGGCTGCTTCTGTGGGACGGTTATCGCCCGCAACGCGCCGTGGACTGCTTTCTGCGCTGGTCACAACAGCCCGAGGACGGCCGGACGAAGCCGCGGCACTATCCGAACATCGACCGGGCCGAGATGTTCGACAAGGGATACGTGGCCGCCAAGTCGGGCCACAGCCGGGGCAGCACCGTTGACCTGACGCTGTATCACCTCGCCACCGGTGAGCTTGCTCCCATGGGCGGTGACCATGACCTGATGGATTCGATATCGCATCACGGAGCACAAGGGATCACGCGCGTCGAAGCGGCAAACCGTCAACATCTCCGGTCCATCATGGATGCCTGCGGTTTCAGCTCCTACGCGTGCGAGTGGTGGCACTACACGCTGAAGGGCGAACCCTACCCGGACACCTATTTCGATTTCCCCATCACATAGCTGTGGACACAGTCATCACCTTTCCCCGCGGCCCCTTTCGGGGCGCTGGGCTAGTGGTTGTTCGTCGGGGCCAGCTTGGTGGCCGGGGCGTTGAGGGGGTGGGGAGTGCCTGTGGGGGACAGGGTGAACAGGGGGATGCCGAGGGTGTCGGCGCGGTCACGGGCGTCGGCGGCGTAACCGGTCAGGGAGAAGTGGACGCACTCCGCTGACTCCGCCATGGCGGTCAGCCACAGGCACTCCACGGCGCGCAGGGAGACCGGCCCCGCCGTCGGATCGACCTGGGCCAGCAGGCCGCGTGCGGTGAGCCGGACGCCTGAGGGCGGTCGCTGGTCGGCGCGGCGAATGTCCCGGTAGCCCAGCCAGCGCAGATAGAGCACGGCGTTGGTGACCGCGTCGCGCGCGGTGCGGATGGTCATGGGCCGGAAGTCCGCCCGGGGCCCGGGACCGGCCGACGTGCCGCCCGCCGCCGGGATCCGCAGCACCGTCCCGCACGGGCACCCCAGTTCCGGTTGCGGCCACTGGGTGCCGCGCCCGCAGGCCGGGCAGCGCACGGTGATCCAGTCGTCGTCCCAGGCCCGGTGCGCGATCACCGTCGGTGTGCCGTCCGGATCCAGCGCGGGGGCCACCGGGGCGCCGCAGGCGCAGGGGTAGGGCGGGGCGACGTACACGTGCTCACGCCGGCAGGCCGGGCAGCGCACCGGCAGGCTCTCGGGCATGGCCCTCTCCCACCTTCTCCAAGGCGTCGTGTCGAGGCAGCGGTCCCATCCTGCTCCCGCCGGGCCCGTGTTGTCCGTCGCTTGACGACCTTTGACCCCACGCCTACATTGATTTCAGATCGTAGAAACTGTTTTCCGCAATACGGAATATGCGGGATATGCAGCATGTGCTGAATACGCCGAATGTGTAGGCAGTGCTCGCCGCGGGGCGCGACGGGAGTACGCACCGACAGTCGAAGCAGGAGTACTCGATGGCTCGTATGTCCGCTGCCCGCGCGGCAGTTGAGATCCTCAAACGCGAGGGCGTCACCGACGCCTTCGGCGTGCCGGGCGCGGCGATCAACCCCTTCTACGCGGCACTGAAGTCCGCGGGTGGCATCACCCACACCCTCGCCCGCCATGTCGAGGGCGCCTCGCACATGGCCGAGGGATACACCCGTACCCACGCCGGCAACATCGGTGTCTGCGTGGGTACTTCGGGCCCGGCCGGCACCGACATGATCACCGGCCTGTACTCGGCCATCGGCGACTCGGTGCCGATCCTGTGCGTCACCGGCCAGGCCCCGACCGCGGTGATCCACAAGGAGGACTTCCAGGCCGTCGACATCGCCTCGATCGCCCGCCCGGTCACCAAGATGGCCGTCACGGTGCTGGAGGCCGCCCAGGTCCCGGGCGTCTTCCAGCAGGCTTTCCATCTGATGCGTTCCGGCCGTCCCGGCCCGGTGCTGATCGATCTGCCGGTGGACGTCCAGCTCACCGAGATCGAGTTCGACCCGGAGACGTACGAGCCGCTGCCGGTCTACAAACCGGCCGCGACCCGCGCCCAGATCGAGAAGGCCCTCGCGCTGCTGAACGAGTCCGCGCGGCCGCTGATCGTCGCCGGTGGTGGTGTCATCACCGCGGACGCCTGCGAACTCCTCGTCGAATTCGCCGAGTTGACCGGCATCCCGGTGGTGCCCACGCTCATGGGCTGGGGCGTCATCCCCGACGACCACGAGCTGAACGCCGGCATGGTCGGACTGCAGACCTCGCACCGCTACGGCAACGCGACCTTCCTGGAGTCGGACTTCGTCCTCGGCATCGGCAACCGGTGGGCCAACCGGCACACCGGAAAGCTGGACGTCTACACGGCCGGGCGGAGATTCGTGCACGTCGACATCGAGCCCACCCAGCTCGGCAGGATCTTCGCGCCGGACTACGGCATCGCCTCCGACGCCAAGGCGGCCCTCACGCTGTTCGTGGCGGCCGCCGGTGAGTTGAAGGCGGCCGGCCGGCTGCCCGACCGCTCCGACTGGGCCGCCGCCGCGCAGGAGAGGCGGGCCGGGCTCCAGCGCCGTACACACTTCGACGACATCCCGATCAAACCGCAGCGGGTCTACGAGGAGATGAACAGGGCCTTCGGGCCCGAGACCCGGTACGTCTCCACGATCGGCCTCTCGCAGATCGCCGGCGCCCAGATGCTGCACGTCTTCCGGCCGCGGCACTGGATCAACTGCGGTCAGGCGGGCCCGCTGGGCTGGACGGTGCCGGCGGCGCTCGGCGTCGCACGGGCCGACCCGGAGGCGTCCGTCGTCGCGCTCTCCGGGGACTACGACTTCCAGTTCATGATCGAGGAACTGGCCGTCGGCGCCCAGCACAAGATCCCGTACGTCCATGTCCTCGTGAACAACTCCTACCTGGGCCTGATCCGCCAGGCGCAGCGCGCGTTCGACATCGACTTCGAGGTCAGGCTGGAGTTCGAGAACATCAACTCGCCCGAGCTGGGTGTGTACGGCGTCGACCACGTCAAGGTCGCCGAAGGTCTGGGGTGCAAGGCGATCCGGGTCACCGACCCGAACGAGCTGGGTGCCGCGTTCGAGCTGGCCAAGAAGCTCGCCGCCGAGCACCGGGTGCCGGTCGTGGTCGAGGCGATCCTGGAACGCGTCACCGACATCTCGATGTCCGTCACCAACGACATCGGTGTCGTCGTCGAGTTCGAGGAGACCGCGACCGAGCCTTGGCATGCGCCGACGTCGATCTCCCCGCGGGGCGCTGCGCGGCTTTAGCGGGGGCGGCTACTCGGCGTTGTGGTGTGGGTGGTGGCCGGGTGCGGGTGTGTTGTGGTTGGGCGCGCCGTTCCCCGCGCCCCTTTGGGGCGGGGTTGCTGTGGTGGGGGTGGCTACGCGTCGTTGTGGTGTGGGTGGTGGTCGGGTGCGGGTGTGTTGTGGTTGGGCGCGCAGTTCCCCGCGCCCCTTTGGGGCACTTTGGGGTGAGCCTGCGCTATATCGAGCCGCAGCTGTAGCCTCCTCCGGTGCTGCCCCAGGACTGGCGTAGTTCGCGTTCCGTGGTGCCGCCGCGGCCGACCAGGCCCGCCTCCCGGGCGAAGCGGGGCGCCAGCTTGGTCAGGGCCGCGTCGCCGTGCACCGCGACCAGCAGCAGCCTGTCCTCGGCCGACAGGCCCGACCTGCGGGTCGGCATGGGGTGCCGGGCGCGCAGCTCCTTCAGCAGGCGGCGTGCGGCACGGGTGCGGCCGGGCGGGAAGGCCCGCAGGAGACCGGCGGCGGTGAGGTCGCCGGCCAGCTCGGCCAGGGCCGTCCGCACCCCCTGCCGGTCCAGCAACTGCCGCATGCCCGCGGGCCGGTACAGCGCGGCGTGCACCGCTTTGGTGAGCGGCGCCCGGATCCCGCCGTCGGCCGGCCCCGACGCCTGCATCGTGCCGGCGCGGCCCGCGCCGACCGCGCCCCGCAGATGCAGATCGAGCACGGCGACCGTCACGGCGGCCCGGCGTCCGCCGCGTATCCGTGCGATCTCGTGTGGCTCCAGCGTCGTCGTGGAGTTGATGTCCATCGCGCACCCCCCGTGCGGGCGGGCCCGCCGCCCCCGTGTCGGCGGGCCCCGCGTGCCTGGAACGTGCCCGCCGACACGGGTGGTCGAAGCATCGTGCGGCGCTGTTCAGAGGTTGATTTGAGGTTGGCGTAGCCCGGTTACGCCGAGGGCGGTACGTGCCGCCGGGCTACGGCTCGGGCTCCGACAGTCCCGGCCAGTCCTCCGGTCCGCCGCCCAGCCACTCGACGAGGTCGCTGTCCTCGACCTCGATCCGGTCCAGGTCGGCCATGCGCAGGATCTCGATCACGTCGTCCAGGTGCGAGGCGACGCCCAGCGTGACCTCGTCCTCGGTGACCCGCCGCGAGCCGTCCAGCGCCGGAGGGTGCACCACGATGTGCGGATGCTCGGTCGGTGGTTGCGTCATGACTTCAGCCTCCTGCGCCCCGCCGCGATCCGCACCCCCGAGCAGCGTGACGTGGGTTCCGGGCGGCGTCGGCGCCTGGGCGCGACAGGACAGATGTCGGCGACGGCGCCGCCCGGAGGCTGGAGGTCGGCTCAGAGCTGGGCGCCCGACAGGCGCTCCACGCCCCGCAGCAGGGCCGAGTGGTCCAGGCCGCCGTCGCCCTGGGCGCGCAGGCCGGCGACGAGTTGGGCGACCACGGCCCCGACCGGCAGAGCCGCGCCGACGGCCCGTGCCGCGTCCATGACGATGCCCATGTCCTTGTGGTGCAGATCGATACGGAAGCCCGGCTTGAAGTCGCGGTTCAAGAACGCGTCCTTCTTGCGCGCCAGCACGGTGGAGCCCGCGAGCCCGCCGCCCAGCACCTCCAGCGCCGCCCCGAGGTCCACGCCCGACTTCTCCAGGAACACGACGGCCTCGGCGCACGCCTCGATGTTCACGGCGACGATCAGCTGGTTGGCGGCCTTCACGGTCTGGCCCGAGCCGTGCGGGCCGCACCGCACGACGGTCCGGCCCAGCGCCTCGAAGACCGGCTTCGCGGCCTCGAAGTCCGCCTGCTCGCCGCCGACCATGATGGACAGCACGGCCTCGACCGCGCCGGCCTCTCCGCCGGACACCGGGGCGTCAAGGACGCGGATGCCCTTCTCCCGCGCCGCCTTCGCCAGGTCGATCGAGGTCTGCGGGGTGATGGAGGACATGTCGATCAGCAGCGTGCCCGGCCGCGCGTTCTCCAGGATGCCGTCCGGGCCGTAGGCGACCGCCTCGACCTGCGGGGAGGCGGGCACCATCGTGATGACCACCTCCGCGTCCCGCACCGCCTCCGCTATCGAGCGGGCCGCGGTGCCGCCGGCGGCGGCGAGCCGGTCCAGCTTCTCAGGCTCCAGCGTGTAGCCGGTGACCCGGTACCCCGCCTTGACCAGGTTCTCGGACATGGGCGACCCCATGATGCCGAGGCCGATCCAGGCAACCGCCAGACGGGCTGAGGCCGCACGGGTGGACGCTGCGCGGGCGGCGGGGTCGGAATCCGCAAGGGTGCTCATGGCGAGGTGGCCTCTCTGACGGAGGTGCGGTGTCGGGGGTTCAGCGCGCTGCGCGCGGGAGCCAGCCGAACGCCTCGGCGCTCGGGCGGTCGCCCGGCGTGTACTCCAGGCCGACCCGGCCCTCGTAGCCGGCCTTCCCGAGCCGGTCGAGAAGGTCCGCCAGGGGGAGCGAGCCGGTGCCCGGGGCGCCGCGGCCAGGGTTGTCGGCGATCTGCACATGACCGGTCCGTGCCGCGTAGCGCTCGATGACGGCGGGCAGGTCCTCGCCGTTCATGGACAGGTGGTACAGGTCCATGAGGAACCGGGCGTTGCCGAGGCCCGTCGCCTCGTTGACCCGGTCGACGACGTCCACCGCGGCCGGCGCCGACACCAGCGGATACCGCGGCGACTCGGTCCGGTTCAGCGCCTCGATCAGCAGGATCGCGCCGATCCGGTCGGCCGCGCGGGCCGCGAGCGCCAGGTTCTCCAGTGCCAGCGCGTCCTGCTCGGCCGGGTCCACGCCCGTGATCCGGTTGCCGTACAGGGCGTTGAGCGCCGTGCAGCCCAGGGACGCGGCGAAGCCGGCGGCCACGTCGAGGTTGGCGCGGAACCTGTCGGACTCCTCGCCGGGGACGGACAGCGCACCGCGGTCGGGTCCGGGGAGCCGGCCGGCGTAGAAGTTCAGACCGGTGAGCCGGACACCCGCGTCCTCGATCGCCCCGCGCAGGCCGTCGAGCGCGGCGGGTTCGGGGGTGGCGCAGTCGGGCCAGGGCCACCACAGCTCGACCTCGAAGAAGCCGGCCGCGGCGGCGGCCCTGGGACGCTCCAGGAGCGGGAGGTCCGTGAAGAGGATCGACAGGTTGACGGTGAAGCGCTGGTCTGCGAATCCCATCGGGGCCGCGCCCCCTTCTTGTTTCGCATAATGGAAATAAGTTTCTGTGTGATGGAAGACTGCTACTCGTGACGGGTGCTTGTCAAGACCGGCCGGCCGTCGTTCCGACGCCCCGAAGGGGCGCGGGGCTGTAGTGATATGCGGCTCCGCCGCGATGGGGGAGCGGCCGGCCGCGACGGTCCCGCGGATGACCGACGGCATACCGCGGCACGTCCAGCGGAGCGCCCCGTCACCGCCCTCGAACCCTTCGAGAACGCGACGCTGCGGCACGTCGTCCGCGTCAGCGGCGGCGGACACCGCGTCCGCGTCCGCGTCAGCAACGAGTACGGAACCGCACCCTTGTCCATCGGCGCCGCCCGTGTCGCCTCCTCGCCTCCTTTGCCGGCGACGTCCCAAGAAGGCCCCGCCGTGATCGTGTGCCGAGCGCTTGTGCAGCGCCGCTGATCGCCGCGGGGGAGTCCGTTAAGGTCGTGTCGGAGCGGCCGGGGCACACCGACGCCGCGATGACCCTGAACGTGTACAGCCATCTCTGCCCTGAGCCGCAGGGACGGACCAGGGCGGCGGAGCCATGCCATGGGGGCACAGTGCGATTGCGAGTGGAGTTCACGACGGAACCCTTCGATCTCGACGAGGTTCCGGCGCACGCGGTGGTGGCCCGCGAGGTCATCGAGGCGGCCGAACTGGACGCGGTGGACGTCGGCCCGTTCGGCAACACGGCGGAGGGCGCGGCCGACGCCGTGCTCGGTGCCGTGGACGCCCTGCTGCGCACGTCGCTCGACGCCGGTGCCACGCGGATCTCGCTCCAGGTCAACGTGGTGAGGGAGGGCGGCAATTGACCGGGGACGACCCGTTCGTCGCGGCCGTGAAGCCGCTGGTCGACGCCATGGGCGGGCAGCTGGTGCCGCCGGACCTGGCCGGTCCCGACGATGTCGTGCTCACCTGGCAGGGCGTGGCCGTGGTGGCGGTACGCCTGCCGCAGCTCGCCGACTCCCTGGAGCACATCCTCGCCGCCATGGAACGCAAGCAGGGCAGGCCGCTGGCCGACCTGGACCGCAAGGCCAAACAGGAGGTCGTACGGGTCCTGGAGGCGCGCGGCGCCTTCTCGGTGCGGCACGGCGTGGAGACCGTCGCCGGCGCCCTGGGCGTGAGCCGTTTCACCGTCTACAACTACCTCAACCGCGAGAAAGAGACCTGATCGGGGCCTTGGTCCAGGCCGCCGCCCGGGTTTCGGCCCCGGGTGGCGGGGCGGCCGCCGTCCGGTGATCGGGCGGCGGCTCTTCGTCACCCCGATTTTTCAACAAAGTGTTGACGCGGTGATGTGCGGGGCGTTAGCTGGCCGCAGCCCGATCCGCACGAAGGCCGCTCGCGGCCACGGAGGCTTCCGTGACGTCGACCGATATGCCCCCGGGGCTGGCCCGGTTCAACCTCCTGGAGGAGCACAGGGCCCGCGCCGCCCTGTACGAGGTGTGCGCCTGCGCGGCATGGGTCCGACAGTTGCTCGCCCACCGGCCCTACGCCACCGTCGACGACCTCTGCGCCGCCGGCGACGCCGCCATGGCCACGTTGACCGCCGAGGACGTGGAGGAGGCGATGGCCGGGCACCCGCCGATCGGCCGCCCCACACCGGGCGACGCGACCTCCGCCCGGGAGCAGCGCGGCATGGCGGACGCCGCCGCTGCCCTGAAGGCCGAGATGCTGGCCCTGAACCTGGCCTACCAGGACCGGTTCGGCCATGTGTTCCTCATCTGCGCCACGGGGAAGACGGCCGAACAGATGAGGGACGCGGTCAAGGAGCGGATCGGTAACACGCCCGAGCGGGAGCGTGAGGTCGTCCGCGCTGAACTGGGAAGGATCAACCGCATCCGACTGGCCCGACTCGTCGAAGAGGACGCCTGAGCATGACCACGAGCACCGCCGCCGCACCGCCGGGTCCGGTGTCCACACACATCCTGGACACCAGCATCGGCCGCCCCGCCGAGGGCGTCGCCGTCCGGCTCGCCGCCCGCGCCGGACGCCACGCCGACTGGCGGCCGCTTGGCGGCTCCGTGACCGACGCGGACGGCCGGTGCCGGGACCTGCCGGCGCTGCCGGAGGCGACCACGCATGTACGGCTCGACTTCGAGGTCGAGGCATACTTCGACAACAGCGCAAACAGCGCGAACGGCGCGGACAGGCAAGCCGACGCGCGGCAGGACGCCCCCGCGCATCGGGACGGCGGAGCCGGTGTGTTCTTCCCGGAGGTGGCGGTCACCTTCGCCGTGCACCCCGGGGAGCACTACCACGTACCGCTGCTGCTCACCCCGTTCGGCTACTCCGTCTACCGAGGGAGCTAGCACAGTGCCCATCCTTGGACAGAACCAGTACGGCAAGGCCGAGAACCGCGTCGTACGCGTCACGCGGGACGGTACGACCCACCACATCAAGGACCTCAATGTGTCGGTGTCGCTGAGCGGCGACATGCACGAGGTCCACCACTCAGGCTCCAACGCCAACGTCCTGCCGACCGACACCACCAAGAACACGGTGTACGCGTTCGCCAAGGAGTACGGCATCGACTCCGCCGAGCAGTTCGGCATCCGCCTCGCGCGGCACTTCGTGACCTCGCAGGAGCCGATCCACCGGGCCCGCGTCCGCATCGAGGAGTACGCCTGGGAGCGCATCGAGCACTCCGGAAAGGGCGCGCACTCGTTCGTCCGCACCGGCCAGGAGACCCGGCTGACCCAGATCACCTACGACGGCTCGTCCTGGGAGGTCGTCTCCGGTCTGCGGGACCTGACGGTGATGAACACGACCGACTCCGAGTTCCGGGGCTACGTCAAGGACAAGTACACGACGCTCCCGGAGGCGTACGACCGCGTCCTGGCCACCCAGGTCCGCGGACGCTGGCGGTTCAACTGGAGCCGCGAGGGCCAGGAGACGCCCGACTGGGAGACCTCCTACCGGGAGACGAGGAGACACCTGCTCCAGGCATTCGCCGAGGCCTACTCCCGCTCCTTGCAGCAGACGCTGTACCAGATGGGCACCCGCGTCATCGACCACCGCGGCGAGATCGACGAGGTCCGTTTCTCGCTCCCCAACAAGCACCACTTCCTGGTCGACCTGGAGCCGTTCGGGCTGAAGAACGACACCGCCGACGGAGCAGTCTACTTCGCCGCCGACCGCCCCTACGGCCTGATCGAGGCCACCGTGCTGCGGGACGGGTGCGAGGCGCGGATCCCGGTGGACCTCACCGACCTGTGACGCAAGCGAGAGGACGAACCATGGCATCCGGGCGCATCGTCATCGAGAACGCCGCGATCGCGACCGTCGACGCGCACGACACCGAGTACGCGGACGGGCATGTGGTCATCGCCGGCCACCGCATCGAGGCGGTCGGCGCGGGCCGGGCCCCCGAGGGCCTGCCGGACGTGGTACGCCGCATCGACGCCGGCGGCCACCTCGTGACCCCGGGCCTGGTCAACACCCACCACCACTTCTACCAGTGGATCACCCGCGGCCTGGCCACGGACCACAACCTGTTCGACTGGCTGGTCGCGCTGTACCCGGTCTGGGCGCGCATCGACGAGCCGATGGTGTACGCGGCGGCCCAGGGCTCGCTGGCGATGATGGCACGCGGCGGCGTGACCACCGCGGCGGACCACCACTACGTCTACCCGCGGGGCTGTGGCGACCTGTCCGGGGCGATCGTCCGCGCCGCCCGCGAGACGGGCGTCCGCCTCACCCTCGCCCGTGGCTCGATGGACCGCGGCCAGGGGGACGGCGGGCTGCCGCCGGACTTCGCCGTCGAAAGCCTGGAGGACGCACTCGCCGCGACCGAGGAGACCGTCCGCCTGCACCATGACGCCTCCTTCGACGCCATGACGCAGGTCGCCGTCGCGCCCTGCTCGCCCTTCTCCGTCTCCACCGAACTCCTCAAGCAGGGCGCCGAACTGGCCCGCCGGCTCGGCGTGCGGCTGCACACCCACGGCTCGGAGACCGTCGAGGAGGAGAAGTTCTGCCACGAACAGTTCGGCATGGGCCCGACCGACTACCTGGAGTCCACGGGCTGGCTCGGCGACGACGTGTGGATGGCGCACTGCGTCCACATGAACGACTCCGACATCGCGGCCTTCGCCCGCACACGGACCGGCGTCGCGCACTGCCCCTCCTCCAACGCCCGGCTCGCCGCCGGCATCGCCCGCGTCCCCGACCTGCTCGCCGCCGGCGTCCCGGTCGGCCTCGGCGTCGACGGTACGGCCTCCAACGAGTCCGGCGAACTCCACACCGAACTGCGCAACGCCCTGCTGATCAACCGCCTCGGCGCCCATCGCGAGGCCGCGCTGAACGCCCGCCAGGCGCTGCGGCTCGGTACGTACGGCGGCGCCCGGGTGCTGGGCCGCGCCGACCAGATCGGCTCGCTGGAGCCGGGCAAGCTGGCCGACCTGGTGCTGTGGAGGATGGACACCCTCGCCCACGCCTCCATCGCCGACCCGGTGACCGCTCTCGTCTTCGGCGCGGCGGCCCCGGTCACCGCCTCCTTCGTGAACGGCCGGCAGATCGTACGGGACGGTCGGCTGCTGCACGTCGACGAGGACGCCGTCGCCCGGACCACCCGAGCCGAGGCGCAACGCCTGACCCGTCTCACCACGCAAAGCTGACCGGCCAGCACACCAACCGCAACACACGGCCCCGCCCGCCGCAGCCCCCCGGCCCGCGTCACCGCGGCCCTGCTCGACCTGGTCTTCGACCACCGCGGCCCACCGACGCCCCTGCCGCCGGCACCACCGCTCACAGCGAGGAGTTCACGACTGGCCGGCACCGGTGTCAGGGACGTCGCCGTTGCGGCGCCAGGATCGCCGGGCCGGGGGCGGGACGCGGGTTGCTCAGCCGCGCGCTTGCCGGCAAGGGGGCGTTCGGCGCCGTCTGAACCGAAGCGACCGAGGGGGAGTCGGCGGGCCTTGCCGGTGTGGCCGGGCCCGCCGCCGTACCGCGTTCCTCACCGGCTGCGGGGCCGCAGCACCGCCCCGGCCAGCATCAGGGCCGCCACCGCGATCCCGGCCGCCACCCGGAACGCCAGTCGGTAGCCGTCGGCGGTGGCCGGAAGAAGGGCGGTGCCCCGGGCGAGAAGGGCGTCCGTGCGGGTCGCGGCCAGTGTGGTCAGCGTGGCCAGGCCCAGTGAACCGCCCACCACCTGCGTGGTGTTGAACAGCCCCGAGGCCAGCCCCGCGTCCTCGGCGCGGGCCCCCGACATGGCGAGCCCGGTCAGCGCGGGCATCGCCGCCGCGAAACCGGCGGCCAGCAGGAGCAGCGGCGGCAGCACATCGGTGGCGTAACGGCCGTCGACGGGCGCCCGGCTCAGCAGGGCCATGCCCGCGGTGATCAGCACGAGACCGCCCAGCAGCACCCGGTACGGTCCGAACCGGCCGATGGTGCGGGCCGACAGGCCCAGCATCAGCAGCCCGATCGCGACCGGCGCCGGCAGAAAGGCGAAACCGGTCGCCAACTCGCCGAAGCCCAGGACGCGTTGCACATACAGCGCGCCGATGAACTGGAACCCGTACATCGTCGCGATCATCAGCACCTGGACCGCGTTCGCCCCGGTCAGCATCCGGGAGCGGAACAGCCGCAGCCGCAGCAGCGGGCGCGCGGCCCGCGCCTGGCGCAGCACGAACGCGCCGAACAGCACGAGGGCGAGCGCGGTGAGCGACAGCGTGCCCGGCAGGCCGCGGTCCCCGGCGCCGACGATGACGTACACCGTCAGCATCAGGGCGCCGGTCACCAGCGCCGCCCCCGGATAGTCGGCGCCCCGCCCGGGTCCAAAGCCGTGCTCGGGCGTGAGGATCCGGACGGCCGCCAGCCATGCGGCGACACCGATCGGCAGATTGATCAGGAAGATCCAGTGCCAGCCAAGGGCCTCGGTGAGCGCCCCGCCGAGGAAGGTGCCGAGCGCCCCGCCCGCGGCCCCGACGGCGCTGAACACCGCGATGGCGCGGGCCTGTTCCGGCGGCTCGGGGAAGAGCGCGACCAGCATGCCGAGCACCACGGCGGACGCCATCGCACCGCCCACGCCCTGCGCCGCCCGGGCGGCGATGAGCAGGCCAGGACCGGTGGCGACCCCGGCCAGCAGCGAGGCCGCGGTGAACACGGCGAGCCCCGCCGTGAACATCCGCTTGCGGCCCAGCAGATCGCCGAGCCGGCCGACCAGCAGGAGCAGCCCGCCGAAGGGGATCAGATAGGCGTTGACGACCCAGGCGAGCCCGGGGCCGCTGAAGCCGAGGTCGCTCTGGATGGCGGGCATCGCCACCGTGACGATGGTTCCGTCCAGGATCGTCATGAGCGTGCCCGCGCAGAGCACGACGAGGGACGCCCAGCGGGAGTACGTCCGGGACGGGGTCACCCGTGCCGGTGGCTCGGTCGTGGTCGACATGGGCTGATGGCCTCCGCAATCTCCAGGGAAACACTCACGGGACCGACCGGCGCCCGCGGGTACTGTTCGTGCTCTTGGTGCACGACTTGTAACGGGGACCATCGTCAGTGACCATGGAGGGCGGCAGAAGGAGGCAGTTCGATGTCCCAGGGGAACACCGGTGTAACGGTCCAGGCAGTGAACGCGCACGCCTGCCCGGTCCGCGAAGTTCTTGACAGGGTCGCCGGGAAATGGAGCGTGCAGATCCTCGTCGCGGCGGCGCACGGACCCATCCGGTTCACCGAACTGGAACGCTCCGTCGAGGGCATCAGCCGCCGCATGCTCACCCTGACGCTGCGCAACCTGGAGCGCGACGGCCTGGTCACCCGGACCGTGCATCCGACGGTGCCGCCGAAGGTGGAGTACCGACTGACGCCGGTGGCCCATGAGTTGCACGAGACACTGCAACAGCTGACGGACTGGGCCGAGCGCCACCGCGGGCACATCGCGCAGGCGCGGGCGGCCTACGACGCCGAGCACCGAACCGAACTGCTCGACGCGTAGGCTGCGCGCGGGCTCGCCGCGTGGCGTGGGTCCGCCGCGCGGCGTAGGTCCGCCGCGTGGCGTGGGTTGGCTACAGCCCGAGCGGGCCGAGGTCCGTCGCCAGCTCCTTGAAGACCTCCCGTGGATCGGCGACCAGCTTCCGCAGCTTCAGGTCGAGGATCCCGCCGACCGCGCTGATCTCGGCGGCCACGGTGCCGTCGGTCTTGCGTATCGTCTGCAGGATCCGGAACGTCTTGCCGGCGCCCCACTCGAACGCGCAGGTCACCTCGACCTCGTCACCGGCCAGCAGCTCGCGCAGATAGCGGATCCTGGTCTCCAGCGCGACCGGGCCCACGCCCTGTCCGACGAGCCGGGTCTGGCTGACCCCGACCGCCTGGAGCAGCGACCAGCGGGCGTGCTCCGCGTAGTTGAGGTACACCGCCTGGTTGAGGTGTCCCTGGACATCCGTCTCGTATCCGCGGACGGTCACCCGGACGGAAAACGGCTCGCTCACGGTTGGCCTCTCTCGTGTAGGACGCCCTGATGTCTTCGATCCTGGCACGCCCGCCTCACACCCGGCGCGGGGAGGCCAGCACATAGCGCTCACGCGTCCGCGGCTGGGTGTACTCGCCGGCCTGCCAGCCCGCTTCCTCCAGCGTGGCCGCGTACGCGCCGAGCGCCCCGGCGTCCGGCGCGTACACCGCGACCGCCTCCGGCTGCGGGGTCGCACGCACCCGGTACCCGTCGGCGTCCGGCCCGGCCGGGCGGTGGCCGGCCGCCTCCAGGGCGAGGGCGGCGGCCCGCACCAGATGGGCGCGTTCCCAGCCGCAGGGCCGGTCGGCGGCCCCGTCGGGGTTGGTCATCCGGCGCAGTTCGAGCAGGCCCTGCCAGGCGCTGTGCACCTCGCGCGCCCGCGCGGGACCGGACGGGACGCCGGCTTCTTCCGCGCCGCCGACCCGGGCCGCGAAGACCCCGCCGTCCGCGGCGGGCGCGCCGGCCGGTGCGGCGGGGGCGGGTGCCGCTGTGGCCGGGCCCGCGGCCGGCGCGGCCGTCTCCCGCAGGCGGTGTCCCGCCGGGGTGAGGAAGTGGTCGTGCGGCGGACGCGGATGCCTGAAGGCGAGCCCCCGCCGCACCAGCGCGGCGAGCTGCGTCTCCGTGCCCCGCAGCCGCCCGGTGACCGGGTCGGCGGCGTCGATCACGCGCCGCTGCGCGGCGGTCGGCGGTCGGGCCACGGTCTGCTCCTCCCCGGTGGTCGTTCGCTGCGAAGAGCCGGTGACCGGCTCCTTCGCAGCCTACGACCCGGGTACGACAGCGAGGCCCGCCACGGGCGCCGGGCCCGCGCCGGGTGGTGTCAAGGGTCTGGTCGTAGGTTCCAGCCTGTGATGACCGGTCGGTCGTGTTCGGTGCCCAGTTGGCACAGCGTTCCGGTGGTGAGCGAGAACAGTGCCCCGTGGGTGGCCGGAAGGCCGAGCCGGCGGGCGGTGAGGACCCGCAGGAAATGCCCGTGCCCGACCAGGAGCACGCCCTCGGTGCCGGCGAGCGCGGCGTCCACCTTGGCCAGGACCCGGTCGGCCCGCTCACCGACCTGCCGCGGGCTCTCCCCGGGGTGCTCCGGCGGGCCCGGCGCCACCCCGTCCGTGAACAGGAACCAGCCGGGCCTGGTGCGGTGGATGTCCGCGGTGGTGACACCCTCGTAGCCCCCGTAGTCCCATTCGCGCAGGTCGGCGTCGACGCGGGCGTCGCCCACGCCGATCAGCCGGGCGGTCTCCCGGGCCCGTCCCAAGGGGCTGACGAAGGCCGCGCCGATGCGCTGCGAGCGCACCAGCGGGACCAGCCGGCGCGCCTCGGTGCGGCCGTGCTCGGTCAGCGGCACGTCCGTCCAGCCGGTGTGCCGTCCGGACCGCGACCACTCGGTCTCACCGTGCCGGACGAGAAAGAGGTCACCCACCTGCCCACCCTTCCCGCGCGTCTTCACGCACCGTGGCACGGGAGGCCGGCGGCCGCAGGCGGAACTGGGCCGTACGGCCCTCGGCGGCACCCGGAGGCGCAGGTGGTCACTGCCGGTAGCCGCCGAGGAACCGTCCGATCCGCCCGATCGCCGCCTCCAGGTCGTCCGCGTGCGGCAGGGTGAGGATCCGGAAGTGGTCCGGGGCCCGCCAGTTGAACCCGGTGCCCTGGACGACCTGGATCTTCTCGCGGAGCAGCAGGTCGAGGACGAACTTCTCGTCGTCGTGGATCCGGTGCACCTTGGGGTCGAGGCGCGGGAAGGCGTACAGCGCGCCCTTGGGCTTCACACAGGACACGCCCGGGATCTCGTTGAGCCGTTCCCAGGCCACGTCCCGCTGCTCCCGCAGCCTGCCGCCGGGCGAGGTCAGTTCGCGGATGGACTGGCGGCCGCCGAGGGCCGCCTGAATCGCGTACTGGGCGGGCGCGTTGGCGCACAGCCGCATGGAGGCCAGCATCGTCAGGCCCTCCAGATAGTCCTTCGCGTGCTGCTTCGGGCCGGTGACCACCAGCCAGCCCGAGCGGAAGCCGGCCACCCGGTACGTCTTGGACAGCCCGCAGAAGGTGAGGACGACCAGGTCGGGGGCGAGCGCGGCGGTGGAGTGGTGGACGGCGTCGTCGTAGAGGATCTGGTCGTAGATCTCGTCGGCGAAGACCATCAGGCCGTGGCGGCGGGCGAGGTCCAGGATGCCCTCAAGGATCTCCTTGGGGTAGACGGCCCCGGTCGGGTTGTTGGGGTTGATCACGACCACGGCCTTGGTACGGTCCGTGATCTTGGCGGCCATGTCGGCCAGGTCCGGGTACCACTCCGCCTGCTCGTCGCACAGATAGTGGACCGGTTTGCCGCCCGCCAGGGTGGTCACCGCCGTCCACAGCGGGAAGTCCGGCGCCGGCACCAGGATCTCGTCGCCGTCCTCCACCAGCGCCTGAACGGCCATCGACACCAGTTCGGAGACGCCATTGCCGAGGAAGACGTCGTCGACGCCGACCGCGAGGCCCAGGTTCTGGTAGCGCTGGGCGACCGCCCGGCGGGCGGAGAGGATGCCGCGCGAGTCCGTGTAGCCGTGCGCCTGCGGCAGCATCCGGATCATGTCCTGAAGGATCTCCTCCGGTGCCTCGAAGCCGAACAGCGCGGGGTTGCCGGTGTTCAGGCGCAGCACGCTGTGACCCGCCTCCTCCAGCGCGTTGGCGTGCTCGATCACCGGGCCGCGGATCTCGTAGCAGACCTCGCTGAGTTTGTTCGACTGCCGGAACTCCATGCGCCGCTTCCCCTCAGATAACTGGTGTTGCTTGGTTTTACCAAGTGAGAGCTTGGAAAGTCCAACAACATGTCTAGACTGCGTCGCATGTCACCTCGCCGAAGCTACGACCAGTACTGTTCCGCCGCCCGCGCGCTCGACCTCGTCGGCGACCGCTGGACCCTGCTGATCGTCCGGGAGCTGCTGGCCGGCCCGCGCCGCTACACGGATCTGCACGCCGACCTGCCGGGGGTGAGCACGGACGTACTCGCCTCACGGCTGAAGGACATGGAGCGGGACGGCCTCACCACCCGCCGCAGGCTGCCCCCGCCCGGCGCCGCCTACGTCTACGAACTGACGGGACGCGGACGGCAGTTGCTGCCCGTGCTGCACGCGCTCGGCGCGTGGGGGCAGGCGGAGCTGGCCGAGCGCAGGCCCACCGACGCGGTACGCGCGCACTGGTTCGCGCTGCCGCTGCTGCGGGCGCTGGACGGCGAGGGACTGGTCGAAGTCCACCTGGAAGAAGGGGACTTCCATCTGTACGCCGGCTGCGAGGAAGGGCCGGTGTACGGCGACGGGCGGGCCCCCGCGGAGCCCGACGCACGGCTCGCGATGGACACCGGGACCTGCACGGACATCGCCCGCGGCGCACTCACGCTGCGCGACGCGGTACGGGCCGGACGCGTCGCCGTCACCGGCAACGGCACGCTCGCCAAGGCGCTGCGGGAGACGTAGAGACACGGAAGGCCCGCCGCGGCGGCGGGCCTTCCCTGAGGTCAGGCTCCCGGCGGCATCCGGGACGGCCGTCCCGCGCCACGGGTCAGCGCATACCCCCCGATGCCGGCGAGCGCGGCCAGCACGCCGCCCACCCCGGTCCACACCCAGCGGTCCGACCACCAGCCGGACGACCAGCCGCCGTCCGGCTCGATGCTGGACAGCACCGCCGACTTCACCGACCCGTCCTCGTCCGCGTCGGCGGCGTCCGACGCCACCGAGACGCCGGGCACCAGCGGCTGCGCCAACGAGCCGTCCACCGCGGCCGAACCGCCGATCTCCTTGGAGCCGACGCGGACTTCGGCGCTCACCGGCAGGCCCAGATCGGCCGGGGCGGCGTTCACCACGGTCAGCCGGACGTAATAGGTGCCCGGCAGCGGGTCGTTCGCCCACGGCTCCGACCAGGCCCGTACCGTGCGCAGCACACACGCCGTCTCGACGGTGGCGGCGCCCTCGGCCGCGGTGCGGGTCTGGGCGCCGTACTGGCAGGACTGGCGGCGGCGCAGACCGTCGTACACGTCCAGCTGCCACGTCTGGGCGCCGTGCGTGTCGGGCAGCTTGACCGTGGCCCTGACGTCGGGGCGCTGCCCGGCGTCCGCCGGGAACGACCAGTACAGGTAGTCACCCGTGGAAGCGCTCGCGGTGGCCCGCTGGCCCTGCTCGATCTCGGTCGCCGTACGGAACGACGTCCCCGCCCGGGTGGGCGCGCCGCCGTCGTCCGAGGCGCCCGGCGACGGGGAGGAGTCGGCGGCCGCGGGACCCGCGGCCAGCCCGAGCGCCAGCAGGGCGCCGCTCAACACATGTGTGATCCGCATCAGTTGGTCCTCCAGACCGCGACCCGCCAGCGCGAGAGCCAGCCCCACAGCACACCGGCGACAAAGCCGGCCAGCACCAGCGCGCCGAGCAGCCACCAGCCGCGGCCCAGACCGAAGGCGGCCACGTCGCTCGCCTTGCTCGGGCCGTCCACGACGTCGACGGTCAGCTCAAGCGGCAGCCCCGGCGTCGTCTTCACCCCGGCCGCCACCGAGAAGGAGTTGGTGACCTGGAGGCACACCGCCTCCGCGGTGGCGGTGTCGTCGTCGCTCTCCGGCTTCGGATAGCGCAGGCCCGTCGAGAGGACGTCCGTGCGGCCGTTGCCCGCTGCCTCGCCGCGCACGATCTCCCGGCCGTGCACCGTGACGGCCCGCAGCAGCACCCCGTAGTCGGGGTTGACGGCCCGGTCCGCGGCCACGCTCACCGAGGCGCGCAGCTCCTGGCCGGGGTCGACGTCCACCTTGTACCAGCGCTGCTGCCCGAACTCCTCGCGGTCCGTGTACAGTCCGGCCTTCAGCGCGGGCGCCTTCGCGCACTCGGCGGCCCCCTCGGCCGCCACCGGAGTCACCACCGGTTCCGCGGCGCGGTCCACCAACTCGCCGACCCGGTCGCTGAGTTCTTCCTTGTGCTGTACGGAGGTGTAGGTGCCGCCGGTGGCGTCCGCGATGCAGATGAGCTGGTCGCGGGTCTTGGCGTCGGGCACCAGACCGAGGGTGTCGATGGTCAGCCCGATGCCCTTGGCGGCTATCTCGCGGGCCACCTCGCACGGGTCGAGCGGTGGGCAGGTGTCCTCGCCGTCGGTGATCAGGACGATACGGCGGGTCCCCTCGCCGCCGTCGAGGTCGCCGGCCGCCTGCCGCAGCGCGGGCCCGATCGGCGTCCAGCCGGTCGGCACCAGCGTCGCCACCGCCGTCTTGGCCTCGGTCCGGTCCAGCGGGCCCACCGGGTAGAGCCGTTCGGTGTCCTGGCAGCCCTGTTTGCGGTCGTCGCCCGGGTAGTTGGCGCCCAGGGTGCGGATGCCGAGCCGCACCTCCTCGGGTGTCGCGTCAAGCACCTCGTTGAACGCCTGCTTCGCCGCGGCCATCCGCGACCCGCCGTCGATGTCCCGCGTACGCATGGAACCGCTGACGTCCAGCACGAGTTCCACCTTCGGAGCGGCCTGGTCCGTCTCGTCGGCGACCGCTCCGGCTGGGAACGCGATCCCGGCCGTCAGGGCGGCGAGCAGGGCGCAGACTCCCGCCGCCAGCCGTTGTGTTCTGATCATCGGCGGATCCTATTGATCAGAGGTGTCCTGTTCCAAAACGAGCGGGTTGGGCAGTGCGGCCCACTGGTCACCGGGGGTTCGCGGGGACAGCCGCATCAGGGTCAGCGCCTTGGCCGGCAGCGGCCCCTCGCGCAGCGCGGCCAGATCGGCGGTGTGCGGTACGTCCGGCAGTGCCGCGGCCAGTGCGGCCCGCAGCGCCTGACCCGAACCCGCGGCCCCGGCCAGCGCCCCCGCCACCAGCGAGCCGAACAGCTTGCGGCGCAGGGCCGGCACCTCGTCCGTGACCAGCCGGCCCGTCAGCTCCGGCGGGGTGATGCCGTGCCGGGCCAGCCGGGCGGGGCTGATCCGGATGTCGGCGAGGTCGCGGTAGACCAGACGCAGCGGATCGCCCGCCGCGGACAGCACCACCAGCAGATTCTGACCGTGCGCCTCCAGGGCCACGCCCCACTCCAAAAGCCGCAGCCCGACGGTGAGCGTCAGCCGGGCCAGCGCCGCCAGCCGGGCGGGGCTTTCCGGCAGACCCGTGCCGGACAGCGCCGCCACCGGGAGCACATACTCGCCCGGCCCCGCGAACCGCTGCGGAGACTCGCGCAACACGGCCGCCAGATCGGGGGAGTTCGCGGTGGCCGCGCCCAGCGTGCGGGTGATGTGCAGCAGCCCGCCCATGCGGTCCGACAGGCTCTCCGCGAACGCCGACAGGGTCGCGGAGGCGCCCACCGAGTACACCGAGATGTCCCGCACCGAGGACGTCAGCCGGGTGCTCAGGGCGGTCTTGACATGCGGGCCGCCGGGGACGGCCAGGGTGCGCAGCGACATCAGAGGATGGGCCGAAGGACCCGGCTCGCAGGGCGACTTGAGGACATGGGCGGCCTGCCACGGGTGCACCGGGATCAGCAGCCGCTCCCCGTCCCGCAGCTCCGTCGGCCACGCACCCGTCAGCAGGCACTCCGCCGCCGCGACCGGCACCGTACCCAGTTGCACCACCGGCCGGTGCTCCGGACCGTACGCGAACTGCTCCGCCACCGAGAAACCCGGCCGGGAACGGCAGTTGGGGTGGAACGGATGGCCGTCGACCACCCGCTGCTCCCACTCCCATTCATGCCGCGGCCACGCGCCCGACGGCCTGGGGCTGCCCGCCCGGGACAGCGCCAACGAGGCGACGCTGTGCGCCAGTTCTCCCGCGAAGCCCGCCGCGTTCGGCACCGCGAGTGCCGTCAGCAGCCGGGCCGGGTCGTCGTGCGCCGCACCGTCCAGGAACACGGCGGTCACATACGCGTCGGTCGCGTACGGATCCGCGAGCGGACCGCGCAGCGTGCGGCCGTCGGCGAGCCGCAGCGCGAGCCCGTGCGCCCCGGCCGTCCGGCGGGCGATCCACGGCAGCGGCTCATGGGCCAGTGCCCGCCACAGACGGGTCAGCACGGCCGCGCGGGCACCGGGCAGCTCGGCCGCGTACCGGGGCACGAGGCCGGGCCGCAGGCCGGCCAGCTCGGCGGCGACCTGGGCCTCGGCGGTGGGGGGACGGTGCACGGGCGGGCTCCTCGGATCCGGGGTGGGTGGCAGCGATGCCGGGTTCCAGAGACATACTGATCGCGTTCGGACCGTGCGGCCGCACCGTGTGGGCCGTGCCACCCTGAGGACGCAGAACGACGAATGGACCGCGTGGACCCCATGCCCCCCAGCGACGACATCGGGGCGCGCGCCGACGCGTATGCCGCCGCGCCCCTGCTGAACTGCCTGCTCCGGGAGATCGCCGAGCCGCTGCCGGAATCCGGCGAGCCGCCCGCCCACCGGCTGCCCGGCAGCGGTCGGCTGCTGCGCGTGCGCGGCGGGCGGCGGCCCGCCGCACCCGAGGTCCACGCGGCCGGCGGCTGGCACCGCATCGGCCACACCGAACTGGTCAAACTGGTCGCCGACGAACTGCGCCGGCACACCGGGCTGTCCAACGACGACCTGCTCACGGAGATGATCGACAGCCGCGACGCGATCGCCGCGCTGCTCACCGCGCGCGCCGCGGCGACGCCGCCCGACGACCCCTACCGGCTCTCGGAGCAGTCCCTGGTCACCGGCCACCCCTACCATCCGGCGCCCAAGGCCCGCGGCGGCGGCCCGGTGCACCGCTGGCTGCCGTACGCCCCCGAGGCGTACGCGCGCTTCCCGCTGGTGCTGCTCGGCGTGCGCGCGGACACGGTGGTCGAGGAGGGCGACACCACGGCGCTGGACGCCCTCGGCACCGCACCGCCCGGCTACCGGCTGCTGCCCGCCCACCCCTGGCAGCTCGACCTGGTGGCCCGCACCCTCGCGCCCGCCTTCGCCGACGGACGCCTGCTGCGGCTGGGCACGACCGCGTCGACCGCGTGGCCCACCGCGGCGATCCGCACCCTGTACGAGCCCGGGCACGATCTGTTCCTGAAGTTCAGCCTCGATGTGCGCATCACCAACGACATCCGCCGTCTGTGGCGTCATGACCTCATGAAACTGCGCCGCACCGACGCCGCGGCGAGCCATGCCTTCGCCGCCTTCGACGGACCCGCGGCCTGGCTCGGGGACCGCGGCTACCGCACCGCAGGCTTCGCCTTCGAGGAACTGGCCGTCCTCGTCCGCGACGGGCTGCGCGGCCATCTGCTGCCCGGTGCGACGCCGCTGCTCGCCGCCGGACTGGTGGAGGGCTTCACCGGTGACCCGCTGGCCACCGCCGCCGACCCGGCGACCTGGTGGGCGGCGTATCTGCGCCAGGTAGTCCCGCCCGCCCTTGCCGCCTTCGCCGACCACGGCGTGGTGATCGAGGCGCATCTGCAGAACACGCTGGTCGCCGTGGACGGCGCCGGGACGCCGGTGCAGGCCCTGTTCCGGGACGCCGAGGGCGTCAAGCTGCTCCCGGAGGTGTCCCGGGCGGCCGGCTGGGAACGGCTGGTGTACTGCCTGGTCGTCAACAACCTCGTCGAGGTCGCCGCCGCCCTGGCCGAGCGCCACCCCGGATACGACCCCTGGCCGGCCGCCCGCCGCGAGCTGGCCCGGCACGACCTGCCCGAGGCCCGCGCGCTGCTCGCCTCGCCCACCCTGCCCGGCAAGACGAACCTGCTGCTGCGCTGGACCCGAGCGGACGGCGCGGCCGCCCGCTACCTCCCCCTGCCGAACCCCCTGACCCCCGACACCTGACCCGACTCCCGCCCCGTTCAACTCGGTGAGATACCGGCTACGTGTCGGCGCGGTCCGCTGTCGAGGGTTCTGCCGTGCGGTGGCCGTGGCCCGCCCGCCGGGGGTGACGGTGGCCGGGGCGGGGGGACCGTGGCGTGCCTTCCGGCACGGTCCGGGTGCGCGCACCGTGCCGGTCCGCGGCCGGCGGGCGCGGTTCAGGCCGACCGCCGCTGGTCACCGGCCCGCCACACCCGGCCGCGCGAGTCGTCCCGCTTGCCGTCGTGCTTGCCGTCCTCGCGCGCCCGGGCCGCGCCACCGCCGACCATCGGGCCCGCCGCCAGGGTCGCCCGGCACCCGCGCACTTGACCAACTGCCGCCGCGAGAACCGCGAACCGTCCCGCTCTTCACTTGCAGACAAAACCGGCACCTCTCAGTGGGCCGGCCTCTGTATGTGTCGACCACGAAGCCTCAAAGGTGTGACCAGAATCCGGGTGAACACGACCGGCCGCGATCACGAAGAGCGCTCCGTGGGCGCAGGCACGGCACAGTTCAGGGGAGCGGCCAGGTGCGCAGGGCGGCGTCGGCCATGGCCTGGAGTTCGTCGCGGCCCACACCGCTCGCGGCTTGCACGGCGATGCCGAACGCCAAGGTGGTGACGTAGCGGGCCAGCAGCCCCGGATCGGCCTCCGGAGGCAGGTCGCCGTCGTCCACGGCCCGCTGGAACCGCTCTCGCACACGGGAGCAGCCGTTGTTGCGCCAGGCGGCGAGAAGGTCCTGGACCTCACGCCCGGAGTCGCTGGTGGCCAGGGCGCCCTGGACGCCCAGGCATCCGTGGGGATGCGCCGGGCGCGTGGTGGTGCGGACGGTGCCGGTCAGGAGCGCGGTGGCGACGCCGAGGGCGGTGGGCTCTTCCAGGGCTCGGGCCAGATAGGCGCTCGGGCCTTCGGTGTAGCGCTCCAGCGCCTTGCGGAACAGCTCCTCCTTGTTGCCGAAGGCCGCGTACATGCTGGTGGTGGAGATGCCCATCGCGTCCGTCAGGCTCGCGAGGCTGGCCCCCTCGTAGCCGTGCTCCCAGAAGACCAGCATGGCGCGCTCAAGGGCTTCGTCGGCGTCGAATCCTCGCGGTCGGCCGATCGGACTGCTTCTCTTCGTCTCCACTCCCGCACCCTACCTCTTCTGTAGCGATCGATGCGGAAGTGCTACCGTGAGATTTCTGCATCGATCGATGCAGAAGTCGTCGAGTACGTCATCCGCTCCGGCAGCCGACCGGCCGGCCCGAGCCGTATGTGTGGGGAAGGAAACGCATGACCATCACGCTGATCACCGGGGCCAACAAGGGCATCGGTTTCGAGACGGCAAGACAGCTACTGGAGTTGGGCCATGTCGTCTACATCGGCGCGCGCGACGTCGAGCGGGGCGAAAAGGCCGCGGCGGCGCTCGGCGCACGATGCGTGCACCTCGATGTGACCGACGACGCGTCGGTGAGCAGCGCGCTGGCGACGATCGACTCGGCCGAGGGCCGCCTCGACGTCCTGGTGAACAACGCGGGCATCCTCGGGGGCGAAGTCCTCGACGGCCCCACGGCCCTGCGCATGTTCGACACCAACGCGGTGGGAATGGTGCGGGTCACGGAGGCGGCACTTCCGCTGCTGCGCAGATCCTCGAACCCGACCGTGGTCACCGTGTCGAGCAGCCTCGGGTCGTTCTGGGCGGTGACCAACCCCGACCGGCCGGAGTTCAACCTGCCGTTCGCGCTCTACTCCGCGTCCAAGGCGGCGGCGACCATGCTGACGGTCCAGTACGCCAAGTCCCAGCCGGGCATCAAGTTCAACGCACTGGAGCCGGGCACCACCGCCACCGACATGACCGCGGGCTTCGGAATCGGAAGGCCGGTGGAAGACAGCGCCAGGGTCGTCGTGCGGCTGGCCACCCTCGACGCGGACGGTCCGACAGGAACCTTCCAGGACGAAACCGGGGAACTGCCCTGGTAGGAGCGCAGGGGCCGACGAGCGGACGCGGATGTCAGGACGCGTCCCGGCCGGCCAGGTCGATCACCAGGTGCCGGACGGCGTGCAGGGCCGGGTTGTCGTCGTTCGCCCGCCAGGCGGCGACGAGTTCGACCGGCTCACCCTCGACCCCGACCACCGGGCGGAGCACGATCCCGTCCAGCCCCAGCGCCTCGGCCGCCCGGGGGACCAGCGCCAGTCCCAGCCCGGCTCGCACCAGCGCCAGGATCGTGTGCACCTGGCTGAGGTGGTGTACATACCTGGGCACGACCCCGGTACTGCGGAAGATGCTGACCAGCACCTCGTAGAAGTAGCGGGCCTCGGCGGGTGAGTACATGACGAACGGCTCGCCGTCGAGGTCGCGTACATGCGGTACCCGGTCCGGCGCGGCCAGCGGGTGCCCGGCCGGGATCGCGGCCAGCAATGCCTCCCGGTGCAGGAGGCGGTGCGCGAGCCCGGTGCCGGGCACAGGGGGACGCACGAGGCCCAGGTCCAGTTCCCCGGAGCGCAGGTTCTCCAACTGTGTCCCGGACACCCGCTCGCGCAGCACCAGATCGACGCCCGGCAGCCGGGAGTGGATGCCGCCGACGATGGCGTCGAGCACCGAGTACGCGGACGACGCCGTGAAGCCCAGTGCCACTGTCCCGATCTCGCCTGCGGGCACGCGGCGTACCGACAGTGCCGCCTGCTCGGACAGCCCCAGAATGCGCCGGGCATCGCTCAGGAACGCCTGTCCGGCCGCGGTGAGCCGGACGGACCGTCCGATCCGGTCGAACAGCTCGACGCCCAACTCCCGCTCCAGCAGCTGAATTCGCCGGGACAACGGGGGCTGGGTCATCGACAGCCGCTCCGCCGCGCGGCCGTAGTGCAGCGTCTCGGCGACGGCGACAAAGCTTTCCAGCTGATTCAGCGTAAACACCGATCCAGTATAGGTATCGATTGATGCCCAGGAAGTGTTGGACGTGCATCGTTTTCGTTCTTATGGTTCATCGCAATCGCTGTCTTGCATGTCCTCCGGGAGGAAACGCCGATGCCCACCATTACCCCGACCGAGCTTGCCGAGCGCCTCGGCTCCGGGCTGCTGTCGTTTCCCGTCACCCACTTCACACCTGACCTCGCGTTCGACGAGCCCGCCTATCGGGAGAACATCGTCCGCATGGGCCAGTACGAGATCGCCGGTCTGTTCGCCGCCGGCGGGACGGGAGAGTTCTTCTCCCTGACCCCGCATGAAGTCGGCACCGTGCTCCGGGCCGCCGTCGACAGCGCGCCCGAGGGCACCCCGATCCTCGCCCCGGCCGGACACGGCACCGCGCAAGCGGTCGGCATGGCCCGCGATGCCGAGGCAGCCGGCGCCGACGGCCTGCTGCTGTTCCCGCCGTACCTCACCGAGGCATCCGCGGAGGGCCTTACGGCTCATGTGCGCGCGGTGTGCGAATCCACTTCGCTGGGCGTGGTGCTTTACAGCCGCGCGAACGCCGTGTACACATCTGAAACAGTGGCCACGCTCGCCGACACCTGCCCGAACCTGATCGGAATCAAGGACGGTGTCGGTGACCTGGAGCGGATCACGCAGATCCACTCGCGTCTCGGTGACCGCCTGGTCTACATCGGCGGGCTGCCGACGGCGGAGACGTTTGCGCTGCCGTACCTGGAGCTGGGCGCCACGACCTACAGTTCGGCGATCTTCAACTTCCTGCCCGAGTTCGCCCTCACCTTCTACAAGGCGGTGCGGGCACGGGACCGCAAGACGGTGCGCCGACTGCTGGACGACGTCGTGCTGCCCTACACCGCGATTCGTGACCGTAAGGCGGGCTACGCGGTGAGCATCGTCAAGGCCGGCATGGATCTGACCGGACACCCCGCCGGTCCGGTGCGGCCGCCGCTGACGGACCTCGATGACTCCGAGCGTGAACTGCTGGCCGGTGTCATCCGAGTGTCACGCACGGCCATCGCCTGACGCCACCCACCTGATCGAGTGCAAGGAGACACCCGTGTCTGCTCTCCCCCGGACCGGCCCCGTCGGCGACATGGTCATCGGAGCCGCATCCGCCGTCGGCACGGGTGAGGAGACCCGGTCCGTCGACCCCCGTACCGGCGCGGCCCTCGAACCCGGACACCCCGCGGCGTTCGCCACGCAGACCGTACGGGCTCCGCGGGCCGGGACACGGCAGGCTGCCCGCGTCGATCCGGCACAGCCCGCCGCTTGATCAGCCGGCCGGGCGGGGCGCTTGTTCCCCCCGGCCAGGCCCAGCCCCCCACGACTGCCCAGTGGTACCCCTTCCAGTGTTGCGAGGACGCAATGACACCACGATGGCTTTCGCCGTCCCCTCTGTCGCGGCGGATACCGGCTGCGCCACCGCTGCCTGCCACCGGCCCCCGGCGGCACCCACACCCCCAGTCGGCAACCCCCGCGCTGCCCCCGCACGACGCGCCATGTGAGGGGTTTTGCCATGGCCTCTCCTGAAGTCCGCGAAGTCGGTTCGGACGGCCCGCGTCAGTCCACGCCCGAGACGGCGCTCAGCGAAACGACGGCACCCCAGCCGAAGAGATTCAACCGTGACTCGATCGCGGCCGGCGCGAAAGCAGCCGCGGGGATCATCGGGCTCTTCGTCGTGTGGCAACTGCTGGTGACCATCATCGACCCGCCGGAGTACCTGTTCGTCGGGCCGCTCGCGGCCTTCGCCGAACTGATCGACCGACCCGATTACTTCGCGAGCAACACCCTTGTCACGTTGCAGGAAGCGCTCGCCGGGTTTGCGCTCGGCACCGCGCTCGGAGTGCTGTGCGGTGCGACGCTGCACTACTCGAAAACCGTGCGCAGTTTCCTCTACCCCGCGCTCATCGCGATCGACACCATCCCCAAGGTGGCGCTCGCACCGCTGTTCATCGTGTGGTTCGGGTTCGGCTTCGAGTCGAAGGCGTTCGTCGCGATGGCCATCGCGTTCTTCCCGCTGGTGATCAACACCTATGACGGCCTGAGTTCGGTACCCCACGAACTGCAGGAACTCGCGCGGATCAACAAGGCATCGCCATGGAAGAAGATGACGAAGATCGACTTTATCTACGCGATCCCGTCGATCTTCTCCGGAGCGAAGATCTCCATCTCGCTCGCTGTCGGCGGGGCGGTCGTCGGCGAGTTCATCGCCGGCTCGAAGGGACTCGGATACGTCATCCTCCTCGCCAACAGCCAGGTCGACCTCCCCTCGATGTTCGCGGCCTTCATCGTGCTCGCCGCCATCGCCCTGGCCTTGTTCTTCATCGTCGACTTCGCGGGACGAAAGCTGGTCCCGTGGAAGAGCCACGCGAAGTGACCGGGGATCGGAGATTCGATGCGTAACTCGATTCGCCGGATCGCCGCGATCGGCGGGGCGGTGCTCCTCATGTGCGTGTCGGCGGGCTGCGCGGGCAACGGCGGGAAGAACTCGATGACCCTCATGCTCGACGTGGGGTACCTGCCGAAGCACGCGCCGTTCATATCGGCCGTCGAGCGGGGCTTCTTCAAGGCGGAAGGCATCGACCTCACGGTCATGCCGGGGTCCGGTTCGACCAACACGGTCACCTCCGTCGTCACCGGCAAGGTCGACGCCGGCTGGGCGGACTTCGGCGCCACGGTCACCGCCCAGGGCAGGGGAGTCAAAGTCAAGCAGGTCAACCTCCTGCAGGCCAGGTCCGCCTATGCGGTCGTCGCCCTCGCGGGCACCGGGATCAAGAGCTGGGACGACCTCCGGGGCAAGACGGTCGCCACCGAGGGCGGTGGCGCGATGACCGCGATGTGGCCGTTCGCGATGAGCAAGCTCGGCCTCAAGGAGGGCGATGTCAACGTCGTCTCCGCGTCGAGCGCATCGAAGATCCCCGGACTGCTGGCCGGTCAGTGGGACGCCAACCTCGCCCTGTACGTCTCCGACCAGCCGGCCATCGACGCACTCGGCCGGAAGGCAGTCGTGCTGAAGTGGTCCGATCTCGGCATCAACCTCTACGGCAACGGGATCGTCGTCTCCGACGAGAAACTCACAAAGGATCCCGAGCAGGTGCGGCGGTTCAACCGGGCGATGCAGAAGGGCTTCCTGTGGGCGTGCCAGCACCCGGCCGACGCCGCGAAGGACTTCCAGAAACAGGTCTCGGGCTACGAGACCAGCACCATCACCCTCGCGATCCGCGCGCAGTGCGGTCTCAACTGGGGCACCGGCAAGTCGGCGAACCAGTTCGGCGTCATGGACGACGCCGGCGCCCAGAAATCGATCGACGTCGCCCGCCGGTTCCTCGGCCTGAACCCGGAGAGCAATCTCACGCCCAAGGACGTGTACAGCAACTCCTACCTTGAGCCGCTGCACGCCAACGAGACCATCCAGGCCCCGTGACGGCCGGACGGAGAGCCACATGAACAACGAGTACGCCATCTCGGTCAACAACGTGGGAAAGACCTACCGATCCCGGGACGGCCGAGACAACACGGTGCTCAAGGGACTGGACTTCCATGTGAAGCCGGGACAGTTCGTCTCGATCGTCGGACAGTCGGGCAGCGGAAAGACCACGCTGCTCAAGACGATCTCCGGCCTGCAGGAGCCCACCGAGGGCGAAATCCTGGTCAAGGGGCGGCCGATCCGCGAAGGGATCGAGGACATCGCGATGGTGTTCCAGAGCCCCGTGCTCCTGCCGTGGCGCAACAACATCGACAACGTGCTCCTGCCCCTGGAGTTCCGCGGCACCCGCACCGAGGCATCACGCCGTTACGCCCAGGAACTGCTGGAGATGGTGGGGCTCGGCAACAAGGCCAAGCACTACTCCTACGAGCTCAGCGGCGGAATGCAGCAACGGGTGGCCATCTGCCGCGCGCTGGTCTCCCACCCCGAACTGCTGCTCATGGACGAGCCCTTCGGCGCGCTCGACGCCATGACCCGCGATGCGATGAACTTCGAGATCCAGCGCATCTGGCAGACCACGGGGTGCAGCGTCCTGTTCGTGACCCACAGCATCTCCGAGGCGGTCTGGCTCGGCGACCGGGTGGTCGTCGTCGGCGACCGCCCCGGCCGGATCGTCGCCGACATCGCGATCGACTTCCCACGGCCCCGGGGCAAGGAGCACCGGTTCTCCGCGGCCTTCTCCGACTACACCACGGAAATCGAGTCCCACATCGGAGTCGTGACCGGAATCAGCTGACCACCGCCGGCCCGGCCGCCGACACCGAAATCGACATCATAGGAGCCCCCATGCTGAGCCTCACCGCGGATGCCGCACAGGTCGAGGAAACCTACGGACTCGACGCACGCAAGAGCTTCCTGTTCTCCGCGATCCGCCTTGACTCCCACCCGTTCGTCGCACCGTTGATCGCACGGACCGACAAGGGACAGTACCTGCTCGTGCGCCAACAGGAGCAGGGCAACGCCCTCTCCGCCGGGGTCCCGAAGGACCGGATCAGGTTCTACGCCCCGTGGGTCACGATCGACCCCCGGGTCGTCGCCGACACGCCCGTCTCACAGTCTCTGACGAGCCTGGTGCAGGAACTCGCCGACGGCGCTGCGGTGAGCCTCGCCGCCGACGTCGTCTACAGCCACTACCGCACGCTGTCCGGCTCCGTGGAACTCGTCGTCGCGGACCAGGACCCCACCCCCGTCACCGCATACGAACTCGACACCGAGGAGGTCCTGGCGAGGTTCGCGGCGTGGCGCGCGACGGGCGTCGACACCGCGCGACGGCTCATCGAGAACGTCGAACACCTCTCCGGCCTGGCGGAGGAGTTCACCGCCGGCGAGGACAGCCGGTTCTCGGGTCTGAAGGCGCTCGTCGAGGACCGCTCCCTCGACGCGCTGCTCCTCGCGGCGCCGCCCAACTTCACCGAGGCGACCGGGTTCGCGCAGCCGGACGGCGCGGTCGCCCTGTGGCTGGCCGGTTCGGACAAACTGATGGTGCTGGCGCCCGATGAAACACCCGAGGTCTCCGGGGCGGCCGTCGGCCGGTTCCCGTCCATCGGCGCCGCCGTGCGAGCACTGGCCGGCGGCGTACGGACCGGGGTCGAGGACGAGTGGATCAGCGTCGGCCTGGCCCGCGAGCTGGAGCGCGAGGGAGCGGAACCGGTCCCGGTCTCGACCGACCTCGGCCACTGGCGCGACATCCGCGACCACGAGGACCTGGCCTTCCAGGTCGTCGCCGCCCGGGCGAGCGTGTTCGCCATCGAGGAGGCGCTGGCCTGGGCGGAGGAGGGCCTGGACGCCGGCCGCTCGTTCACCGAACTCGACATCAACGCGGTGTACCTCAAGAAGATCGCCGAGTTCCGCACGGTGAACGAGATCCCCTTCGGCATCGAACCGTACTTCACCAACCTCCACTCGTCGAACCGGATGCTCTTCCCCGGCCCGCCGGTCGACTACCCGATCAACGACGAGACGACGTGCATCCAGCTCGACGCCGGAGTGCGCATCGTGTTCGACGGGGTCAACGTCGCCACCTCCGACATGGCCCGCTCGCTGCCCCGCACCGCGGCCGCGAAGGAGGCGTACGCCTTCTTCTTCGACGTGGTGCGTGAGGGCATCATCGGACAGCTCAAGCCCGGCGTGGTCTGCGAGGACGTGCACGAGGGAACCTTGCGCTACCTGGCACCGCACCTGGAGCGGATGGTCCAGATCGGGATGCTCGGCACGGACGTCGACTTCAACACGGAGTACCGCAAGCGCAACGTCGGCCACCTCATGGGCAAGCAGGAGTCGTTCGCCAACGAACTCCGGCCCGGCTACAAGCACGTCCTCAAGGTCGGCTCGTACGGGGCCGCCGAGATCCCCTGGCGCTACGAGAACGCGGCGATCGGCACCGAGGACCTGTGGTACATCGGACGCGACCGTACCTACATCCTGAGCAAGCGATGACGGCTGAACCGCCCAAGAGCCGAACCTCCGTATTGCCGAACCGGGACGCACCATGACTGACGTGCAGGAGCGCCTGAAGGCGCTCTCCATCGAACTGCCGGTGCTCGGGGCGCCGCGCTACGCGTATGAGGCGACCACTCGCTGGGGCGATCTGCTGTACGTGTCCGGCCAGATCTCACGGACCGCCTCCGGCGAGATCCTGCGGGGCCGCCTGGGAGACGACGCCACCCTGGCCGACGGAGTGACCGCCGCGAGAACCGCTGCGCTCAACCTCCTGGCGCGTGTGGATGACGCGGTCGGCCTCGACAACGTGCGCATACTGAAGCTCAACGCATGGGCTTCGAGTTCACCGACCTTCGTGGACCAGCCGTCGGTGATCGACGGGGCGTCGCAGCTGCTGCTCGACGTCCTCGGGGACGACGGCCGTCACGCTCGGACCGCCTTGCCGGCCCATGTGCTGCCCCAAGGCGCGCTGGTGGAACTCGACGCCACGATCGCCGTCCGCGGCTAGGAAACGTATGGAGGGCGAGGCAGCTCCCCGGGCTGTTGCAGTACCCGGCGGCGCTGCCTCGCCGTGCCTCCGCTCCCGTCAGGGACGGGAAGGACGAAAGGGCGTGTAGCCTGGGGACAATGTTGCGTGAGGTCACTGCGACCCGTTATGTCGCGCCACTGCGCGAGGGTGGCTCCGTACCCGGGATCGTCGAAGCCGACGACCTCGGGACGTACGTCGTGAAGTTCACCGGCTCGGCGCAGGGGCGCAAGGCGCTGGTCGCCGAGGTGATCGTGGGTGAGCTGGCCCGCGCCCTCGGACTGCGCTTCCCCGAACTGGTCCTGGTGCGCTTCGACCCCCGGATCGCCGCGCACGAGCCGCACCAGGAGGTGCGGGACCTCCACGGTGCCAGCGCCGGTGTCAACCTCGGCATGGACTTTCTGCCGGGCGCGCGGGACTTCACCCCCGAGGTGGCGCGGACCTTCCCCGTGGACCCGGTGGAGGCGGGCCGGATCGTCTGGCTCGACGCGCTGACCGTCAACGTCGACCGCACGGTGCACAGCTCCAACCTGATGATCTGGCCGACCCTGGGCGTCGCACCGCCGCGGCTGTGGCTGATCGACCACGGCGCGGCCCTCGTCTTCCACCACCGCTGGGACGGCGCGGACCCCGCGAAGGCGTACGACTTCCGGCACCACGCCCTCGGCCGCGTCCGCGTCCCGGGCCCCGCCGGGGCCGCGGGGACGTCCGCGGCGCCGGACGTCCGCGCGGCCGACGCCGAGTTGGCGCCCAGGGTGACGCGTGACCTGCTGCGCGAGGTCGCGGCGGCGGTACCGGACGCGTGGCTGGCCGGAGAGGCCGGCTTCGCGACGCCGGACGCGGTCCGGCAGGCGTACGTTGACCATCTGCACGCGCGCGTACGGGCGTCGTCGGCCTGGATCCCCACGGACTTCCCCACCGGGGAGGAACGCGCCGCCGAGGAGGCCCAGCGGGCGGCACGCACCCAGGAAGGCCGCCCGAAGTGGCTGAAGCGGGTCCCCGACCTGCACGGCAGACCGGGGGCGGAACAGGATTGGTCGGTGCACCTGGGATGACCCAGCGCGTGGAGATCGAGTACTGCACCCGCTGCCGGTGGCTGCCCCGCGCGGCCTGGCTGGCGCAGGAACTGCTCACCACCTTCGAGGCCGAACTGACCGAACTGGCCCTGAAGCCGGGCACGGGCGGTGTCTTCGTCGTCCGGGTGAACAACGAGGTCGTGTGGGACCGGCGGGAGCAGGGCTTCCCCGAACCGACGGCCGTGAAGCGGGCCGTACGCGACCGAGTGGCCCCGGGCAGATCCCTGGGCCATTCGGACACCTGACCCGAGCCGCCACAGCGCGCTTCGGCCTGCCGGTCGTTTGTGACCGGTCTCGGTTCCTGGGACCTGGTCAAGCGGTGACGCCGATGGTGACTCGTCGGACCGGGTCCCGATCGGTTGTGGTCGGTCTCAGCCCTTCAGTTGTTCGTACGCGGGTAGCGTCAGGAAGTCCGCGTAGTCCTCGTCGAGGGCGACCTGGAGCAGCAGGTCGTGCGCCTGCTGCCAGTGTCCTGCGGCGAAGGCGTCCTCGCCGGTCTCGGCGCGGATCTCCGCCAGTACCTCGGCGGCGACCTTGCGGACCAGTTCGGGCGTGGCCTTCTCGCCGTTCTCGAACTCGACGCCCGCGTTGACCCACTGCCAGATCTGGGAGCGGGAGATCTCGGCGGTGGCCGCGTCCTCCATGAGGTTGAAGATGGCGACCGCGCCCAGGCCCCGCAGCCACGCCTCGATGTAACGGATGCCGACCTGCACGGCGTTGACCAGGCCCGGGTAGGTCGGCCTGGCGTCGAGGGAGTCGACGGCGATCAGGTCGGCCGCCGTGACGTGGACGTCCTCGCGCAGCCGGTCCTTCTGGTTCGGCCGGTCGCCGAGCACCTTGTCGAACGACTCCCTCGCGATCGGGACCAGATCGGGGTGGGCGACCCACGAGCCGTCGAAACCGTCGTTCGCCTCCCGGTCCTTGTCCGCCTTCACCTTCTCGAAGGCGACCTTGTTGACCGCCTCGTCGCGCCGCGACGGGATGAACGCGGCCATGCCGCCGATCGCGTGCGCGCCGCGCTTGTGGCAGGTGCGGACGAGGAGTTCGGTGTACGCGCGCATGAACGGGGCCGTCATGGTGACGGCGTTGCGGTCCGGCAGCACGAACCTCGGCCCGGCGTCCCGGAAGTTCTTCACGATCGAGAACAGGTAGTCCCAGCGGCCCGCGTTCAACCCGGAGGCGTGGTCGCGGAGTTCGTAGAGGATCTCCTCCATCTCGTAGGCGGCCGTGATGGTCTCGATCAGGACGGTGGCGCGTACGGTGCCCTGCGGGATGCCGACGTGGTCCTGGGCGAAGACGAACACGTCGTTCCAGAGCCGGGCCTCCAGGTGCGACTCCGTCTTCGGGAGGTAGAAGTACGGGCCCTTGCCGAGGTCCAGCAGGCGCTGGGCGTTGTGGAAGAAGTACAGGCCGAAGTCGACCAGGGCGCCGGGCACCTGGGTGCCGTCCGCGTCGACCAGGTGGCGCTCGTTCAGGTGCCAGCCGCGCGGGCGCATCACGACCGTCGCCAGCTCGGCGTCCGGGCGCAGGGCGTACGACTTGCCGCTGCCCGGGTCGGTGAAGTCGATGGTCCGGGTGTACGCGTCGATCAGGTTGGCCTGGCCGAGGACGACGTTCTCCCAGGTGGGCGCGGAGGCGTCCTCGAAGTCCGCGAGCCACACCCTGGCGCCGGAGTTGAGCGCGTTGACGGTCATCTTGCGGTCGGTCGGGCCGGTGATCTCGACCCGGCGGTCGTCCAGGGCCGCGGGGGCCGGGGCCACCTTCCAGGAGTCGTCCGCGCGGATCGCGGCGGTCTCCGGGAGGAAGTCGAGCGTGGAGGTGCGGGCGATCTCGGCGCGGCGCTCGGCCCGGCGGGCGAGGAGCCGGTCGCGGCGCGGTGTGAACCGCCGGTGCAGCTCGGCCACGAAGGCGAGCGCCGCGTCGGTGAGGACCTCCGACTGCCGGGGCAGCGGCTCGGCGTCGACGATGGCCAGCGGGGACGGCGCTGGTGCGGACATGAGCGGTCACTTCCTTCAGCGGTGGCACCGGGTGCCAGTCGTTCCGTGGGCGCGTGGAGCGGCGGGGCGCTTCTGATCAGTGGATACTAGTTTCCTCATCGTGGAAGCTCAATGGACTGTCGACGTAGTGAGTCTCCGCGTCGAGGCGAGGCGGCGCCCGGTGCCACGCCGCTCACTCAAGGTGGATCAGATCCGCCTCCGTGTCGATGTCGTACGGTCGCGCCACGTCCCCGCACTCGACGAGCGTGATCGCCGTCTCGCGCGCCTTCAGATAGCCGCGGGCGCCCCGGTCCCCGGTCGCGGCGGCGGCGATGCCCGGCCAGTGGGCGGAGCCGAGCAGGACGGGATGGCCGCGCACGCCCGCGTAGGCCGCCGACGCGAGGGACGCCTCGTCCCGGTAGGCGGCGCGCACCCGGGCCGCCGCCTCGGGCCCGATGCCCGGCTGGTCGACCAGCGAGACGAGGGCCGCACGGGTGTCCGTGCCGGCGAGCGAGTCCAGCCCGGCCCGCAGCGAGGACCCCATGCCCGCGGCCCAGTCCTGGTTGTCCACGACGACGCAGCCGCCGAGGTCGGCCCGCTCCCGCACGGTCGCCGCGGCGGCCCCGAGGACCACGTGGACGCGTGCGCAGCCGGCCGCGCGCAGCACCGCGACCGCGTGCTCCACCAGCGGTCTGCCCCGGTGCGCCAGCAGTGCCTTGGGCCGGCCACCGAGCCGTCGTCCGCCGCCCGCGGCGAGCAGCAGCCCGGCGACCTCGGTCCCGTTGCCCTGGTTGTCCGTCATGGCTCCTGCATACCTGACGCGGGGAGGAGTAGTCGGTGTCGTGGGGCTGAATTTCGGTCCGCGCAGTGGCGCGGCGCGCGGCGGGTGGCGTTTACTGGCCCGCGTCCCTGGGTGTCCGACCAGCGCAGCGGGTGCCGGCCGGGACCGCGAGGGGTGCGCCACGCGTAGTGTGAGGGGGAGGGCCATGTTGCGGAGTTTGGGGCAGATGCCGGTGACCGGCAGCGACGAGGACCCGAGAGTGACGGGACTGCGGACCGCGGTCTCCCGGCTGCGGCGTGAACTCGCCGCGCATCCGGCCGAGTTCCGGGACCGCGCGGTGGCCGAGGACGAGCTGGCGGCCCTGGCCGCGATGACCTCCGACGGCAACCCGGAGATCCCGCGCCTGCGCCGCTCCCTGCTCCTGATCGCGGGCGCGATCGGCTCCGTCAGCGCCCTGTCACGGGGCCTCGCGGAGGTCCGCGAGGCGGTGGAACTGTTCGGGGAACCCCCACGGTAGCGCTGCGCTGGCCTCGGCTTGTGCGGTGTTCTTTTCGGGTGCGGCGCCGTCGTGGCCATTCGCGCAGTTCCCCGCGCCCCTTTGGGGCGTGCTTCTGCCGTTGGCGGGATCGGCCGGTGGGTCTGGTGTGGATGCGGTGCCGCCGTTTGTGACCGGTCGTTCTTTGGGTGCGGTGTTGTTGTGGCTGGTCGCGTAGTTCCCCGCGCCCCTTTGGGGCGCTGTCGAGGCGCGCGTCGGTGGGGGTGTCAGGAAGCGGTGCTGGCCAGGGAGTGGGACAGTTCCGCTGCCACCTGCTGGAGCACCGGCACGATCCTCTCCGTCGCCGATTCGGTGACCCGGCCCGCCGGGCCGGAGATCGACAGGGCGGCGGCGGTGGGGGAGTCGGGCACCGAGACCGCGAGGCAGCGGACGCCGACCTCCTGCTCGTTGTCGTCGATCGCGTAGCCGAGCCGGCGTACGTCCGCCAGCGCGGCCAGGAAGGCGTCCGGCGTGGTGATGGTCCTCTCGGTGGCCGCGGGCATGCCGGTGCGGGCCAGCAGCGCGCGCACCTCGTCGTCGGGCACGTCCGCGAGCAGCGCCTTGCCCACCCCCGTGGAGTGCGGCAGCACACGCCGGCCGACCTCGGTGAACATGCGCATCGAGTGCTTGGAGGGCACCTGCGCCACGTATACGACCTCGTCCCCGTCCAGCAGCGCCATGTTCGCCGTCTCGCCGGTCTCCTCGACCAGGCGGGCCAGATAGGGGCGGGCCCAGGTGCCGAGCAGCCGGGATGCGGACTCGCCGAGCCGGATCAGGCGCGGACCGAGCGCGTACCGGCGGTTCGCCTGCTGGCGGACGTACCCGCAGGCCAGGAGCGTCCGCATGAGCCGGTGGATGGTCGGCAGCGGCAGCCCGCTGCTCGCGGACAACTCGCTCAGCCCGACCTCGCCGCCGGCGTCCGCCATCCGCTCCAGCAGGTCGAAGGCGCGCTCCAGGGACTGGACCCCACCGCCGGCGGACTTGGCGGAGTCGGTGGTGCTGGCGCTGGACGGCGGCACGGCGCGTTCCTTTCGACTGGCGGGAAGGGCAGAAGCCTACCCGGCGGCCGGTTGACTCCCCGCTTGTGCACAGCCATTGTTCTGCTGATCGGAATTCTAATTCCATGTTGTGGAAGGCTCCAAGTGGCTGTGCGGAGGGCCCCGTCGGGCAGTGTGCCCCTTGACGCCGGCGGAGCGGGAGTGAAGACTCCTTCAACAGATCGTTGAATTCCGTTACGTGGGCGTACATCCCGTTTCCTGGAAGCGAACGGCGGCAGAGAGGGGCCCGGGTGTCCGACGCCGAACTGGTGCTGCGCTCGACGCGCGTCATCACCCCGGAGGGGACGCGGGCCGCCTCGGTCGCCGTCTCCGCCGGGACGATCATGGGCGTACTGCCGTACGACGCGCCCGTGGCCGCGGGAGCCCGCCTGGAAGACGTCGGCGATCATGTCCTGCTGCCCGGCCTGGTCGACACCCACGTGCACATCAACGACCCGGGCCGCACCGAGTGGGAGGGCTTTTGGACCGCCACGCGCGCGGCGGCGGCCGGTGGCGTCACCGCCCTCGTGGACATGCCCCTCAACTCCCTACCGCCGACCACCACGGCCGGCCACCTCCGCACCAAGCGGGCCGTCGCCGCCGACAAGGCCCACGTGGACGTCGGCTTCTGGGGCGGCGCCCTGCCCGGCAACGTCAAGGACCTGCGCCCGCTGCACGAGGCCGGCGTCTTCGGCTTCAAGGCGTTCCTGTCGCCGTCCGGCGTGGACGAGTTCCCGCACCTCGACCAGGCCGGGCTCGCCCGGACGCTCGCCGAGACCGCCTCCTTCGACGGCCTGCTGGTCGTGCACGCCGAGGACCCGCACCGGCTCGCCGCCGCCCCGCGGTACGGCGGCCCCCGATACGCCGACTTCCTCGCCTCCCGCCCGCGCGCCGCCGAGGACACGGCCATCGCGCAGTTGATCGCACAGGCCCGGCGGCTCGACGCGCGCGTGCACGTGCTCCATCTGTCGTCGAGCGACGCGCTGCCGCTGATCGCCGCCGCCCGCGCCGACGGCGTACGCGTCACCGTGGAGACCTGCCCGCACTACCTCACCCTGACCGCCGAGGAAGTCCCCGACGGCGCCGGCGAGTTCAAGTGCTGCCCGCCCATCCGCGAGGCCGCCAACCGGGACCTGCTCTGGCAGGCGCTGGCCGACGGCACGATCGACTGCGTCGTCACCGACCACTCGCCCGCCACCGCCGACCTGAAGACGGCCGACTTCGCCACCGCCTGGGGCGGCATCTCCAGCCTCCAGCTGAGCCTGCCCGCCGTCTGGACCGAGGCGCGGCGGCGCGGCCACGACCTGGCGGACGTCGTGCGCTGGATGTCGACCCGCACGGCCGCGCTCGTCGGCCTCGACGACCGCAAGGGCGCCATCGCCCCGGGCCGCGACGCGGACTTCGCCGTCCTCGCCCCGGACGAGACCTTCACCGTCGAACCGGCCCGCCTCCAGCACCGCAACCCGGTCACCGCGTACGCGGGCAAGACCCTGTACGGCGTCGTGAAGTCCACCTGGCTGCGCGGCGAACGCATCGTCGCCGACGGCGAGTTCACCGAACCGAAGGGCCACCTGCTGAGCCGTACCCCCTGAGCCCTCCCGCAGCGGCCGACTCCCGAGAGGAACCCTTGATCACCGTGACGGCGATTCCCGGCTTCACCGGCGACGCGAGCCCCTACGCAGGCGGTGACCCGTACGCGGACTACCACACCGCCGACTTCCCCTTCACCCACCACGCCGACCTCGCCGACCGCCGGCTCGGCGCCGCTGTCATCGCTGCGAACGACGAGTTCTTCGCCCAGCGGGAGAACCTGCTGCTGCCCGGGCGCGCCGAGTTCGACCCCGAGCGCTTCGGGCACAAGGGCAAGATCATGGACGGCTGGGAGACACGCCGGCGCCGCGGCGGCTCCGCCGCCCACCCCTGGCCCACCGCCGAGGACCACGACTGGGCGCTGGTCCGGCTCGGCGCGCCCGGCGTGGTGCGGGGCATCGTCGTCGACACCGCCCACTTCCGCGGCAACCATCCGCAGGCCGTGTCCATCGAGGGCGCCTGCGTGCCCGGCTCCCCGTCGCCCGAGGCGCTGCTGTCCGACGACGTGAAGTGGACGGTGCTGGTGCCGCGCACCCCCGTCGGCGGCCACGCGGCCAACGGCTTCGAGGTCGGCGTCGAACAGCGCTTCACCCACCTGCGGGTCAATCAGCATCCCGACGGCGGCATCGCGCGCCTGCGCGTGTACGGCGAGGTCGTGCCCGATCCCGCCTGGCTGGCCGTGCTCGGCACCTTCGACGTGGTCGCCCTGGAGAACGGCGGCCGGGTCGAGGACGCCTCCGACCGCTTCTACTCGCCCGCCGGCCACACCATCCAGCCGGGCCGCTCCCGCCAGATGGACGAAGGCTGGGAGACGCGCCGCCGCCGCGACCAGGGCCATGACTGGATCCGCTACCGGCTCGCCGCACGGGCCGCGGTCCGCGCGGTCGAGATCGACACCGCCTGTCTGAAGGGCAACAGCGCCGGCTGGGCGTCGGTGTCCCTGCGGGACGGCGAGGGCGGGGCGGAGGACGAGAGCGGCGAGTGGACCGAGATCGTCCCGCGCACCCGCCTCCAGCCGGACACCAACCACCGCTTCGTCCTGCCGGAACCGGCCGTCGGCACGCACGCGCGCGTGGACATCTACCCGGACGGCGGCATCTCACGGCTGCGCCTGTACGGCTCCCTGACCCCCGACGGCGCCACCCGCCTGAAGGCCCGCCACCAGCAACTGAACGGCAGACCCCACTGACCGACAAACCCACCCCCCACGCCGCCTGGGAGTCCACCGCAGGGTCATCCCACCCAGGGGCGCGGGGAACTGCGCGCCCAGCCCCGATGCACTCGCACGGCCGCCCCCACCGCTTCCCCGACGGCGCTACCGCCCCACAGCCCGGGGTCGCCTGGGAGTCCACCGCAGGGTCATCCCACCCAGGGGCGCGGGGAACTGCGCGCCCAGCCCCGATGCACTCGCACGGCTGCCCCCACCGTTTCCCCGACGGCGCTAGTGCCCCACAGTCGGGGTCGCCTGGGAGTCCACCGCAGGGTCATCCCACCTGGGGGCGCGGGGAACTGCGCGCCCAGCCCCGATGCACTCGCACGGCCGCCCCCACCGCTTCCCCGACGGCGCCCATGCCCCACAGCCCGGGTCGCCTGAAAGACCACCCAAGGGCGCGGAAAACCGCCAAACCGCCGGGCGAGCCGCAGGGCCGTCGCCGCGCCGATGCCCCGGCCGCCGCCGGTCACCAGGGCCGCCTTGCCCAAGCGATGAGTCGCGGGGGCGCGCGGGGTCTGCACTGCTGACCGCAGACCCCGCCCCAGGAAGCAGGAACCCGCCATGGGCAAGCTCGTCTCCACCCTCTTCGTCAGCCTCGACGGCGTCTACCAGGCACCCGGCACCCCGCGCGAGGACACCCGCGGCGGCTTCACGCAGGGCGGCTGGACCGTTCCCTACGGCGACACGGACTTCGCCGGGTTCATCTCCGAGGTCTTCGACCGCGCCGGTGCCTTCCTCCTCGGCCGCCGCACCTACGACATCTTCGCCGGGCACTGGCCGCGGGTGACCGACCCCGCCGACCCGGTCGCGTCCCGGCTGAACTCCCTGCCGAAGTACGTCGCCTCCGCGACCCTGGACGCACCCGGCTGGTCCGGGACCAGCGTGGTACGCGGCGACCTCGCCAAGGAGGTCACCGCACTCAAGGAGCGCACGGACGGCGAACTCCAGGTGCACGGCAGCGGCGCGCTCGTCCGCTCCCTGCTGGACCTCGGCCTGGTGGACACCGTCCACCTGCTGACCTTCCCGGTCGTCCTGGGCGCGGGCCACCGGCTGTTCACGGCCGGCGCCACCCCGACCGCCTTCCGCCGCACCGCCGGGCGCGTCACGGCAGCGGGCGTCTCGATCCAGACGTACGACACCGCGGGCCGCCCCGAGTACGGCTCGTACGCACTGCCGGAGTAGAACCGGTCGCCAGGTTAACTTCCCGCTAATTCATGGGACTTGGCGGGAAGTTCTGCTCTCTTGTCATTGACATGCCATCCTCTACGCGCGTCATCATGGCGGCATGAGATTCCCCCCACGCATCACTCGCACCGGCGCCGCAGCCGCCGTCCTCTCCGCCCTTCTCGTCGGCGGCACCGTCACCGCCACCCCGGCGGCCGCCGCGGTCGGCAGCATCTGCTACAGCGACCTGCCCTCCCAGGCGTACGACACGCTCGAACTGATCGAGCGGGGCGGCCCGTTCCCGTACACGCAGGACGGCAGCGTCTTCCAGAACCGGGAAGGCATCCTGCCGAGCCACCCCACCGGCTACTACCACGAGTACACCGTGAAGACCCCGGGCTCCGCCACGCGCGGTGCGCGCCGCATCGTCACGGGTGAGCAGTACCAGGAGGACTACTACACCGCCGACCACTACGCCACGTTCGACCTCGTCGACCACGACTGCTGAGGCCCCCACCGAGCAGTCCGAGGAACGGTGCGACCTGCTGGAGGCCCGGCCCTCTGCCCGGCCGGGCCTCCCGCGCCCACCGCTTCTCTGCCGGCGAAGCACCCGTGCCGTCTCCGGGTGCCGATCAAGTCCGCCGCAGCCGAGGTTCAGCGTGCGGTCATGCTGCCGCCGTGGTGGCGCAAACTCGCCCTCGTAGGACTTAGGCCGACACGGCGGACATGCGTCGTCCGCCGACGGAGCACATGGAGTCAACATGGGACGTTCCACCGGAAGGACCTTCGTCGCCAGACTCGCCCTGGTCGGCGCGGCCGTGGCGCTGGCACCCGCGGTGGCGGCACCCGCTCTGGCGGCACCCGTGACGTCGGCACCCGCGCAGGCGGTCGAGACGTGGCAGTTCATCGGCAAGGACGTGTTCACCGGCGATGCCGAGAGCTCGCGCGACCAGGGCGTCACCACCGACGGCACGCACTGGTACTTCTCCAGCACCAACGGGCTGGAGATCACGGACCTGCGGTACAACACGATCTTCAAGAGCTCGCCGGCCATTCCGTCCGAACTGGCCAACCCCTCGCCGCTCGCCTACAAGGGCCTGAACCACATAGGCGACATCGACTACGCCGACGGCAAGCTCTACATCTCGCTCGACACCAGCACGCGCGACTCGGTGACCGGCAGCCGGTACGACACGCCGGTGTTCGCCGTCTACAACGCGGCCGATCTGAGCTACACCGGCCAGGCCGCCGCCCTGAAGCCGCCGCACGGCGTGAAGGACGTCGCGAGCTGGGTCGCCGTCGACGCGCGCAAGGGCCTCGCCTACGGCATGGCCTACAACGATGCGACGGAGATCGCCGTCTACAACCTGCGCGACTGGACGTTCAACCGCTACATCCCGCTGTCGCAGACGGTCGACCAGGCCCAGGGCGGCAAGATCCATGACGGCTGGATGTACTTCGCCTCGGACGACGACGGGAAGAACGTGTCCCGCGCCAACCTGACGACCGGCGAGGTCCAGGTCCTCTTCCATCTCAAGGTCCCCTACGACCAAGAGGTCGAGGGCCTGTCGTTCCTCAAGACCCGGGACGGTCTCACCCTCAACATCCTCAACCGGGAGCAGCCGGATCCCAACGGCCCCAGCAACGTCACCTTCTATCACTACCGGCTGAAGGCGCCGGGCACGCCGGTCATCAAGGGCGCACCGAAGGTCGGCGGTTATGTGACGGCCGACCCGGGCAAGTGGACCCCGGACGCGGAGTTCGGTTACCAGTGGCTCGTGAACGGCCGGCCGGTGGCGGGCGCGATAAGGCCGCGGTTCCACCTCTTGGGCAAGTACCTCGGTGACACGGTCACCGTCCGCGTGACCGGCACCTGGGCCGACGGGACGTCGAGCACCGTGGAGTCCGCTCCGCTGACGGTCGTGCCCTGCTCCGGCGCCGGGCGGTAAGGGACCACGACGCGGGCCGACCCCCTGTCATGGCGACGCGGCCGGGCCCCATCACCGGCGCGTCGCACCCGAGTTCTCTCGGCCGGCGTCGGCCCCCAGTCCTTCAGGCCGCGGTCGCGCGGTGCGACGGACAGGGGGCCCGAGCCCCCTCAGGAGGCCGTTGCCGGGTGCGGGTCGCCGAGGTACGGGAACCGGTCCAGGGTGTCGGTGTGCGGCGACAGACCGGTGGGCGGTGCCTCGTTCTTGGTGAGGAACGCGACGCGGATGTCGATGACGTCCTCGGTGAACGTCCGGCCATTGGGGTACGCGGCCGGCTTGGAGGGGTCGAAGTGCAGCACGTCCGGCAGGATGCCGTGCTCGTCGAGCGCGGCGATCGCCTCCTCGGGCGTGTAGCCGCCGGTGTGGCCCAGCAGGTGGACGAACTGGTCCGTCCACCTGGCACGGTCGTTGACCGGCTCGCCGGCGTTGTACTCCTCCTTCGTCTCGTCGGTGTTGAAGAAGCTGCTCACCGACGGGTGGCCGGCCCGGTCCGCGTGGACGAGTTCGCCGTCGCGCAGGACACTGCACCGGCCCCAGATGCGCAGCTCGGGCTGGGGTGCCAGCTCCGCGGTCGGCACCTCGACGGCCATGGAGAACACGTTGGCCGCGATGTTGGAGTCGACGCCGGTCCACGGGGACTGCCCGCTCAGGTGCGGGGCGGTGAAATTCCGGTTGCCCCGGGTGTCGAACAGGTTCTTGATGCCGTCGAAGTCGAAGAAGAAGGCGTCGCTGCGGCTGCCGGCGGCCACCTTGTAGGCGCCGCTGTCGACCACGTTGGCCCGGCGGCCGAAGGAGGCGGCGGCGTCCGACACGATCTTGGTGCCGACCGCCTCGGGGCTGCGGGACTCCGTACCGGTCGCCATGAAGACGCTGTAGGTCTGGGAGCCGTCGGCCGCCGGCGGGTCGAAGACCCAGCTGAAGGCGATGTCCGTCAGATAGTCGCCGTCGTTGTCGATGTTCAGCCGGTACACGGCGTCGGGGTGCAGGGCATCGGCGTTGGGATTGGCGTTGAGGATGAGAGCGGTCCTGCTCGGATCACCCGGGGCCTGGAAGGCGTAGAGGTCGCACAGATCGAGGCGCTGGTCGCCGAGCGGCGGCCCAAGGCTGAGGCCGGTGAAGTGATTGGACATGTCGGGCGCTTCCTCTGCTCGCTCGCTGGAAAACCGCCGGAGCGCCACGGCCGTGCGGCGGCTCGTGAAGTACGGGGGCGGTGCGGCCACGCTAGCCCGACGGACCACGTCGGCCGCCGATCGGGAAAGCGCCGTTGCCAAACAGCCCTCGAATGGGTCACCGACGGAAAGCCGCCGTCCTGCGAGTAGGCGTACGCCACGTCCGCGCGGCGCTCGCCTGTGTGGCGCCGGCTTGTGTGGTGCCGGTCTATGTGGCGTCGGCTTGTGTGGTGCCGGTCTGTGTGGTGGCGGTCTGTGTGGTGCCGGCCTGTGTGTGCCGGTCTATGTGGCGCGCCGGCTGTGTGGCGCCGGCCTGTGTGGCGCCGGGCTGTGTGGCCCCGGCCTGTGTGTGCCGGTCTATGTGGTGCCGGTCTGTGTGGTGCCCGCCTATGTGACGCCCGCCCGCGTGCCCCGTCGGCCGCGGCTCAGTCCGGCCCCTGCCTCTCCGCCACCCCGAACAGGGCGAACGCGAGCACGATCAGGGCGATGCCCGCGTAGACCCCGTACCCGTCGAGGAAGCCCAGCCGCTGGACGAGCCCCACATGCCAGTCGGTGAACTCGTGCACCAGGCTCATGACCCCCTGCACCAGGGCGAGAAAACCGATCAGCTCCAGAAACCGCTTCATGCCCCGAGCCTCGCCCCCCGCCCGCCCGCCGGGTATCGGCCGTGCGGCCCTACCGCTCCGCCACGGGTCGACGGAGTGCGCCGGCCGGGCCGCCGAAAGTATCCGGCGGCGCGACTTTGGTCGGCGATCCGGCGCACGGGTCCCTCACACCGGCCGTCCCCGCATAGATTTGTCGACTGTGACGGGTACGCAGGACACGGAGCCGCTGCCGGCGGCGCATGGTTTCGAAGGCCGGCGGTGGCTGTTCCCGTCGGCCGTGATCCATGAGCTGGACCCGGACGCCGGCCCGGCCGGGCGGCGACCACGGCGCACCGCACGCGACTGGGTCGTCGACTTCTCCTGCTTCCTGCTGGCCGTCGCCCTGGGCCTGGCGGGTGCCGAGTCCCTGCGCGACGAGACGGGACTCGCCCACGGGCTCGCCGTGCTCGACCAGACGCTGGGCGCCCTGGCCTGCGCCGCCCTGTGGCTGCGCCGCCGCCGACCGGTCGCGCTCGCCGTCGCGATGATCCCGGTCGGCTTCCTGTCCAACTCCGCCGGCGGCGTCGGCCTGGTCGTCCTGTTCACGCTCGCCGTGCACCGGCCACTGCGGTACGTGGCCTGGATCGGCGGCGCCGACCTCGCCCTGCTCCCCCTCTTCTACTGGCTGCGCCCCGACCCCGAGATCCCGTATCCGGGGGTCGTCGCGATCAGTGCGCTGCTCATGCTCTCCGTCATCGGCTGGGGCATGTTCGTACGGTCCAAACGGCAGCTCATGCTGAGCCTGCGGGACCGGGCCCGGCGCGCCGAGGCGGAGGCGCGGCTGCGGGCCGAGCGGGCGCAGCGGCTGGCCCGCGAGGCCATCGCGCGGGAGATGCACGACGTGCTCGCGCACCGGCTCACGCTGCTCAGCGTGCACGCGGGCGCCCTGGAGTTCCGGCCCGACGCACCCCGCGAGGAGGTCGCGCGGGCGGCCGGGGTGATCCGGGAGAGCGCCCACGAGGCGTTGCAGGACCTGCGCGAGATCATCGGCGTGCTGCGGGCGGGCGACGCCGACGACGCAGGCCGCCCGCAGCCGACGCTGGCCGCGCTGGAGGCCCTGGTCGCGCAGTCCCGTGCGGCGGGCACCAAGGTCGGCCTGGACAGCCGGGTCACCGATCCGGGTGCCGTGCCCGCCTCCGTCGGCCGCACCGCGTACCGCATCGCCCAGGAGGGGCTGACCAACGCCCGCAAGCACGCGCCCGGCACCGAGGTCACGGTGACCGTCACCGGCGCCCCCGGCGACGGACTGACCATCGCGATACGCAACACCGCCCCTGAGGGCGTTGTCCCGCATGTCCCCGGCTCCGGCCAGGGGCTGATCGGCCTCACCGAACGCGCGACGCTGGCCGGCGGCCGGCTCGACCACGGCGCCACCGGCGACGGCGGCTTCGAGGTGCGGTCGTGGCTGCCGTGGGCCGCGGCCTGAAACTCCATGCGGGGCCCGGCGGGCCGTCGCGCCCGGCACCCCTACGCTCCCGTGGGCCGCGCGCCCGTGATTACGTATGGGCCATGACCGCGATCAGACTGCTTCTCGTCGACGACGATCCGCTCGTGCGTGCGGGCCTCGCCCTCATGATGGGCGGGGCCGACGACATCGAGATCGTCGGCGAGGCAGCCGACGGCGGCGAGGTCGAGGCGCTGGTCGACCGCACCCGTCCGGACGTCGTCCTGATGGACATCCGCATGCCGTCCGTGGACGGGCTGACGGCCACGCGGCGGCTGCGCGGCCGTCGGCACCCGCCCCAGGTGGTGGTCCTCACCACCTTCCACGCCGACGAACAGGTGCTGCACGCCCTGCGCGCGGGCGCCGCCGGCTTCGTCCTCAAGGACACCCCGCCCGCCGAGATCGTGGCGGCCGTGCGCCGGGTCGCGGGCGGTGACCCCGTCCTGTCGCCCGCCGTCACCCGCCAGTTGATGGCGCACGCGGCCGGTACCGCCGCCGACACCCGGCGCAGCCGCGCGCGCCGGCGGCTTTCCGCGCTCAACGACCGCGAACGGGACGTCGCCGTCGCGGTCGGCCGCGGCCTGGCCAACGCCGAGATCGCCGCCGCGCTGTTCCTGAGCGTCGCCACCGTCAAGGCCCATGTCTCCCGCGTCCTCGCCAAGTTGGGCCTCAACAACCGCGTGCAGATCGCCCTGCTCGCCTACGACGCGGGACTCCTCGACGACACGGACCCCACGCACGACACGGACGACATCGGGCGCTAGGCGCTCCGCCGGGAGGGCCGAGCTGGGACCTCCGTCGTCTGCGGCGCCGTTGGACTTCGCCGGACCTGACTCACCACACGGGTGTCCGGGGCATGGGCCGGGTCTCGTCGCCGCCCTCGATCTCCGTCAGGCGCACCGGTCGCCGCTCGCGCCGGGACACCTCGCACGCCTCGGCGACGCGCAGCGCCTGCAACGCCTCGTGCCCGTCGCAGGGATTGGCCCGTTCGCCGCGCACCACCTCGACGAAGGCACACAGTTCGGCCTCGTAGGCGGGGCCGAACCGCTCCAGGAACCCCGCCCATGGCTTGTCCGCGGGCGGCGGCCCGGTCGGCTCGGTCGAGGCGACGGGCGTACGGTCGTCCAGCCCCACCACGACCGTGTCCAGCTCCCCGGCCAGCTCCATCCGGACGTCGTAGCCCGCGCCGTTCAGCCGGGTCGCCGTCGCCGTGGCCAGGGTGCCGTCGTCCAGCGTGAGCACGGCGGCGCCCGTGTCGACGTCGCCGGCCTCCCGGAACATCGCGGGGCCGGCGTCGGATCCGGTCGCGTACACATCGACCACCTCGCGTCCGGTCACCCAGCGCAGCGCGTCGAAATCGTGGATCAGGGTGTCCCGGAACAGCCCGCCCGACAGCGGCAGCCACGCGGGCGGGGGAGGGGACTGGTCGGCGGTCATGGCCCGCACCGTGTGCAGCCGCCCGAGCCGCCGTGAGCGCACGGCCTCCCGCGCGCCCGCGTACCCCGCGTCGAACCGCCGCTGGAAGCCCATCTGCAAGACCGTGCCGGCCGCGTCGACCTCCGCGAGTGCGTGCAGGGTGCCCGGCAGGTCGAGGGCGACGGGCTTCTCGCAGAAGACGGGCAGCGCGGAGCGGGCCGCACGGCCGATGAGTTCGGCGTGGGCCGAGGTCGCCGTGGTGATCACCACGGCGTCCACTCCCCACGTGAAGATCTCGTCCACCCCGGGCGCCGCCGTCTCGCCCAGGCGGTGCGCCAGTTCCTGGGCCCGCGCCGGGTCCGCGTCCGTGAGGATCAGCGAACCGACCTCGCGGTGACGGCTGAGCGTGTTCGCATGGATGGTGCCGATGCGGCCCGTACCGATGACCCCGATGCGCATGGAAACAAAGTGGGGGCCGACCCCGGACGCTGTCAATCCGTATGTCCGGACAATCGAACCTCACAACTTCCCGTCAACCGGCCACGGAGCTACGCTCGGGCCGTGCCGAAACCAGAAGTGGACCCGACCGCAGCGCTCGATCTCAGCGTGGACCGCAGCTCGCCGGTCCCGTTGTACTTTCAGCTGTCCCAACAGCTGGAGGCGGCGATCGAGCACGGAGCGCTCACACCCGGCAGTCTGCTCGGCAACGAGATCGAGCTGGCCGGACGGCTCGGCCTGTCCCGTCCCACCGTCCGCCAGGCCATCCAGTCCCTCGTCGACAAGGGGCTGCTCGTGCGCCGTCGCGGGGTCGGCACCCAGGTCGTGCACAGCCAGGTCAAACGCCCGCTGGAGCTGAGCAGCCTCTACGACGATCTGGAGGCGGCCGGCCAGCGTCCCGCGACCTCCGTCCTCGTCAACACCGTCGTCCTGGCGTCCGCCGAGGTGGCGGCGGCGCTCGGGGTGGCCGAGGGCAGCGAGGTGCAGCGCATCGAGCGGCTGCGGCTGGCCCACGGCGAGCCGATGGCGTACCTGGTCAACCACCTGCCGCCCGGCCTGCTCGACCTGGACACCGGGCAGCTGGAGGCCACCGGCCTGTACCGGCTGATGCGCGCCGCCGGGATCACCCTGCACAGCGCCCGGCAGTCCATCGGGGCCCGGGGCGCCAGGACGGCCGAGGCGGAACGGCTCGGCGAGGCCGAGGGCGCCCCGCTGCTCACCATGCAGCGCACCACCTTCGACGACACCGGACGCGCGGTCGAGTTCGGCGACCACATCTACCGCCCGTCCCGCTACTCCTTCGAGTTCCAGCTGCTCGTACGCCCCTGACGGACCGGCATGCCGCCCGTACGGCCCCGCCCGGCAGCCCGTACGGCCCCGACCAGTAGCTCGCACGGCCCTGGTGTGCAGTTCGTACGGCCTGGGCGGGCGGCTCGTAGCCCCGGCCAGTAGCTCGCACGGCCACGGCCACCGCCGAGCGGATGGTGCCGGCGCCGCCAGTATGCGGTTCGTACGGTCTCGGCGGCAGCCCGTACGGACTTGGCGGGTGGCGCCTGCGGTCCCGGCGGGCAGCTCGTACGAGCCCGGAGGGCATGGCCGGCCGCCCGCCCCTGTCGCGGCGGCCCTCCCGCGCTCCCGCGCTCCCGGACGGCCGGACGGCCGGACGCGTCGCGATGTCCGGACAATCTGACCGGTCGGCCCTCCCCGCGGCGGAACCCCTGATTCCCGTGTCCGACAATAGGACGTTTGGGGCTGCCGGCCCGATCACCGGCGGCCCCTCGCGTACGTCAGAGCACGGCAAGAAAGGCACGGCCTCGTGGCACGGTTTCGGACCTGGGTAGGCATCGCGGTGGCGGGGGCGCTGGGCGCGACCCTCGCCGGATGCAGCAGCACCGGCGGCAAACGGGCCGAGGACGCCCGCAAGGCCGCGGCGGCCCAGGGCAGGGCGGCGGTGGACACCCCCCGCTGGACCTTCGCGATGATCACCCACTCCGGGGACGGCGACACGTTCTGGGACATCGTGCAGAACGGTGCCAAGCAGGCCGCCGTCAAGGACAACATCGACTTCCTCTACTCGCATGACGACGAGGCCCAGCAGCAGGCGCAGCTCGTGGACGCGGCCGTCGACAAGAAGGTCGACGGGATCATCGTCAGCCTGGCCAAGCCCGAGGCGCTGAAGTCGGCCCTGGCCCGCGCCGAGAAGGCCGGCATCCCGGTGATCACGGTCAACTCGGGCTCGGCGCGCTCCAAGGCGTTCGGCGCGCTCGCGCACATCGGACAGGACGAGAGCGTGGCTGGCGAGGCCGTCGGCGAGGAGCTGAACGAGCGCGGCCGCAAGAAGGTCCTGTGCGTCCTGCACGAGCAGGGCAACGTCGGCCACGAGCAGCGCTGCGCCGGCGTCGCCGAGACCTTCCGCGGCTCGGTCGACAACCTCTACGTCAACGGCACCAACATGCCCGACGTGCAGTCCGCGATCGGGGCCCGGCTCCAGGCCGACCCGTCCGTCGACGCCGTCGTCACCCTGGGCGCGCCCTACGCGGACACCGCGGTCAAGGCGCGCTCGGACGCGGGCAGCAAGGCCGAGATCGACACCTTCGACCTCAACGCCAAGGTCGCCGCCGGGCTGCGGGACGGCAGCCTCGGATTCGCGGTCGACCAGCAGCCCTGGCTCCAGGGCTATGAGGCCGTCGACCTGCTGTGGGCGTACAAGTACAACGGAGACGTCCTCGGCGGCGGCCGGCCGGTGCTCACCGGGCCGCAGATCGTCACCGAGGACGAGGCGGCGGAGCTGGCGCAGTACACGAAGCGGGGCACCCGATGAGCGCGCTGCCGACCTCCTCTGATGAAAGGATTCTGCGGACCTCGCCGCTGCGCGGCCTGCTGGGCCGCCCCGAACTGGGCTCCGTGGTCGGCGCGCTCGCCGTCTTCCTGTTCTTCGCCGTCGCCGCCGACGGGTTCCTGCGCGCGAGCAGCCTGAGCACGGTCCTGTACGCGTCCTCGACGATCGGCATCATGGCGGTCCCCGTCGCGCTCCTGATGATCGGCGGCGAGTTCGACCTGTCCGCCGGGGTGATGGTGACGTCCTCCGCGCTGATCTCGTCGATGTTCAGCTACCAGATGACGGCGAACGTCTGGGCCGGCGCCGGCGTCTCCCTCCTCGCCACGCTCGCGATCGGCTTCTTCAACGGCTTCGTGCTCACCCGCACCCGGCTGCCCAGCTTCATCGTCACGCTGGGCACCTTCCTGATGCTGACCGGCATGAACCTGGGCTTCACCAAGCTGATCGACGGCACCGTCTCGACCAAGACCGTCGCCGACATGGAGGGCTTCCCGTCCGCCCGCGCGGTGTTCGCCTCGACGCTGACCCTCGGCGGCGTCGACTTCAAGATCACCATCGTGTGGTGGCTGGCCCTGGTCGCCGTCGCGTCCTGGATCCTGCTGCGCACCCGCGCCGGCAACTGGATCTTCGCGGTCGGCGGCAACAAGGACGCGGCCCGCGCCGTGGGCGTCCCCGTCGAGAAGACCAGGATCGGCCTCTACATGGGCGTGGCCTTCGGCGCCTGGATCTGCGGCCAGCACCTGCTCTTCTCGTACGACGTCGTCCAGTCCGGCGAGGGCGTCGGCAACGAACTGATCTACATCATCGCGGCCGTCATCGGCGGCTGCCTCATCACCGGCGGCTACGGCAGCGCGGTCGGCTCGGCGGTCGGCGCGCTCCTGTTCGGCATGACGAGCAAGGGCATCGTCTTCGCCGAGTGGAACCCCGACTGGTTCAAGTTCTTCCTCGGAGCCATGCTGCTCCTCGCGACCCTGCTCAACGCCTGGGTCCGCAAGCGCGCGGAGGCCACCCCATGACCCGGAACGAGACGCGTACGCCCCTCGTGGAGCTGTCCGACGTCAGCAAGCACTACGGAACCGTGCGCGCCCTGGAGGGCGTCTCGCTTGAGGTCCACCCCGGCGAGGTCACGTGCGTCCTCGGCGACAACGGCGCGGGCAAGTCGACCCTGATCAAGATCGTCGCGGGGCTGCACGGGAACGACGGCGGAACGCTGCGCATCCAGGGCGAGGACATACGCCTCGCCTCCCCGCGCGACGCCCTGGACCGCGGCATCGCCACGGTCTACCAGGACCTCGCCGTCGTCGGCCTGATGCCGGTGTGGCGCAACTTCTTCCTCGGCTCGGAGCCGCGGACCGGCTTCGGCCCGTTCAGACGCCTGGACGTCGACCTGATGCGCCGCACCACCCACGCCGAACTGCTGCGCATGGGCATCGACCTCAGGGACGTCGACCAGCCGATCGGAACGCTGTCCGGTGGTGAACGCCAGTGTGTGGCCATCGCACGGGCGGTGTACTTCGGCGCCAAGGTCCTGGTCCTGGACGAACCGACCGCCGCACTGGGGGTGAAGCAGTCCGGTGTGGTCCTCAAATATGTGGCGGCGGCACGTGATCAGGGCCTGGGTGTCATCTTGATCACCCATAACCCGCACCACGCGTATCTGGTGGGGGACCGGTTCGTGCTGCTGCGGCGCGGCACCATGGTGGGCCACCACACACGGGAGGAGATCACCCTGGACGAGCTGACCCGTCAGATGGCGGGCGGAGCCGACCTGGAGGCCCTGCGCCACGAACTGCGGCGCGGCTGAGCCGCCGGCCCCCGTCAGGTCCCCGTACCCCACCGGCCCCCGCGGTGAGGCAGAATCGGCCCTGATGAGCACCTACCGCGACCTCACGGCCCCCATCGGCTCCCGCAGAGCCCCCGTCCTGCGCACGGTCGGCACGCGGGAACGCCGGTCCCACCTGACCGCCCCGCGAGTGCCCACCGTGGGCATCGACATCGGCGGCACGAAGGTCATGGCGGGCGTCGTCGACGCCGACGGCAACATCCTGGAGCGGCTGCGCACCGAGACCCCGGACAAGTCCAAGAGCCCCAAGGTCGTCGAGGACACGATCGTGGAACTGGTCCTCGACCTGTCCGACCGGCACGACGTGCACGCGGTGGGGATCGGCGCGGCCGGCTGGGTCGACGCCGACCGCAACCGCGTGCTGTTCGCCCCCCATCTGTCCTGGCGCAACGAGCCGCTGCGCGACCGGCTGGCCGGCCGGCTCGCCGTGCCCGTCCTGGTCGACAACGACGCCAACTCCGCCGCCTGGGCCGAGTGGCGCTTCGGCGCCGGCCGCGGCGAGGACCACCTCGTCATGATCACACTGGGCACCGGCATCGGCGGTGCCATCCTGGAGGACGGCCAGGTCAAGCGGGGCAAATACGGGGTCGCGGGCGAGTTCGGCCATATGCAGGTCGTGCCCGGCGGCCACCGCTGCCCGTGCGGCAACCGCGGCTGCTGGGAGCAGTACAGCTCGGGCAACGCGCTGGTCCGCGAGGCCAGGGAACTCGCCGCCGCCGACTCCCCGGTGGCGTACGGGATCATCGAGCACGTCAAGGGCAACATCGGCGACATCACCGGCCCGATGATCACCGAACTGGCCCGCGAGGGCGACGCGATGTGCGTCGAACTGCTCCAGGACATCGGCCAGTGGCTGGGCGTCGGCATCGCCAACCTGGCGGCGGCCCTCGACCCGTCCTGCTTCGTGATCGGCGGCGGCGTCTCGGCCGCCGACGACCTGCTGATCGGCCCCGCCCGCGACGCCTTCAAGCGCCATCTCACCGGCCGCGGCTACCGCCCCGAGGCCCGCATCACCCGCGCCCAGCTCGGCCCCGAGGCCGGCATGGTCGGCGCCGCCGACCTCGCCCGGCTGGTCGCCCGCCGCTTCCGCCGGGCCAAGCGCCGCCGGGTGGAGCGCTACGAGCGCTACGAACGGTACGCGGAGGCCCGTCGCCCCCGGGACACCGCATGACCGCTTCGCTGCCGCGTCAGTCCGAACCGCCCGACATGCGGGAACGGCCCGCCGAGAGCCCCGGCCGCAAGGCCCGCCGCCGGGCGCTCACCCTGCTGATCATCGGGCTGCTCATCGGAGTACCGGCCGGCTATCTGGTGATCTCCGCCGCGCAGAGCCGCGACAGCGGCAAGGCCAAGGAGGCGAAGTACTCGGCGACCGGTCTCAGCGCGGGCTGGCCGTCGAAGGTGCAGCGCCGCCTCTACCAGGTGAACGTCCCGCACCCGGCGGACCAGATCGCCTACTACGAGACCAACAACTGGAAGACCAGCAGGCTCTACGTCCAGTTCCGCACCACCGTCGCGGGACTCGACAGCTATCTGCAGGCCCTCGGCATGCGGCGGGACGACCTGAAACCCGACGACCTGCCCATCAGCGGGCGCGACCAGAAGATCACCGGCTGGGATTTCACGGGCCCCGGCCCGTGGTCGGGCTTCACCCGCAAGCAGAAGAACCCGGCGCCCAGCCAGGACGTGGTCGTGAACATGTCCGACCCGACCTACCCGATGGTCTACGTCGTCTCGCGCACGGTGCCCTGACGGCCCGGCGCCGACCGGCCGCCGGGGCCGGTTGTCAGACCCCGCCCGTACAGTCGAAGACGTCTGGTCCGACGCACGGGCGGGAGGTGGCAGGACGTATGAGCGACACGGCCGCGGTGGCCGGGCGAACCGGGGAACCCGGACGAGGCGAGGGCCCCGTTCCGGTGCGGCTCGCCGCCGTCTACCTCCCCGCGGCGCTCCCGCGCGAGGGCCGGATCGCCTTCTGGGACCCCGACGGCGGGCCCCTGCCCGCGGCGGCCGGCGCGCCCAGCGCGCCCGTGGCGGCCCAGCCGCACCGGGCCGCCGATCACCGACAGCCGCCGGGCCCGCGCCACGACGAGCCGACCCTCGTGGGCCGCGACGAGCCGGCTGTCGCGCGCTACGACGAGCCGTCCCTCATGCGCCGCGATGAGCCGACCGTCGTGCGCCACGACGAGCTGACCGTCGTACGCCGGCACGGCGCGGGCGTGCGCCGCAGGACGGTGCCCGCGCTGACCCTGCCGCTCGACGCGGCTCTCCCGCTGCTCGTGCGGGCCCGCCACCATCCGGGCGCTCACCCGGCGACGGCCTGCTGGGGCGCGGCGGCCCTGCACGCGCTGCGGCTCGCCGCCCGCGGCCGGCTGCTGCCCGGCCTGACCCCCGCCGGACACGACGCCTGGCGGGCCGGCCCACTGGAGCCCGACGACATCGCGCACCTGCGCGCCGTCGCCGCCGCCCTGCCCGCCGAGGGCCACGCCGTGCCGCTGCCCGGCCCCGGCCCGCTCCGGCTGCCCGAACCCGAGGCGCTGATGCGCTCCTTCCTGGACGCGATCGCCGACACCCTGCCCCGCACCCCGGCCGCCCCCCACGCCTGCGGCGGCCCCTTCGCCGCCAGGGAGCCCCACCTGCTGCCCGCCGCCCACGACTGGGCGGCGGAGGTCGCCGCGGGCATGGACGCGGGCGTGCGGATCTCGCTCCGCCTCGACCTGTCGGCGTACGACCTCTTCGACACCGGCCCCGGCGGCGACGGCACCCGCGGCGCGGGCGCCGCGATCGTCCAGGTGCACAGCCTCGCCGACCCCACCCTGGTGGCCGACGCCGCCGCCCTGTGGGCGGGGGAGGCCGACACGGCGTTCGGGCCACGCGCGCGCGTGGACGCGGCCCTCGCCGTCCGCCGCGCGGCCCGCGTGTGGCCGCCCCTGGACCGGCTCGCCGAACAGGACGTGCCCGACGTGCTCGCCCTGTCCGAGGGGGAACTGGGCGACCTGCTCGGGGTGGCGGCCACCCGGCTCGCGGCGGCCGGGGTCGCCGTGCACTGGCCCCGGGACCTGGCGCAGGACCTGACGGCCACCGCGGTGGTGCGCTCCGCGCCCGGCTCGGCCACCGACGGCACCGGCTTCTTCGAGAGCGAGGAACTGCTCCAGTTCCGCTGGCAGTTGGCCCTCGGCGGCGATCCGCTCAGCGAGGCGGAGATGGACGCGCTCGCCGAGGCGCACCGGCCCGTCGTCCGGCTCCGCGACAGCTGGGTGCTCGTCGACCCCGCGCTGGTCCGCAAGGCCCGCAAGCGCGAACTGGGCCTGCTCGACCCGGTCGACGCGCTGTCCGTGGCGCTCACCGGCACCGCGGAGGTCGACGGGGAGAGCGTCGAGGCGGTGCCGGTCGGGGCGCTCGCGGCACTCCGCGACCGCCTCACGGCCGGGATCCGCCCCGCCCGGCCGCCCGCAGGACTGCACGCCACGCTGCGCGACTACCAACTGCGCGGGCTGGCCTGGCTCGACCTGATGACCTCCCTGGGCCTCGGCGGCTGCCTCGCCGACGACATGGGCCTCGGCAAGACGATCACCGTCATCGCGCTGCACCTGAAGCGGGCCCGCGACGAACCCACCCTCGTGGTCTGTCCCGCCTCCCTGCTCGGCAACTGGCAGCGGGAGATCGCCCGGTTCGCGCCCGGCGTCCCGGTCCGCCGCTTCCACGGCCCCGACCGCACCCTCGACGGCCTGGCAGGCGGCTTCGTCCTCACCACGTACGGCACCCTGCGCTCGACCGCGCCCCGTCTCGCCGAACAGCCGTGGGGCATGGTCGTCGCGGACGAGGCACAGCACGTCAAGAACCCGTACTCGGCCACGGCCAAGGCGCTGCGCACCGTCCCGACGCCCGCGCGCGTCGCCCTCACCGGCACCCCGGTCGAGAACAACCTGTCCGAACTGTGGGCGCTGCTCGACTGGACGACGCCCGGACTCCTCGGCCCGCTGAAGTCCTTCCGCGCCCGGCACGCGCGCGCGGTGGAGAACGGCGAGGACCAGGAAGCGGTGGACCGGCTGGCCCGACTGGTCCGGCCCTTCCTGCTGCGCCGCAAGAAGTCCGACCCCGGAATCGTCCCCGAACTGCCCCCCAAGACGGAGACGGACCACCCGGTGCCGCTCACCCGCGAACAGGCCGCGCTGTACGAGGCGGTGGTGCGGGAGTCGATGCTCGCCATCGAGACGGCGGAGGGCATCGCCCGCCGCGGCCTGGTCCTCAAGCTGCTCGGCGCGCTCAAACAGATCTGCGACCATCCCGCGCTGTATCTGAAGGAGCCGCCGCCCGGTGACCGCCTGGCCGCACGCTCCGGCAAACTGGCCCTGCTCGACGAGCTGTTGGACACCCTGCTGGCCGAGGACGGCTCCGCCCTCGTCTTCACCCAGTACGTCGGGATGGCCCGGCTGATCACCGCCCACCTGGGCGCTCGCGCGGTCCCCGTGGACCTTCTGCACGGCGGCACGCCCGTACCGGAGCGGGAACGCCTGGTGGACCGCTTCCAGAACGGGGCGACCCCGGTCCTCGTGCTCTCCCTCAAGGCCGCCGGCACCGGCCTGAACCTCACGCGCGCGGGCCATGTCGTCCACTTCGACCGCTGGTGGAACCCGGCCGTCGAGGAACAGGCCACCGACCGCGCCTACCGCATCGGGCAGACCCAGCCGGTGCAGGTCCACCGCCTGGTCACCGAGGGCACGGTCGAGGACCGCATCGCCCGGATGCTGGAGTCCAAGCGCGCCCTGGCGGACGCGATCCTCGGCTCCGGTGAGTCGGCCCTCACTGAGCTGACGGACCGTGAGCTGTCCGACCTGGTGTCACTGCGGAGGACGGCATGACGGCCGACCGGGAACGCCCCGCCGACATCGCCCGCCGCGCCCTGCGAGCCGCCCGGGAGCGGTCCGGCGACGGCGCGCCCCAGCGCACGGCCGCCGTGCCGGACGTGGCTCTCTCTCCCGTCGGCGAGGCCGCCCCGGACGCCGAACGTCCGGCCGGCCCTCACGCCCGGTCCGCCGGCCGTCCCGCGGACGCGGCCCGCCACGCCCTTCGGGCGGCCCGCCGGGAGCCACGAGGGACCGGCGGGCCGCTCCGGCCGTCGGCACCACCGCCCGCCGCGCACCCCGATCCCGCACCACCCGGCGACCCCGCCACCCAGCACACCGGCACCCCGACCGACCAGGGAACCCGGACGGATCCGCCGCGCCTTCCCCGGACCATGGCCACCCCCCACCGCGACGGTGAACTGCGCCGTACCTTCCCGGCGTTCCCCGGCCGCACGCCGTCGGACGGCACGGACGCGCCCTTCGCCGCCACCTGGTGGGGCCAAGCCTGGATCGAGGCGCTGGAGCGGGGCGCGCTGGATGCCAAGCGGCTGGCGCGCGGCCGGGGGTACGCCGAACAGGGGCACGTGGACGCGATCACCGTGACACCGGGACTCGTGCTGGCCTACGTGCGGGGAAGCCGGCCGCGGCCCTACCGAGTGCAGGTGCGGCTGCGCACGTTCGACGAGGCGGACTGGGAGCGGTTCCTCGACGCCGCCGCCGACCGACCCGGCCGCATCGCCGCGCTGCTCGACCGTCAACTGCCCGTGTCCCTCGCCGAGGCCGGAGCCGCGCTGCTGCCCGGCGCCGGCGACCTCGACCCGCGATGCAGCTGCCCCGACTCGGGCCATCCGTGCAAGCACGCCGCCGCGCTCTGCTACCAGACGGCACGGCTGCTGGACGCCGACCCCTTCGTCCTGCTCCTGCTGCGCGGCCGTGGCGAACGCCACCTGCTCGACGCGCTGTCCCGCCGCAGCGCCACCGCCGCGGCCCGCGCCGCACAGGACCGGCAGCCGCGCCCGCTGCCCGGCGTGCGGGCCACCGAGGCCCTGGCCGCGCGCGAACTCCCCCCGCTCCCGGCGCCGTTGCCGCCGCCCGCGCACCCCGGACAGCCCCCGGTCTACCCGGCGGCGCCGGGCGGCCCCGACCCCTTCGTCCTGGACCAGTTGGCGACGGACGCCGCCGCCCGTGCGCACGCGCTGCTGTCCACCGGGCGGGACACGGTCGGCGAGCTGACACTGTGGCAGGACGCGGTGCGGCTGGCCGCGGCCCGCCCCGGCTCCGGCCTGACCGCCGCCGCCCGCGCGCTCTACTCCGCGCTGGCAGCCGCCGCGGGCCGCACCCCCGCCGAGCTGGCGCGCGCGGTCGCCGCCTGGCGGCAGGGCGGACGTGACGGGCTCGCCACGCTGGAGGAGCCCTGGGACCCGCCGGCGGGCCGCTTCGACCGGGCCCGCCCGCTGCTGCTCGCCGCCGGTCTCCCCGCGTTCCGCCCATGGCGCAACCACCTCACCCACCCGCGGGGCCAGGTCCAACTCCGCCTGGGCCGGGACGGCCTGTGGTACGCCTACGAAGCGGAACCGGGCCACGACGACTGGTGGCCCAGAGGCACCCCGGCCCCGGACCCCATCAGCGCCCTGACCGGCCTGGACATCCTGGACACCCACTGACCCTGCGCCCCGAGCACCCTCCCACCGCCACCTGCGACCGCCGTCCCACGGCCGCCCCCGCGCGCCCGCTTCAGCCCCGCGCGCCCGCTGCCGCCCTCCGCCCCGGCCTCGCGCTGCCGCCCCCGCGCGCCCTCTGTCGCCCCCGCGCCCGCTGTCGGCACCGTTCTCCCGTTGTCGGCCCGCGTCTGGTTTCGTGCTGCTGCGCCTGGTGTGAACCCGGGCTCCCGAAGGCGGTCCGGTTGGCCCCGGCGGCTTCCGCGGTGGGGTGCCGGCGACCGGCGCTCATCCGTTTCTCCCCGCGCCGATTCCCCCGGATTCACCGCCGGCCAGGGCCGCGGCCTCGTACCATGGGCCGGGTGATCAGCAGCCGACGCCGCCCCGCCGCCCCGCGGTTCCGTGCGCTCGCGTCCCCTCGCTGTTGTTGTTGATCGTCATCGTCTGAACGGCCCTTTCCCCGCGGCCGTTCCAGGCCCCGAGCGCTCCCCGCACGTGCCCTTGCCAGGTGCCGATCCGGGCCGCGGCCCGTTCGTCCCGGTCGAGTCGCCGCCGTCCGCGTACCGCCCCCGCCCGAAAGGCAGGCCCGTACCCATGCGCACCCCCGAATCCGCCCGTGAACTGGCCTACGACCGGCGCAGGCTGCGCCAGTGGCTCGCCGGTGAGGCCCGTGCCGACGGGGTCTCCCGGCGCGACATGCTCCGGCTCCTGGCGGCGGCCGGGCTCGCCGCCACGGCAGCGCCCACCGCCCTCGCCGCCCCCGCGACGGCCGCCGCCGGCATCGTCAAACCCCTCCCCGAGGCGTGGTTCACCGTGCGCGGCACCAACGCCGAGACCAGGTTCGCCGCCCTCGCGGGCACCGGCTACCACACCCCCGTCGACCACTTCTTCGTCCGCAACCACACCTCCACCCCCGTCCTGGACGCCGCCGACTGGACCCTCACCGTCCGGGGCGACGGCCTCGTGCACCGCCGGACCGTCGAGTTCTCCCTCGACGACCTCAAGCGGCTGCCGAAGGTCACCCGCACCGCCTTCGTGGAGTGCGCGGGCAACGGGCGCAGCCTGTTCACCAGCCAGCAGGGCGACACCGTCGCCGGCACGGCCTGGACGCTCGGCGCGATCGGCACCGCCCGCTGGACCGGTGTCCGGCTCGCCGACGTGCTGCGCCGGGCCGGGCTCGGCCCCCACGCGGTCGACGTCATGCCGCGCGGCCTCGATCCCGACTACGTCACGGCCGACGGCACCGACCTCGGCCCGGTGCGGCGCCCGCTGCCGCTGTCCAAGGCGCTCGACGACGTGCTGCTCGCGTACGAGATGAACGGCGAGCCGCTGCCGTACGACCACGGCCACCCCGTGCGAGTCCTGGTGCCGTCCTGGATCGGCGTCGCCTCGATCAAGTGGGTCGGCGACATCGAGGTGTCGGCACGGCCTCTGTACTCGCCCTGGAACACCGATTTCTACCGGCTGTTCGGTGAGGCGTACCCGGAGGGCGGCAGCGCGCCGCTGACCCGGCAGACCGTCAAGAGCGCCTGGGAGCTGGAGTGGGACGCGAGCCTCGACGCCACCGAGCACCGGCTCACCGGCCGCTCCTGGTCCGGGGCCGGCGGCATCGTCCGGGTCGACGTCAGCACCGACGGGGGCGCGACCTGGCGGCGGGCCCGGCTGCACGACGCGCCGCGCCGGTCAGGCTGGGTCCGCTGGTCAACCGACTGGCGTCCGCCGGCCCCGGGCGGGTACGCCCTGCTGGCCCGGGCCACCGACTCCACGGGCCGTACCCAGCCCGGCGCCACGACGCCCAACACACAGGGCTACCTCTTCGACGCGGTGGTCCGGCACCCGGTGACGGTGGTGTGACGTCGGCGGACGCGTCCTCCCGATCGAAGGGGTGACCACCCGTCAGGTAATCACCTCAAAGGGCTAACTCCCCATCAAGCCCTCAAAGTACAAAGGCATTTGATGGGTCACCCGCTGTCGGCGAGGGGGACTGCGGGTGCCGCGGGTCCCTCGTTCGGCCCGCCGACGACAGTCTGGCGACATATCCGACATGACAGTCATGGGAGCTGTTTGTACGTTCGGTCATGCGCCGGCTGCGCGGCCGGCCCTCTCAGACAGGAGACGTGCATGCTGATGACCCGCTCCACCGCCGTCACCGCCGGCATCGCGGCCGCCGCGGCCCTGGCCGCGACCGGCATCACCTACGCCTCGGCCGCCTCCGCCCCGGGCCAGGCGGCCCCCGCTCAGGCGCCCCTCGGCGGTTCCGGGAAGGGCAACGAGGGCAACGAGGGCAACGACGGCCGGGGCAAGGGCTTCGACGAGGAGGGCCTGATCCACATCAACGAGCGGTCGTACTCCGCCCACCCGGGCGGCTGCATCACCGTGGTCAGCGGCCTGGGCGCCAAGAGCCTGAACATCCGCAACGACACCCGCCGTACCGTCGAGGTCTTCCGCGGTGCGGTCTGCGACAACGGCGCCCCCATCGCCACGGTCGGGCCGCACAGCTCCAGCGACGGCGTGAACCCGCGGTCCAATGACGGCTTCTTCGACGAGGAGGAGGCGGTGGTGGGCAGCTTCCGGGTGGTCAAGGACCGCGACGGCAAGTTCTGACCCGGCCGCCCGGAGGTGATCCCGGCCCGCCGGAATCGGGCCGGGATCCCCTCCGAGCGGGGCCGGACCCCACCATGGTGTGACAACCCGCGCGCCATGAGCACCCTGCCGGCTGGCCGTCCGCTCCGCCCGCCGACTCCGTTCACCGGCCCGCCCGCCGGGCGACTCCCGCCGCGCCGCGCCTCGTTGACGCCCGCCGCCGCGACGGCCGCGGACGCCGTCCCGGATGGCCGGACCCCTGCACGGGTGAGGGCGGCGCGAGCCGAGCGCCATGTCAGGACGGGCGTCGAGGATCTTCGCGCAGCCGCCACAACCTGGGACGGACCGCGTGCGAAAGTGACGCGTGGTTTGTTGATCAGGCCGCGAGCGGCTTGGCGAGGCGCTCGGCCGGGTTTCCCAGCCGAGTGTTCTGCGTGGTCGGCTGTTGAGCTCGGGGGCGACGACGGCCAGGTGTTCGCGAGTGTCGACTGACAGGTCGGTGCCTTTCGGGAAATGCTGCCGCAGCAGGCCGTTGACGCCCCGAAGAAGCCCGGCCCGCCAAGGCTGCACCAATGGGTGTTCGCGTTCGAGCCGCGCTGCCAGGCGACTGCCGGGGTCGCAGAAGAGACCCGGGATGTCGGTGGCGACTGTGAACGCTTTGTGTGCGGCCACCTCCGAGTCCTGGTCGCAGGTCAGGGACCGCGTCAGGCCTGGTGGGAGGGTCTGGACGGCGTCGGTGAGGGCGTCGCGGGTACTGGCCGCACGGTGAGCCTTGGGCAACGGTGCGAGCGCACGTTGCGGGTGCTGCGCTCAACGAGCGTCGCGATTGCCGACTTGGCTTCCTTGCCGATGATGAGGTCTCCCTCTCGGTGCCCTGGGGCCGCGCGGTCGGAGGGCTCGGCGGGCCGCTCACTGATCATCACCATGTCCTTGATGGTGCGGGGCCGGCGCTTGTAGGACTGCCGGTGCGGCGGGCGCATGGCTCCGCCGGTGCGCAGGGCCCGGGTCGGCTCACGGCGCACGTGTGCCCAGTTCGGGGTTCTGACTGATCTTGCCGGGCTTGGGGCGCGGGCGGCGCTGTTCGGAGAGCCCCGAGTCTGACTCCGGCAGCGCAGCCAATGGGGCCGCCCGGAAACCCTGGCTGGGTTGACGTTCGGTATCACGTAGTGACATAGGTGAAAGGCGTTGCCGTATCTATGGAGTGTTCACCTTAAATTCCCCTTGATTTTGCCGTGCGCTTCCATTTCCTGTTGGGTGTAATGGCTAAGTGTGGACATCGTGACGGATGTCACACGGATTCTCCATAGATTTTGTCGGTCGAATCCTTGGATTTGCCCATCGGTTTGTCTGGACGAGCTGTTGCCCTCCCTCTACCTTCGACTGGCGATAATTTGATCATTTTGTCGATAAAAGGTCCGGGGAGGGGCTGGGGGATGACGGTTCCCAGACGGCGGCGCGCCGCTGCATGCGCAGTGAGCGCCGTTGCAGGTCTGACGTTGCTGGGCGGGATGGTGCCGGCCTTCACGGGGACCGCGGTCGCCGCTCCTCGGGCGCAGCAGGAAGTGGCCCAGGGAGCGGCGACGGCGAAGGGCACGGAGAGCGCCGCTTTCGCTCAGGCCGCGCGTTCGGGAAAGAAGGTGGAGATCACCTCGCTGCGTGGTGAGACCAGCGAGACGTACGCCCTTCCGAATGGCAATTTCGAGGCCGTGGAACATCTGCGCCCGGTGCGAGCTCGGGTGGATGGTGAGTGGAAGACCATCGACACGGCGCTGGAAAGGCGTGCGGACGGCAGTGTCGCGCCCAAGGTGGCAACGGTGGGTATCGCGTTCTCCGGCGGTGGGAAGGAACAGCCGCTGATCACGCTGGAGCGGGCGGGCCGGAGGCTGTCCCTGTCCTGGCCGACGGCGTTGCCCGAGCCGTTGATCGACGGTGACACCGCGACCTATCCGTCGGTGTTCGAAGATGTGGACCTTCAGGTGAAGGCGAGCGTCGACGGCGCCTCGGAGATGCTGATCGTCAAGACGCCCGAGGCCGCGGCCAATCCGAAGGTGGCCGAGCTGCGGCTGGCGATGGACGCGCACGGCATGGACGTACGCATTACACCGGAGGGTGGTCTTGCGGCGGTCGACCAGGGCGCCGGGGGGCCGGTCTTCGAGGCTCCGCAGCCGATGATGTGGGACTCCAGTAAGGGCACGTCGACCGGGGCCGCACGTACCACAGGGGCGATGGCGGCCGAAGCCGCCGATCCCTCGCACGGTCCCGGTGAGTCCGTGAATGTCGCGCCCATCGGCGTGAGCATCCCCTCGGTCGACGCGCTGGTGCTGAAGCCGGACCAGAAGCTGTTGAAGAATTCCACGTTCCCGGTCTATATCGACCCGCAGTGGTACTCACCGAAGGCCGGTAGTTGGACCTTTGCCTCCCGCTACTGGGCCTCGTCCCCGCAGTGGAAGTTCAACGGCAACTCCGACTCGGGTATGGGCTACTGCGCGGGTGACGCGCGCTGCGCGCCCGAGGACGTGAAGCGGATCTTCTATACGATCCCGACCTCGCGCTTCGCGGGCAAGACGGTCCTGTCGGCGGAGTTCGTGGTGAACGAGACGCACTCCTACGACTGCACCAAGACCGAGGTAGAGCTGTGGCGCACCAAAGGGATCAACTCCTCGACGACGTGGAACACCCAGATCGCCGACGGCTTCTGGATCGATCTTCAGAAGACCCTGAGCGAGGCGAAGGGCTGGAGCAGCGACTGCCCCGGCGGCAGCGTGGAGTTCTGGGCGCTGCGTGCAGTGCAGCAGGCGGCAGCCAACGGGTGGTCGACCACGACGTTCGGACTGAAAGCCAAGGACGAGAAGGACCGGTTATCGTGGAAACGATTCTCCGACGACGCGTGGCTGCGGGTTGAGTATAATCGCCCGCCGACGCAAATCCGTATGTCGCAGCTGACGCAGAACCCCGGCGGTGCTTGCTCCTCGACGGCCAAGCGGGTCCGCATCCTGCCCACGATCCGGGCGAACAACGTGACGGACCCGGACGGTGACAACATCGCCGTGCAGTTCCAGGCGTCCTGGGACGCCGGTGACGGCAAAGGCTACACGGCCCACTGGACCTCGGCCCGGACGACGTACAAGAAGTCGGGTTCCGATTTCTCCGTCTCGCTTCCGGCGAGCATCCCCAAGAACAAGACCGTAGGCTGGCACGTGCGCTCCTACGACAGCGCGCAGTGGTCGCCGTGGAGCTATTCGGGTTCGGCGACCGACTGCCTCTTGGTCTACGACACGAGCGTGCCCGCCGGTCCCTCGATCGTTTCCACCCAGTACCCGGCCTCGGACCCTGAGGACCCGAACGACCCGTGGCTGGACGGGGTGGGCCGGTACGGCACCTTCACCATCGACTCCTCGTCCACGGACGTGTCCAAGTACTGGTTCGGCATCAACGGCGACCCGACCAGCGCGCACACGCTGACCACCTCTGGTGGCGCCGCGCAGACGACGAAGTTCATGCCGACGAAGTCCGGCGTCAACTTCATTACGGCGCAGGCCTTCGACACGGCGGGCAATGGCAGTGAGATCCGCACCTACCAGTTTCGTGTCAACGCGGGCCAGCCTGACCGGCTCAACATGAAGCTCAACGAGGCAGCCGGCTCGGCCACGGTGAGCGGAGCGGGCGGGGAGTGGCCGGCTCTGCTGAACGGTGCGGCGCCGGGTGGGGAGGGCGTCCTGGGCCACGGCCTGCGGTTCGACGGCGCCGACGACTACGCCGCCACTACCTCCCCGGTGCTCAATACACGCAAGAGCTTCTCCGTGTCGCTGTGGGCGAAGCTCGGCGACATCAACACGGGTACGGGTTCCGTGGCCTTGGCTCAGGACGGGGCGAACACGACTGCCTACGAGCTCTACTATTCTCCGTCCCGCAACGGCTGGGTTTTCGTCCGGCACACGGAGGACAAGGCCGATTCGACCGCGTCACGTGCGATGCAGCCCGCCTGTGCGACGGGGGACACGCAGTGCGCTGGCAGCCGTCTCGGGGTGTGGACGCATGCGGTCGGTGTTTTCGACAACCCGGCTTCGCAGGTGAAGCTGTACGTCGACGGTGCCTTGGCCGGTGCGGCGGCCTACGACTCGCTGTAGGACGGCCGGGGGCGCACGGTTTTGGGGGCGACCGATGGTGGTGGCGAGCTCAACAGCTTCTTCACAGGTGGTCTCGACGAGGTCCAGTTCTTCGACTACCAGCTCACCGACGCCCAGATCGGCCGCCTGTACGCCAAGCAGCCGGTGGACACCAACCGTCCGGCGAAGGTGGTCTGGCCGCTCGACGAGGAGGCCTCGGCGACCGTGGTCGCCGGTCGGTCGCAGGAGGTGTCAGCGTCTGTCAACGGTGGAGCCGTGCTGGGCTCGGCGGGCGTTGACGGTACGGCGGCGACGTTCGACGGCGTCGACGACGGTGTGATCACCTCGCGGCCGGTGCTGGACACCTATCAGAGCTTCGCGGTCTCCGCCTGGGCCAGGCTGCCCAAGGACAAAGAGAGCCGGGCGATGATGGCGGTGACCCAAGGAAGCGCCAGTGTCCCAGGTTTCGAACTGGTCCACTCCTCGGCACTGGGCGGCTGGGCCTTCCTGCGCGCCGGTTCCGATTCGACCAGCGCCACGTTGGTACGGGCCCGTCAGAACGCCTGTGATCCGAACGTGAACTGCGCGGCCGCCCGGCTCGGGGAGTGGACTCATGTCGTGGGCGTCTACGACTATGACGTCGGTGAGATCCGGCTCTACGTCGACGGCGTACTGAAGGACACGCAGCCCTTCACCACCCCCTGGCTTGCCACCGGCCCGGTCACCCTGGGCTACAAGGTGACGGGTGGACCCCAGGCGTTCATGAAGGGCGACCTGGATGATGTCCGGCTGTTCGACCGGGCGCTGTCCGGTGACGAGGTAAAGGAGCTGAACAAGGCCCGTCCGGTAGTCCAGGGCCGCTGGAAGCTGGACTCCGGCTCCGGCACACCGGTGACCTCCGCCGACGACTCGTCGGGCCAGCGGACGCTGACGCTGGGCGGCAACGCGTCCATCGACACCTCCGGCAGCTCCAACTACGTTGGTACCGGCGGTCTGCTGCTGGACGGCGATGGCGACTACGCATGGACTGTCACCTCGCCCGTCTCCACCGGGACCAGCTTCACCGCCACCGCGTGGGTGAGCGCTGCGGCCCGGCCGGATCATCCGGTGACGGCGTTCTCGCAGGCGGGCTCGGTCAACAGCGGCTTCGCGGTGCGATACGTGCCCAGCGCGACCGACCCTGCGAACGCCGGCCGGTGGCAGCTGGCAATGCCGGGCTCCGACGCCAAGGGCGCGACCGTGGCGACGGCCGAGCATCCCAACTTCATGAACAACACCAACTGGAACCATCTGGCGGTGGTCTACGACGCCTTCGCCGACCAGATGCGGCTGTATGTCGACGGCAGCCTGCAACAGGTCGTCTGCACCGACAGCGACGAGGACGGTAGCCCGGATCTTCCCGGGTGCACCGACTCCGTGTCCTGGAACTCCCACGTCCTGCCCTTCAATGCCACTGCCGGCCTTCAGCTCGGCCGTGGTAAGACCGACGGCACACCAGGCGAGTACTGGCCCGGCGTGATCGACGATGTGTGGACCCTCCAGGGCGTGGCGTCCGAGGAGCAGATCGCCCGGCTCGCGAACGGCGAGGATCTGGCCACGGCCCCCGGCCCGTAACAGCAGGCACGACCAGTGCGGGGACGGGACCCAAGGGCCCGCCCCGTGCATGGGGGGGACCTTTGTACCCGCCACTCAACGGGATGGGCGGGGTGATTCGCAGGCGGCCACGGTTCCGGTTGGGCCGCCGCATGATCTTGGCTGGACGGGCCTGGGCCCGCGCAGCCGTGTCCATGCAAGTCAGGATGACTCCCCTGTGTTGTGGGGACTCCAAGGCTGAGGAGGGGCCGCTGTGGCGGTGAGCACATGGGGGTGGGCGAGAGCGCGGCGGAGAGTCGCCGTGACCGTGTCCGGGGTGCTGGTCGGAACACTGCTGCAAGGGGCGTTCACGCCGTCGACGGCACAGGCGGATGACATGCCGGGGGTCCCGGCATCGGAGAAGCCGATGTCCGGGCACACGGTGAGGCCGCTTCCGCGGGGGACGGGCGGGCAGCGCAAAGTGCCGGACGTGCCGCCGCGGCACGCGTGGCCGAAGGCCGGGTCTGTGACGGTGACCCTGCGGCCGGGAGAGAAGGCGGTCACGCGACGGGCGGGAACGCTGCCGGTGTCGCTGACGGCACCCGCAGCGCGGGGGGCGCAGAAGGCACCGACAGCGTTATCGGGTGCCGCGACCGTACGCGTGCTGGACGCGACGGCCGCCCGGAAGGCCGGTGTCGGGGGCCTGCTGTTCTCCGTGCGGCGCGGGACCGGTGCCCAGGGCACCGAGGTCGGAGTCAGTGTCGACTACTCCGCCTTCGCGCAGGCGTACGGCGGTGCCTATGCCTCCCGCCTGAAGCTGGTACGGCTGCCCGCCTGTGCCGCGACCACCCCGCAACGCGAGGAGTGCCGTACGCAGCAGCCGGTCGACGCCCGCAACGACGGGACCAAGCTGTCCGGCGACGTCAGCATCGCGGGCGTCGAACCGATGATGCTGGCGGCGACCACAGCCGTCGCCGACGGCGCCTCCAGCGACCACGGCGACTACACCGCCAGCCAGTTGTCCCCCTCCGCGACCTGGTCGACGAGCCTGAACTCGGGCAGCTTCTCCTGGTCGTACGACATGCCTGTGCCGGGCGTGCCCGGCAAGTTCGCGCCCAGCGTGGGTCTGTCCTACTCCTCCGGGGCCATCGACGGCCGTACGTCCTCGACCAACAACCAGTCGTCCTGGGTGGGGGACGGCTTCAACCTGTGGCCCGGCTCCATCGAGCGCAGCTACAAGGGCTGCGCCGAGGACGACGTGAAGAACGCCGACGGCAACAAGCCCGGCGACATGTGCTGGGCGTACGACAACGCCACCATCTCGTTCAACGGGCGCGCAGGCGAGCTGATCCCGACCGGTACCGACACCTTCAGGATCAGGGGCGACGACGGCACCAAGGTCCAGCGTGTCTACGGCACCACCACCGACGTCCGCTCCAACGGCGCCCGCAACGACGAGTACTGGAAGGTCACCACGACCGACGGCACCCAGTACTTCTTCGGCTACAACCGCCTGCCCGGCTGGGCGTCGGACAAGGACGCCACTGACTCCACCTGGACGGCCCCCGTCTACGGAGACGACGAGGGCGAACCCTGCCACGCCGCCACCTTCGCCGACTCCTGGTGCCGGCAGGCCTACCGCTGGAACCTCGACTACGCCGTCGACGTCCACGGCAACGCGATCGCCTACTACTACAAGAAGGAATCCAACTACTACGCTCGGAACCTCACGGCCGCCGACGAGACGGCCTACGACCGCGGCGGCTACCTGGACCGGATCGAGTACGGCCTGCGCAAGGATGCCGTCTACTCGGCCAAGGCCCTTGCCAAGGTCACCTTCACCTCGGCCGAGCGCTGCCTGCCGCAGACCGGTGTGACCTGCGACGCCTCGACGATCGACGACCAGAAGTTCTACTGGTACGACACGCCGTGGGACCTGAACTGCAAGTCCGGGGAGGACTGCACCAAATCCGCCTCCCCGAGCTTCTGGACCCGTAAGCGCCTGACCGGGGTCACCACGCAAGTGCTGAAGTCGGACGGCACCTACGCCCCGATCGACACCTGGACGCTGGGACACCGCTGGGGCATGGCGGACATCGACTACCAACTGCTGCTCGACTCGATCCAGCACACCGGCAAGTCGGCCACCCCCGAGATCACCCTGCCCAAGGTCACCTTCGGGTACCACCAGGACGCCAACCGCCTCGACGTCACCGGTGACGACACCGCCCCGTTCATCAAGGAGCGCCTGTCCACCGTCGCCGACGAGTCCGGCGGCCAGATCGACGTCAACTACTCCGCGGCGGCCTGCGACGCGGGCAACCTGCCAACCCCGCAGACCAACAACACCCGCTGCTATCCGGTCTACTTCACCAAGTCCGGCGACCCCGACCCGACCCTGCAGTGGTTCAACAAGTACGTGGTGGAGTCGGTCACCGAGACCGACCGCACCAACTCCTCGCCGGACATGGTCACCCGCTACGACTACCTCGACGGCGCGGCCTGGCACTACGCCGACGACGACGGCCTGACCAAGGAGAAGTACAAGACCTGGTCGCAGTGGCGCGGCTACGGCCATGTGCGAGAGCGCACCGGCGGCCAGGACCCGGTCGGCATGAAGTCGCAGACCGACCACTACTTCCTGCGCGGCATGGACGGCGACCGCAAGGGCCCGTCTACCGCCGACGGCACCAAGTCCGTCACCGTCTCCGACGACAACGGCGCCACCATCACCGACCACGATTCCGCGGCCGGCTTCGAGTACAAGACCGAAGAGTACAGCGGCCCAGACGGCCGGGTGCTGGAGAAGACCGTCAGCACGCCCTGGCACCACCAGACGGCCAGTCGGGTCCGGGCGTGGGGCACCACCACCGCCAACCTGACCGGCACCGCCTCCGTCCGAACGTGGACCTCGCTCGACGACGGCATGGGTAACAAGTGGCGGCAGACCTACCAGACCAACACCTTCGAGAACACCGCCGGCCGAGTCACGCAGCTCGAAGACTTCGGTGACATCGGCACTGCGGCCGACGACCAGTGCACCCGCACGACCTACGTCGACAACACCACCGCCTGGATTCTGACCAAGCCCTCGCGAGTGGAAACCGTGGCGGTCAAGTGCGACGCAGTCCCGGACCGCGCCAAAGACGTCCTGTCCGACATCCGCACCGCCTACGACGGACAGGCGTACAACGCCGCCCCCGTCAAGGGCGACCCCACCCACATCGCGAGCCTGAAGTCGCACAACGGCACCACTGCGACCTACCTGGAGTCCGGCGTCACCTACGACACCACCTACGGTCGCCAGCTCACCAGCACGGACATCACCGGCACGGTCACCGCGACGCAGACCGGCACGCCGGCGCGCACCGACCGCAGTGACGGCCGGACGACGACCACGGCGTACAACCCGACCACCGGTTTCCCCACCACGGTCACCGTCACCACCCCGCCGGCCACCCCAGGTGCCCCCTCCACCGCCCAGACCAGCACGACCACGTACGACACGCTGCGCGGACTGCCCGTGACCGTGCTGGACACCAACAACAAGCGCACCGACACCACCTACGACGCGCTCGGCCGCAGCCTCAAGATCTGGCTGCCCAACCGCTCCAAGGCCAACAGCCAGACTCCGAACTACGAGTTCGACTACACCATCACCGACGGCAAGCCGGTGGCGGTGGCTACGAAGACGCTGAAGAACGACGGTGGGCAGCGCACCTCGTACACGCCGTACGACGGCTTTCTGCGAGCCCGCCAGACCCAAGCCCCCGGCCCGTCGGGCGGCAGGCTGATCAATGACGTCTTCTACAACGAACGCGGCCTGATGGCCAAGACCTTCGCGCCGTACTACAACACCGGCGCACCCTCCACCGACCTGCTCAAGCTCGACAACGCCCTGGCGGTGGAGACCCAGACCTGGAACACCTACGACGGCCTCGGTCGGGTCACCAAGTCCCAGCAGGTGGCCGGCAACGGCGACGGCGGCACGGTGCTCGCCACCACCAGCACCGGCTACGGCGGCGACCGCACTACGGTCACTCCGCCGGCCGGCGGAACTCCGAGCACCACCATCACCGACGTCCGCGGCCGCATCACCGACCTGCTGCAGTACAACGCCGCCACCCCGACCGGGACCCCGTCCACGACCCACTACGACTACGACCCTGCCGGGCGGCTGTCCGCGGTCACCGACCCCGCCGGCAACAAGTGGACGTACAGCTACGACCAGCGGGGCAACAAGACCGGGGCGAAGGACCCTGACAAGGGCGAGTCCACCTATACCTACGACGACCGCAATCAACTGATCACCAGCACCGACGACCGTGAGCCGAAGCAGACCATCACCCACGTCTACGACGGCCTGGGCCGCGAGCTGGAGACCCACGACGGCACCGCCACCGGTCCGCTGCTGACCAAGCACGTCTGGGATCCGGCCGGCTACGAGGGCCAGCCGGCCTCCACCACCCGCTACGTCGGCGGCGCGAGCGGCAGCGCGTACACCACCACCTACAACATCTACGACACGCTGTACCGACCCAACCGCGTGACCACTACGATCCCGTCGTCCGAGGGCGCCCTGGCCGGGGCCTACCAGTCGAACATCAAGTACAACCTCGATGGCACCGTCCAGTCGAGCAGCTACCCAGCGGCAGGCGGCCTCGCCTCCGACGTCCTCACCCCGACGTACGACGATGTCCTGCGCCCGGTGACGCTCTCCGGCACAGGCGGCGTCACGTACATCACCGGTACGGCCTACAGCTACACCGGCAAGCCGCTGCAGTTCACCTATCAGAGCGGTGGCAAGAAGACCCAGGTCACCAACACCTACCAGTGGGGCACCCAACGCCTGGACAACTCGCGCGTCGACCGCGAGGGCGTGCCCGGTGTCGACAAGTCGTCCACCTTCGGCTACGACGAGGCCGGCAACATCACGTCGATCAGCGACGTGTCGCGCGACGGCACCGACAATCAGTGCTTCCGCTACGACCACCTCGGCCGCCTCACCGAGGCCTGGGCCCAGGGCACCACCGGCTGCTCCGCCACCGCAGGGTCCCTGCTCGGCGGGCCCGCGCCTTACTGGCAGTCGTACACCTACGACGCCACCGGCAACCGGCGCACCGAGACCCTCCACGACATCGCCGGCGACGCCGCCAACGACGTCAAGCGTACCTACGACTACCCCGCGCCCAAGTCCCCGCGGCCGCACGGCCTGACCCAGGTCACCACCGCCGGGCCCACTGGCACGGCGATCGACACCTATTCGTACGACAGGGTCGGCAACACCCACACCCGAACCATCGACGGTGACCAGCAGACCCTCGGCTGGGATGCCGAGGGGCACCTCGCCAAGGTCTCCGACGGCACCAAGACCACCTCGTACGTCTATGACGCCGACGGCAACCGCCTGATCCGCCGCACCGACGCCGACACCACGCTCTACCTCGGCTCCACCGAAATCACCCTCGCCAAGGGCGCCACCGCCGCCGAGGCCACCCGTTACTACGACCTCGGAGGCGGCAACCAGGCGATCCGCACCGACGACGGCAAGCTGTCGTTCCTCCTCGGTGACCACCATGGCACCTCCGAACTCGCCGTCAGCGCCACCGACCTGTCCATGCAACAGCGCCGCTCCACCCCCTTCGGCGCCTCCCGCGGCCAGACACCCGCCTCATGGCCAGGCCAGAAGGGTTTCATCGGCGGCACCGACGACACCACGACCGGGCTGACCCACCTCGGGGCCCGTGAGTACGACGTCGCGACTGGCCGCTTCATCAGCGTCGACCCGGTCATGGACTCGGCCGACCCGCAGCAGATGAACGGCTACAGCTACACGGAGAACAACCCGGTCACCTACAGCGACCCCACGGGCCGCACGAAGTGCGACGCCGAACCCGAGGTGTGCGGCAAGAAGGACAATCGCTGCGACTCGGCGTGCGTGAAGAAGAACATCGAGAAGGTCAACAAGGCCAACAAGGCGACCGAGGAGTACTTCAGGAAGAAGCGGCAGAAGGAGGCGCAGAAGCTCTACAACTACTTCTTCAAGCCGTCGAAGTGCTTCGGTAATCCGGTCCTGCCGCTCCCGAAGTACGACACCTGTTACACCCAGGCGGAAATCGACTCCGACAAGCAGCTCCTGAAGACCGTCATGTCGGCCTTCGGTGACATGACGATGCTTGAGCCCTGGTACCAGTGCGCCTTCAATCAAAACCAGGACAAGTGCGACACCCTCGGCCTGTCCATGTCGACGGGGGATGCCGGCGCCATTGCCAGGGGCGGAGCCAGATTCATCGGCGCTATGGCGAAGGCCGGGCGGGTTCTGTGCAGCTTCACCCCCTCGACCCGCGTGCTCATGAAGGACGGGCGCACCAAACAGATCGGGAAGATCAAACCCGGCGACAAGGTGGAGGCGGCGGATCCGAAGACGGGCAAGCACCGAGGGGCACGCACTGTCACTGCTCAAGGTAGCCACCGTGACACGGACCTGGTCGACCTGAGGATCCGTGACAAACAGGGCCGTACCGTCACCGTCCCCACCACTTTCAAGCACCCCTTCTGGGACGCCACGGCGCACGCGTGGATCCCGGCCGGCGAGCTCACCACGGGCCACGACCTCAGCACCGCCGAGGACGGCGACGTCCGCCTGGTCGGCGTGCGCCACCGGGTCGGCGAGGCCGAGATGTACAACCTCACCGTCGAGGAACTGCACACGTACTATGTACTCGCCGGTTCCACGCCGGTCCTGGTCCACAACTGTGATCTCGCCCTCGGCTGGCGCACCATGGGAACCGGGGAATGGGCGAAGGGCAATGGCTTCAGCCACATGCTGAACAACCCCGACGACGGCTGGAAGGCCCCCGTGGCGCGCATGATCGGTGACCCGAACGTCACCCTCCACGTCAACATGAAGGGATGGGACACCGACTTCGCTGGCGCGGTGCGCAACGGTCTCCAGGGGGGCAAGGCCACGGAGCTCGAAATGAGCTGGATCGCCATGGCGGTGGCCAATGGCCAGCGTTCCTGGGACTCGGTGCGCTTCTACGATGCCGTGGGCAAGGACGGAAAGATCATCGAGGTGCCACGGCCGCCCGAGCCCGACTGGTCCACCTTCGGCAAGCTCGGTCCCGTCGACAGCAAGTTCACCTTGTGCAATTGCGAAGGGTCGGTTCCCTGGGATGAGTAGCAACAGGTCGTCGAAGCAATCCTGGGATCCGACAGGGCTCTACCCCGATCTCGACATGTCCGATGGTCTGACCGAGGCGCTGAAGCGCCGCGCCGCCGCTCTCGGGCTGCTGCTTGACGGTCTCGTCGAAGGGTTCGCCGGGGCGGATCTCGCCACCGACCGAGGTACCGTCAATATCTGGGTCGGCGCCAAAACGAGAGTCTTCGGTGTCAAGATCTACGAGCCTGACGTCCTCGAATGGGCGGCCGGGGCGACCGAGGACGTCGACCAGGCACTCCAGGCAGTAGCCGCCTGGCAGCGCGGCGAGTCCCTTGCCGACTTCGTGTCGGAGTTCCCGTTCATGCGACCGGGGACGCTGGCGCGTGCGTTCGCGGAGGGAAGGCTCACCGAAGGGAAGTGGCAGGAGCTGCTGGACTCGCAATACCCCACAGGCGGTCAGCGGCTCCTCGTCAGCCTCGCGCCCTTCGCTGAACTGCGAGGTTTCTACCCGGACGTCAGCTACGGCGAGCTTCGTTTCACCATGCCCCTTCCCCGGCGGGGCGATCGGGTGTTCCGCGTCCAGAAAGACGGGGCTGGATTCCACGTGAAGGAATCAGGGCCGCAGCCCCGGGAGTACTCGCTTGACACACTCGATGAAGTGGTCCGTCACGTCGTCGAGTTCTTCGGCTCGGGCTGACCGAGCCCTGGGCGGAGGGCCCACCTCGCGATCGAAACGGCAAGAGGCTTCTTATCGGTCGATCCTGCGGCCGATGAGCGCCAGTTCCGGGTGGGTATCCGTATTCCGGACTTTGCCTGGGCGATCGGCTCCACGTGGACCCGCTGGACGCGGTGAGCCGTCAGGTTCTGGTGAATGAGCTGGACGGGGAGCGTTATGAGGTCATGCGAGTCGGTGTGTCCGGGGCCGTGTGGGTCGAGGTGCCGACCAGCGAACTGATCGCGTATCTGCGGGCCGACTTGTCCCTGTTCCTGGAAGCCGCTCTGTATCCGGATCTCATCGAAAGGGGCTGTCTCGTCTCCGCATTGGAGAGTGTTGACCGTGAGAACGGCCTGCATGTGGGAACCCCCTGCAGCGAGCACGCGTCGGGGCCGGGGCGCTACAAGAGCGCCGTCATCGAGACGGAGCGCGGCAGGATGTCCATGCTGCTCGGGACGCACGAGCGGATGTTCTCCCTCGACATCCGGGGGAGCGGATTCACGTGGGCGGACGGCATGACCGACGATCTGCGGGAACTGGTCAGTGCGGTCGCGGCCTGGCAGAGCGGGATGCCCGTGGATGAGTTCGCCAGGACCTTCCCGTTCATGCGGCCCGGCCCGCTTGCCCAAGCGTACGAGAGCGGTGATCCGGTCGCGGCTCAGTGGGAACGGCTACGGACAGCGGAGGTCTACGACGACGAGCGGCCTCTGGTGGAGGCGGCCCATGCGGACGGCCGAGCAGAGGTTCTTCGGCGTCAAGGTCTGTGAGCCCGCCGTCGTCGTATGGGCGGCGGGAGCGACCGTGGATATCGACCAGGCGCTTCGGGCGGTAGCCGCCTGGTAGGACGGCGAGCCTCTCGGCGACTTCGTGTTGGAGTTCCCGGTCATGACCCCGGGGAGGCTGGCGTGCACGTTCCCGGAGGGAAGGGGCGCCGAAGCCAGTGGCAGGACCTTCTGGATTCGGTTTGCCGCACGGGTGGTCGGCGGTTGCTCGTCAGTCTCGCTGCCTTCGGTGAACCGCGGAGTTTCTGTTGGGAGATCAGCTACGGCGACCTCCGCTTCACCGCACTCCCGCCCGGGCACGACGTCCGGGTGTTCCGCGTTCGGAGGGGCGGGCTGGGATTTCGTGTGGAGGAATCCGGGCCGGAGCGCAGGGAATACGCACTTGACGCACTCGACGAAGTGCCCGTCACATCGTGAGTTCTTCGCCTCCGACTGGCGCGTACTGTCGGTTGAGTGCATGCGGAGGCCCCACCGGACGTCGGTGTCATTCCGGTGGGGCCTCCGGCATGTTTCGACGAACGTGGGCCCCAGCCTCCTGTGTGCGCCGTCCCCGCTCCGGGACGGCAGGGCCGGCAGGAGCAGAGTGTGTGCGGTGCGGAACGAGCCAGCCGCCTGGTCCTTCATTTCCCCTTCACCTCAAAGGCGTTGCCGCGTCACAGTCATGCCTTTAGGTTCGGCTGATTGTCCCGCCGACCTGGAGAGCGATGAGCCGCCCCTTCTCAAGCCGTCGTATGTCTGTGCTCTGCGTCGTCGCGATAGGCATCGCTGCGCTCGTGGTCTTCGCCCGTCCCTGGGCGGATCGGGCCGACAGCGCGGATGCCGAGCCGGAACGACGATGCGTCTCCTCGGTTCCGTATACCTCGGGTGTGGGAGGCTATGTCAGTTACCGCATACCTGCCGTCGTCCGTACTCGCGGCGGGTCCTTGCTCGCCTTCGCCGAAGGCCGGGTCGGTGGCAGGGCGGACAACGGTGACATCGACGTCGTACTCAGGAGGTCGCGGGACGGCGGCTGCACATGGGGGCGGCTGCAAGTCGTCGCAAAGGGCGAGGGGAACACCCGGGGCAACCCGGCCCCGGTCGTCGATCCCCGGACGGGGAACATCGTGCTCGTCACCTCGTACCACAGTGGTGACGTCACCGAAGCGCGGATTCTGCGCGGTGAGGCCACGGGCGAGCAAGGTCGGCGGGTCTTTGTGCAGACAAGCGAGGACGACGGACGCTCCTTCTCCGCCCCGCGGGAGATCACGTCGGCGGTGAAGAGGCCGGACTGGCGTTGGTACGCCACAGGGCCGGGCCATGCCGTCGCGCTGATGCGGGGCGACCACGCGGGGCGGCTGGTCGTCCCGGCGAACCACTCTGCCGCGCCGCCTCCCGGGTCGCCGGACACCGGCCAGGAGCCCAAGTACTACGGGGCGCACACGATCTACAGCGACGACGGGGGGAGGTCCTGGCACCTCGGTTTCATCGAGGATTCCTACGAAGGTGTGTACAACGCCAACGAGTCGACAGCGGCTCAACTGCCGGACGGACGACTGTATTTCAATGCCCGGAACCAGAAGGGCGCGAGCTCGGGGAACCGCCTGGACGCCTACTCCAGTGACGGTGGTGCCAGCCTGGACCGAGGCTATGCGGAGCAGCGTTCGCTGAACGACGTGCCCTTGGTGGAGGGCAGTGTGCTGCAACTGGCCGGGGAGAGAGGGAACCTGCTGTTCTCGGGGCCCTCCGTACCGACCGACCGTGCGGCGATGGCGTTGTGGAGCAGTACGGACGGGGGGCGGTCCTTCGGCAGGGCGCTGACCCTGTCCACGCGGAAGGCCGGGTACTCGGACCTCGTTCAGACCGATGGCGAGAGTGTGGGAATCCTGTACGAAACAGGTGTTCGGACGGCGTATGAAACGATCGAGTTCCGGCGAGTTCCCTTGAGGGAGTTGTCGGCGGACGGTGAGTAGAAGTCCCCGTGCATGGCTGGACTTCGGACCATCGTGACCTAGAGCGACCACCTCGCCCAGGCGGGCGGCACCTCGGCCCCGACCGCGTTCCGCGAGAACTGCCGGCTCCACGGGACGCCGTGAAGACGTTCCGCGCCGGGCAGGGAAAACGGCCTTCGAAGGGCCGTCTGTACGATGCTCGGGCGTCGTGCCTGACGTACCTGGCGAACAACGGTGTGCCCGATCACCTGCTCGCCATGTGCGCCGGGCACACCGACGTGAAGACAACCGAGACGTGATATGTGAAGCCGGACGTGGCGGACCTGCTTCCAGCAGCGGAGGCTTGGGGAGGTCTGGCGAGGGGAGTGTGACAGATCGTGACAGACAAAGGTGTGATCCCGTGAGCGAAGGCAAGATCGAAACCCTCCAGTACCGCTTTGACGGGCCGGAAGACGCACCTGTCCTGATCCTGGGTCCCTCACTGGGTACCACCTGGCACATGTGGGACCGCCAGGTTCCGGAACTGGTCCGGCAGTGGCGGGTCTTCCGGTTCGACCTGCCGGGGCACGGCGGCGCGCCCGCCCACCCGGCGGACTCCGTCGCCGAACTGTCCGCCCGGCTGCTCGCCACCCTCGACGCGCTCGGCGTGCAGCGCTTCGGCTACGCGGGGTGCGCGCTCGGCGGCGCGATCGGTGTGGAACTGGCCCTGCGCCACCCCGAACGGCTCGCCTCGCTCGCACTGGTCGCCACCTCCCCCCGGTTCGGCACCGCCGACGAGTTCCGGCAGCGCGGGGTGATCGTGCGGACCAACGGACTCGACCCGATCGCCCGTACCTCGCCGGAGCGCTGGTTCACCGGCGGTTTCGCCGCCGCGCAGCCCGCGATCACCGAGTGGGCCGTACAGATGGTCCGCACCACCGACCCGGGCTGCTACATCGCCGCCTGCGAGGCGCTGGCCGGCTTCGACGTCCGTCCCGAACTGGGGCGCGTCGGCGTGCCCACCCTGGTGCTGGTCGGCTCGGAGGACCAGGTCACCGGCCCGGCCGAGGCACGCACTCTGGTCGCCGGGATACCGGACGCCCGGCTCGCGGTCGTCCCCGGCGCCTCCCACCTCGTGCCCGTCGAGCAGCCCGCGGCCGTCACCGACCTGCTGGTGCGGCACTTCTCCAGCGCCTGGCAGCCGGCGTTCGACTCGACGACCGGCCAGATGGCCATCGTGGCGGCACCCGCGAAGCCGGTCCTCGCCGCCCCGCCGCAGGCCGCGCCCATCGCCGAGATCGCCCCGCCGGAGACGGCCCCGCAGCCGCCGGGACGGCCCGACAGCTACGAGACGGGCCTCAAGATCCGCCGCGAGGTGCTGGGCGACGCCCACGTCGACCGGGCGCTGGCGCAGTCCGACGACTTCTCCGGTGACTTCCAGGAGTTCATCACCCGCTACGCGTGGGGCGAGATCTGGGACCGTCCCGGACTCGACCGACGCACACGCAGCTGTGTCACGCTGACCGCGCTGGTCGCCGGCGGTCACCTGGAGGAACTGGCCTTCCACACCAGGGCGGCGCTGCGCAACGGCCTCACCCCCGACGAGATCAAGGAAGTCCTGCTCCAGGCGGCCGTGTACTGCGGTGTGCCGGCCGCGAACAGCGCGTTCCGGGTGGCCCAGCAGGTCGTACGGGAGGAGACCACGCCCGCGGAGTGAGCGCGCGGCTTCGGCGCAGAGGAGGATGGTTCCCATGAAGCTCACGAAGAAGTCCCACTCCTGCGTCCGGCTGGAGCAGGACGGGCGGACGCTCGTCCTCGATCCCGGCGGCTTCAGCGAGCCCGACGCCGCCGTCGGCGCGGACGCGATCCTGATCACGCACGAGCACCCGGACCACTTCGACGAGGGACGGCTGCGGGCCGCCATGGAGGCGAACCCGGCGGCACGGATCTGGACCCTGAGATCGGTCGCCGACCAGATCGCCGCCGCCTTCCCCGGCCGTGTCCACACCGTCGGGCACGGCGACACGTTCACCGCGGCGGGCTTCGACGTCCAGGTCCACGGCGAGCTGCACGCGGTGATCCACCCGGACATCCCGCGGATCACCAACGTCGGCTATCTGATCGACGGCGGCCGGCTCTTCCACCCCGGAGACGCGCTCACCGTCCCCGACCGGCCCGTCGAGACGCTGATGCTCCCGGTGATGGCCCCCTGGAACAAGATCTCCGAGGTCATCGACTACGTCCGCGAGGTCGCGCCGCAACGCGCCTACGACATCCACGACGCCCTGCTCACCGATCTCGCCCGGCCGGTCTACGACCGGCAGATCGGCGCTCTGGGCGGCGCCGACCACCTGCGGCTCGCACCGGGATCCAGCGCCGAGGTCTGAGCACGGTCCGGCGCTGTCAGTGCCGCCGGGTAGGTTGTGGGGCATGCGCATCGCGACCTGGAACGTGAACTCGATCACCGCCCGCCTGCCGCGGCTGCTGGCCTGGCTGGAGAGCAGCGGCACCGACGTGCTGTGCCTGCAGGAGGCCAAGATCTCCGAGGAGCAGTTCCCGCGCGACCAGCTGCGTGAGCTGGGGTACGAGGCGGCGGTCCACGCGACCGGCCGGTGGAACGGCGTGGCGGTGCTCTCCCGGGTCGGCCTGGAGGACGTCGTCAAGGGCCTGCCGGGCGACCCCGGGTACGACGGCGTGCAGGAGCCCCGGGCGATCTCCGCCACCTGCGGCCCGGTCCGCGTCTGGTCGGTGTACGTGCCCAACGGCCGCGAGGTCGACCACCCGCACTACGCCTACAAGCTCCAGTGGTTCGAGGCGCTGCGGGCCGCCGTCGCGGGCGACGCGGCGGGCGGCCGGCCCTTCGCGGTCCTCGGCGACTACAACGTGGCGCCGAGCGATGACGACGTCTTCGACGTGGCCGCCTTCGAGGGCCTGACCCATGTCACCCCGGCCGAGCGCGCCGCGCTGACCGCGCTGCGCGAGACGGGCCTCACGGACGTCGTCCCGCGCCCCCTGAAGTACGACCGCCCCTACACGTACTGGGACTACCGCCAGCTCGCCTTCCCCAAGAACCGCGGCATGCGCATCGACCTGGTCTACGGCAACAAGCCCTTCGCCGACGCAGTCAAGGACGCCTATGTCGACCGCGAGGAGCGCAAGGGCAAGGGCGCCTCGGACCACGCCCCGGTCGTGGTGGACCTGACGGTCCAGGCGGATTGATCACGGGCGTGCGGCGACACCCCGCGCCCACCCTGTGGTGCGGGCACCGGGTCGGTGACACGCTGTGTACATGAACATCCCCTTCCTGGGCAACCGGCACAAGAAGAGCGATGCCCCGGTGCTGCCCGCCGACCGCGAGGGCGTCGCCGAGCTGCTGTCCGAGTGCGATCTGCTGCGCTCCCAGGCGGCCCGGGAGGGCGTCCGGCTGGACGACTCCGTGACCTCGCTTGAGGCCCTTGACCAGCTGGTGCCGCGCTGGCGTGACGACGCGGAGATCCTGCCGTGGCTGGGCAATGACGCGGGTCTTTATCTGGGCACGGTCATCGTGCGTACCGTGCCCGGCGCGTACTGGGAGTTCCAGCCCGGCGGGCAGCCGGTCGTACGGCTCGCATCGGGGCGTGAGTTTGATGTCGTCGAGGCCGGTCACGAGTGGGCCACCAGCGGCGTTCCCGAGCTGTCGCAGCTGTACGCGGAGGTCGCGGAGGCCTGACGAAGCGCTCCGCCGGAGATGCCGCGTATGCCGTCGGTCGTCTGCGGCGTCGTTGTGGCTGGTCGCGCCCGCGCGGCGGAGCCGCATATCAAGACAGCCCCGCGCCCCTTCGATGCGCTGCCGAACCACAGCGGACTTCACCGGCCCTGCTCATGGACCGAGGCCGTGGACGTCGCCGCGGCGGCAGCCGGGGACGCTGCCGGCCGGTGGGGGCACCCACCGCTCCGAAACCGTAGGGGGCAGCGGCTCGGGGCCAGGCCCGCCCGGCGGCAGCCGGAGATCACTGCTCGCGCGGCGGCGCGCACCCGCAGGACGGGTCGGCCGCCGACGAGAAGAGGGTCAGCTGCGCGCCGGACGGCTTGCTCCCGGGCCCCCGGCCGCCACGGGACCGCCGGTCCTCGCGCGTCCTAGGAGGCCCGGTGCGAACGCGCTGCCTCCGGCGCCGGCGGCGGTGCCTGCGCGGCCCGCGTCACATCGGCGACCAGCTCGACCACGTCCGGGCCGTACGCCTGCGAGTTGACCACCTTCAGCAGCAGCACGAACGGGTTCGCGCCGTGCTTGCGGGCCAGCCGCTCGTGGTGCCGGGCGAGATAGCGGGTCGCGGCCTGGTTGGTGATCGCGCGCTGCCCGCAGAACAGGAACACCGGCCGTGCCTCGCGCCGCTGCCCGGCGGTCAGCCGGGCCAGCAGGACGTATTCGGTGACGCCCGGCTCCAGACGGTAGCGCTCGCCGCCGATCTGGAAGGCGCCGCGGTCCGGGCCCGGCTCCGGGTCGATGTTCACCCGCACCCCCGGTAGCATCGCCGACATGTGGGCCAGCATGCGCCGGTTCGAGGCGGGACCGCCCACGCAGAACTCGGTGCGCTCGCCGAAACCCTGCTGGACGTTGTCCTGGGTCACCATCTGCAGATGCGCGCCGCAGTCCTTGATCAGGGCGGCCAGCTCCAGCAGCGCGAACACGTCGAAGCGGTGCACCGCCGGTTCGGAGGTCGCCGGGTCGCGGTTGACGACGAGCAGCGACTCCGAGTTCTCCGGCAGTCCGAAGAACGCCTGCTTGCGCCGCAGCCTGCGCTTCCACACGGTGGTGCGGGCCAGCCAGCCGAGGCCGGCGCTGATACCGGCGGCCACCAGGCCCAGGATGATGTTGCGCACGTCGTCATTCATGGGCGCGCATGCTAGCGGGCAAAGGCAAACCGGTGTTCGAGACGGTCCTGACGGGGACATGCCGTTCCATTAAGCTGCGCGGACGGTCACTCGCTGGAGGTGCGGATGCGTCGCCCTGTCGCGCGGAAACTGTCGGTCCTTGCGGTCTCGGCCGCCGTCGTGTCCGTGGGGGCGGCGGCGCCGCCCGGCGCCACGAGCACCACCCCGCCCAAGAGCCCGGTCGCCGTCGGCTACGGCGGCGCGGTCGCCAGCGTCGACGCGGACGCCTCGGCCGCCGGCATCGAGGTCCTGAAGAAGGGCGGCAACGCGGTCGACGCCGCCGTCGCCACGGCCGCCGCCCTGGGGGTCACCGAGCCGTACTCCGCCGGCATCGGCGGGGGCGGCTACTTCGTCTACTACGACGCCAAGTCCCGTGCCGTGCACACCATCGACGGCCGGGAGACCGCGCCGCTCAGCGCCGGCTCCGACCTGTTCCTGGAGAACGGCAAGCCACTCGCCTTCGCCGACGCCGTCAGCAGCGGACTGAGCGTCGGCACACCGGGCACACCCGCCACCTGGCAGACGGCCCTGGACGCCTGGGGCAGCAAGAAGCTGGGCACCGTGCTGCGGCCCGCCGAACGGCTCGCCCGCGACGGCTTCACCGTCGACGACACGTTCCGTTCGCAGACGGCGGCCAACGAGACCCGGTTCCGCTACTTCCCGGACACCGCCGGGCTGTTCCTGCCGAACGGGCGGCTGCCCGTCGTCGGCGCCACCTTCAAGAACCCCGATCTGGCCCGCACCTACGAGGAACTGGGCCGCAAGGGCATCGGCACGCTCTACCGCGGCGACCTCGGCAAGGACATCGTCGCCACCGTCAACAAGCCGCCGGTCGACCCCGGTTCGGGCTGGAACGCGCGTCCCGGCCGGCTGTCCGCCAAGGACCTCGCCGGCTACCGCGCCAAGTTCCAGGCGCCCACGAAGACGTCGTACCGCGGGCTCGGTGTCTACTCGATCGCGCCCTCGTCCTCCGGTGGCACCACGGTCGGCGAGGCCCTCAACATCCTTGAGAAGACCGACCTTTCGAAGGCGACCGACGCGCAGTACCTGCACCGCTTCATCGAGGCGAGCCGGATCGCGTTCGCGGACCGCGGGCGCTGGGTCGGCGACCCCGCCTTCGAGGACGTACCGACCAAGCAGCTGCTGTCGCAGTCGTACGCCGACTCGCGCGCCTGCCTCATCAAGGACGACACGGTGCTGACCAGCCCGGTCGCGCCCGGCGACCCGCGCCACCCGGCGGCCTGCGGCACGGGCGGCACGGCGGCCCCGACGACGTACGAGGGCGAGAACACCACGCACCTCACGGTCGCCGACAAGTGGGGCAACGTCGTCTCCTACACGCTCACCATCGAGCAGACCGGCGGCAGCGCGATCACCGTGCCCGGCCGGGGATTCCTCCTCAACAACGAGCTGACGGACTTCTCCTTCGCCCCGGCCAACCCGGCCGTGCACGACCCGAACCTGCCCGGTCCCGGCAAGCGGCCGCGATCGTCGATCTCGCCGACGATCGTGCTCGATGGGCACGGCAGGCCGGTGGTGGCGCTCGGGTCGCCCGGCGGCGCGACCATCATCACGACCGTGCTGCAGACCCTGACCGGGTTCCTCGACCGGCATCTGCCGCTGGTCGACGCGATCGCCGCGCCGCGCGCAAGCCAGCGCAACGCGGCCAGGACCGAACTCGAACCCGGCCTCTACGACAGCAACCTGCGGGCGCGGCTCGAAGCCATCGGGCACGCCTTCTCGCCCAACCCGGAGATCGGCGCCGCGACGGGCGTGCAACGCCTCCCGAACGGCAAGTGGCTGGCCGCGGCGGAAACGGCACGCAGGGGCGGCGGCTCCGCCATGGTGGTACACCCGACCCGATGACCTCGGCGGGCGCTCGCCGTCGGGCCGGGCGGCGGGCAGCTCGCGGTCGGGATGGGATCAGGGTTCGGGGGTGGGCGGTTGCGGCGTGGGGTTCGGGGCGGGCGGCGGGTCCGGGGCCGAGGTCGGCGTGGGGGGTGTGCCGTTCACCGGGGCCGTGCCGGGCTGCGGTGGGGGTTCCGTGTCGAAGGTCAGGTGGTGGTCCGTGGCGTCCACCCGCACGCGGCTGCCCTCCGGGAGACGGCCGTCCAGCAGGAGGCGGGAGATGCGGTTGTCGACCTCGCGCTGGATGGTACGGCGCAGCGGGCGGGCGCCGTACTCCGGCTGATGACCGCGCTCCGCGATCCAGCCGACGGCCGCGTCGGTGAAGTCGACGGTGACCCCCTGGGCATGCAGCAGCCGCCGCGTGCGCTCCAGCAACAGGTCGGTGATCCGCCGCAGTTGCCCGGCGGTGAGCCGGCGGAACACCACGATCTCGTCGATGCGGTTCAGGAACTCCGGCCGGAAGTGCTCGCGCAGCGGGCGCAGGATCTGCTCCCGCCGGGCCTCCTCGTCCGCCTCCGCGCCGCCCGCGCCGAATCCGATGCCCGCGCCGCGCCGGCCGATGGCCTCGGACCCCAGGTTGCTGGTCATCACGATGACCGTGTTGGTGAAGTCCACCGTCCGGCCCTGCGCGTCGGTCAACCGCCCGTCGTCGAGGACCTGGAGCAGGATGTTGAAGACGTCCGGGTGCGCCTTCTCCACCTCGTCGAGCAGCAGCAGCGAGTACGGGTGCCGGCGCACCACCTCGGTGAGCTGACCGGCCTCCTCATGGCCGACGTACCCGGGCGGCGCACCCACCAGCCGGGACACCGTGTGCCGCTCCTGGTACTCGCTCATGTCCAGCCGCACCATCCGGTCCTCGCTGCCGAACAGCACCTCCGCGAGCGCCCGGGCCAGCTCCGTCTTGCCCACGCCGGTCGGGCCGAGGAACAGGAAGCTGCCGATCGGCCGGTCCGGGCTGGCGAGCCCGGCGCGGGAGCGCAGCACGGCCTCGGCGACCACGGCGACCGCCTCGTCCTGTCCGATCACCCGCTGGTGCAGATGCTCCTCCAGGCCGAGCAGCCGCTCCTTCTCCTCCTGGGTCAGCCTGCTGACCGGGATGTGGGTGAGCCGGGACACCACCTCGGCGATGGCCTCGGCCGTCACGTCAAGGTCCTGTCCCTCGTCGGCCTTGTCGTCGCCGGTGGTCTCGGAGATCCGGCCCTTCAGCGCCGAGATCCGGTCCCGCAACTGTGTGGCCTGCTCGTACTGCTCGTCCGCGACCGCCTGGTCCTTGTCCCGCAGCAGCTGCTCGACCTCGCGTTCCATGGCACGCACGTCCGTGCCCTTGGTCCGGGCGCCGAGCCGCACCCGGGCGCCCGCCTGGTCGATCAGGTCGATCGCCTTGTCCGGCAGCCGCCGGTCGGTGAGATAGCGGTCGGACAGCTCGACGGCGGCGACCAGCGCGTCGTCGGTGTAGCGGACCTGGTGGTGTGCCTCGTAGCGGTCGCGCAGCCCGCGCAGGATCTCGATGGTGTCCGGGACGGTCGGCTCGGGCACCAGGATCGGCTGGAACCGGCGTGCCAGCGCCGCGTCCTTCTCGATCCTGCGGTACTCCTCCAGCGTGGTCGCGCCCACGACGTGCAGTTCGCCCCGGGCCAGCGCGGGCTTGAGGATGTTGCCCGCGTCCAGTGCGCCGCCCTCGCCGCCGGAGCCCGTGCCCACGACCGTGTGCAACTCGTCGAGGAAGACGATCAGCCGGTCCGAGTGCGCCCGGATCTCGCTGACGATGTTGTTCAGCCGTTCCTCGAAGTCCCCGCGGAAGCGGGTGCCCGCGACCACGCCGGTCAGGTCGAGGGCGACGACCCGGCGCCCGATGAGGACGTCCGGCACGTCACCGTCGGTGATCCGCTGGGCCAGCCCCTCCACGATCGCCGTCTTGCCCACGCCGGCGTCGCCGATCAGCACCGGGTTGTTCTTGCCGCGCCGGGACAGCACCTCGATGGTCTGCTCGATCTCGTCGTCCCGTCCGATGACGGGGTCGACCCGCCCCTGACGGGCCAGGTCGGTCAGGTCGCGGCCGTACTTGTCCAGGGTCGGGGTGGCCGGAGGCCGTTCGGCGCCGGCCCGCTGCGGCGCCTCGGGGGCGTCCGCGGGCATCCCGGCCGCCGCGAACCGGGCCGCGTGCAGGATGTGCCCGGCGGCCGAGTCCGGGTTCGCGGCGAGCGCGCCGAGCACATGCTCCGGGCCGATGTATCCGGCGCCGCTCGACCGGGCCATGTCGTGCGCGTCCAGCAGCGCCCGCTTGACCGCGGGGGTCAGCGAGAGCGAGGTCGGCGGCGGCGCTCCGCCCGGCGGATGCTGCACCGGCCCGGAGCGCTGGTCTATCTCCGTCGCGAGCGAGTCGGGGTCGGTGCCCGCCCTGCTGAGCAGGCTCCGGGTGGGTTCGGTGGCGAGGGCCGCGCGCAGCAGGTGCTGGGTGTCCAGATCGCGGCTGCCGTGCTCGGCGGCGTACTGGGCGGCGCCTTTCACCAGTTCCCTGGCCGGTTGGCTGAGCAGCCGGCCGATGTCCACCTGACGGGGGCCGGGATGCGGGCCGCCGCCGAAGAAGCGGGAGAGGAATTCACCGAAGGGGTCCGGGCCGTGTCCTTCCGGCCCCGTGAAGCCGCTGGTCATGGCGTTCCGTTCACCAAAGAGGTCGTACGGGTGGGCCTACACCACGATGGCACGTCCGCCGAGCCGAGGCATGTCCAGCGGAGCCCGGCCAATCGGCCCTGGGCCCCGGCCTTGGCCCGGCCTCGGTCTGGCCCTGGCCTGTCGGTCCGTGGCGCGGCCATGGCGGTACGGGGTTGACGGCGGGCGAACGCTGCGGGGTTCGCCGCGTGTCACTGGCGGCGGGTTCCCCGCTGGTGCGGCGGGTGTCCGCGCGCCGTGGGAGCAGCGTCACCCCTCCGGCCTCGGCCTCGGCCCGGCCTCGGCCTCGGCCCGGCCTCGGTCCCGGCCATGGCCCGGCCCGTCCCGGCCCCGGCCTGGCCTTGGTCCCCGCGTCGGGCCCGGCCGCGGTGCCGGTGTCCGCCTTGGTCCCGGCGTCGGTCCGCACTTGGCCCCGGTCCCGGCCTCGGCCCGCCGGGTCGGCCGCCCCGCGCCGCGCATCCGGCCGCGCGGCGGATACCGGGCCCGCGGAGCGCTACGCGGAAGGACACCTCAGGGGAGCATCCGGTCACCATGGTGCCCGGGGGCGACCGACGGCGCATCGCGGCATGTGCAGGGGAGCGCTCGGCGTTCGGGGAGGATGAGGGGCCCGGCGCGGTGATCGCCGCCGTGTGCTCCGGGTGGCCGCGCGCGAGCCGTGGCCGGTGTGCGGGGTTCAGTCGTCGGGTGCGGGTGGGGTCCAGTCGTCGGGTGCCGTGTAGTCGCCGTCCTTGCCCCGCCGATCAGCACGGTTGTCGGCGACGGCCGTCTCGATGCCTGCCGCCAGGGCCCGCTCGGCGGTCTCGACCAGCCGCTCGTCCGCGGGCCGGGGTCGGCCCACGACACCGCAGGGGCAACCGGACGGTCAAGGGGTGCCCAGCTTGTGGTCAAGGGTGGGGAAAGCCGCCTGGTCGGGGCTCGGGTGGGCGGTCCGGGCGCCCTGCTGGGCCGCGGCCTGCGCGTCGTTCCCGTGGGTGGTCGCAGTCACCCGGAAAACTCCCTGTAGCGGTGGCGTAACACGGCTGGTGTTCTCTACCGGGCGGAGTGCTCCATTCTGGCGGGAGTTGGGCGATGGCAGTGGATCAACTCCCAGGAGAAGTGCGGGAGTTCGCGAACTACCTGGACGGTCTCCTGGCGCGCCTCGACCAGCGCGGCGGCTGGTGCGCGGTCTTCTGGGGGCGGGACGCGGATGGTATGCGGGCGTGTCTCGACGGGCGGGAGATCCCGCCGTGGGACGTGGTGGAGGCGCTGTTGCAGGACCTGGCGGCGGCCTACGGCCCGGACACCGCGGGGGCGGAGCGGGAGCGCGCCCGGCACCTGTACGCGGCGGCGCTCACCGCGTACGACGCCCGGCCGGGCGCCCGGGACGCGCTCGGCGACCGCCTCGACGTGATGCTCCGCGAGCAGCGGTACGCCGCCGAACGCCAGGTAGAACTGCGCCGGTCGCTAGCCGCCGCCGGTACCTCCGAGGCGGCCCACGCCCTCCGCCTCGACCTCGCCTGGGCCCGCGACGACCACCAGCGGGCGACCGCACGGTGCGCCGAACTACGCCTGCGCATAGCGGAGTTGGACCGACGCGACACCCACCCCACGCGGCACGGCACCGACGGCTTCCCCGCCGGGGCACGGCACGGCACGGGACCGTGGCCCGACGCACCGGCACCGGGCCACCCGGCGGGCAGCCGGACGGCGGCGGGCATCCAGGCACCGGACCCCAACCGGGCACGACACCCGGACGACCCCGGACGCCTTGCCGGCGCACCGACGCAAGGCGGGTATCCCAGGGGCGGCCCCGGCCCGGTGGCGCCTGGCCTCGTGCGTCGCGGTGGCGCCGGACCGGGTGACGCCGTGGGCGCGGGCGGTGCCAGGGCGCATGGTGCCGTGAGTCCTGCTGGTTTCGGAGCGGGTGGTGGTGTGGGCCCGGGTCCTCTAGGACCGAGTGCCGGTGCAGCCCCGGCTCCTGCCGGATCCGGTGGTGGTGTGGGGCTCGGCGGTGCTGCCGGCGCCCATGGTGCAGTCGGGGCCGGTGACACCGTAGCTCCGGCCAGCCGTGAGCCCCGGGCTACTGCTCTCGGGCAGCCCGCGCGCTCCGCCGTCCACGGCATCCCCGGCGCCGTACCCGGTGATGCCCCGGATCCCACCACCCCGGGTGCCCCGGAACGCGGTGACGACCACCCGGCCGACCGGCACGACGCCGTCGGTGCGGCCGCCCCCACGCCCCCCGCAGCCGCCGTCGCGCCCCCGGCGGCAGCCGGTCCGCTGCCGTCGTTCTCCGGTAAGCAGCGCAAGCGGCGGCGCGGTGGTGCGCGGTTCGCCGGGATGGTCGAGGACGACGTCGGGCCCGCCCCCGAGCCCCCGTCCGGGCCGGTGCTGCCCGCGGCGGCCCCCGCCGGGCGCCGCACCCCGCGCGGCGCCCGGTTCGCCGGTGCCGCCGACGCGGTCGAACCGCCCGGGCCACGGGTGGAGCCCGCGGACGCCGAGGCGGCACCGGCCGTCGCGGGCGCCGTCCGGGCGCTGGACCGGCTGCGCCGCGAGGGCCGTACCGGCGAGGCGCACGCCCTGCTGGTCGAGGCCGCGCACTGGCCCCCCGCCCGGCTCCCGCTGCTCGCCGACGAACTGCGGCGCACCGGGCACGGCGCCGACTGGGCCACGCTGCTGTGGGAGGCCGCCTCGCTGCCGGCCGACCGCCTGGTCGCCGCGGCCGACGCGCTCGTCGCGGCGGGGCGGACCGCGGACGGGGAGCAGATCCTGCGCCAGGGCGTCGTACGGCCCGCCGAGGAGATCGGCGCGGCGGTGCTCGCACTGGCGGCCGAGGGACGCGTCCGCGAGGTGCGGGCCCTCCTCGACGCCTACGTCCGGGTCCGTACCCCCGAGGAGGCGGCCCGCAGCGCCGCAGCCGACCCACGGCGCCTCGTACCGCACCTGCTGGAGGCCGCGCGGGGCGTCTCGCAGGAGCGACACTGGGACCTGGTGCACGCCCTGCGTGTGGCCGGACACTCCGCCTGACCGGCCCAGCGGCTCACCCACTGGAGTGTGAAACATGATCGACTCCGCGGGTTCACGACGATGGTCTTGGCAAGCCCGTCCGGGAGGCTTACGTTCGTCCCTCTACCGCCTGTGTCTACGGGCGTAGAGGCTCTGACGTCCCGTCGAAGGAGCAGCTCATGGCCGACGTCCTACGCGCCGCTCTGGTCCAGGCCACCTGGACCGGCGACACCGAGTCCATGGTGGCGAAACACGAGGAGCACGCCCGCGAGGCGGCCCGCCGGGGAGCCCGGATCATCGGCTTCCAGGAGGTCTTCAACGCCCCCTACTTCTGCCAGGTCCAGGAGCCGGAGCACTACCGCTGGGCCGAGCCGGTGCCGGACGGGCCGACCGTGCGTCGTATGCGGGAGCTGGCCCGCGAGACCGGCATGGTGATCGTCGTGCCGGTCTTCGAGATCGAGCAGTCCGGCTTCTACTACAACACCGCGGCCGTGATCGACGCCGACGGCAGCTACCTGGGCAAGTACCGCAAGCACCACATCCCGCAGCTCAAGGGCTTCTGGGAGAAGTACTACTTCAAGCCGGGCAACGCCGGCTGGCCCGTCTTCGACACCGCGGCGTGCAAGGTAGGCGTCTACATCTGCTACGACCGGCACTTCCCCGAGGGCTGGCGCCAACTGGGCCTCCAAGGTGCCCAGTTGGTGTACAACCCGTCGGCCACCTCGCGCGGTCTTTCGGCCCATCTGTGGCAGCTGGAGCAGCCCGCCGCGGCGGTGGCCAACGAGTACTTCATCGCCGCCATCAACCGGGTCGGGCAGGAGGAGTACGGGGACAACGACTTCTACGGGACGAGCTACTTCGTCGACCCGCGCGGACAGTTCGTCGGCGACGTCGCCGGCGACAAGGACGAGGAACTGCTCGTCCGCGATCTCGACCTCGACCTCATCGAAGAGGTGCGGCAGCAGTGGGCGTTCTACCGCGACCGCCGCCCCGACGCCTACGAAGGGCTGGTGCAGCCGTGAACGACCTCTACGCCCGCCACCGCAACGTCCTGCCCGACTGGCTCGCCCTCTACTACGAGGACCCGCTGGAGATCACCCACGGCGAGGGACGCCACGTGTGGGACGCGCGCGGCAACCGGTACCTGGACTTCTTCGGCGGCATCCTCACCACGATGACCGCGCACGCGCTGCCCGAGGTGACGAAGGCGGTCAGCGAGCAGGCGGGGCGGATCATCCACTCCTCGACCCTCTACCTCAACCGGCCGATGGTCGAACTCGCCGAGCGCATCGCCCAGGTGTCGCAGATCCCGAACGCCAGGGTGTTCTTCACCAGTTCCGGCACCGAGGCCAATGACACCGCCCTGCTGCTCGCGACCGCCCACCGGGGCAGCAACACGGTCCTGGCGATGCGCAACAGCTACCACGGCCGCTCCTTCAGCGCCGTCGGCATCACCGGCAACCGCGGCTGGTCCCCGACCGCCCTGTCCCCGCTGCAGACCCTGTACGTGCACGGCGGCGTCCGCACCCGCGGCCCCTACGCCCACCTGGACGACGCGGAGTTCATCGCCGCCTGCGTGGCGGACCTGAAGGACCTCCTCGGCCACACCCGGCCGCCGGCCGCCCTGATCGCGGAGCCCATCCAGGGCGTCGGCGGTTTCACCTCGCCGCCCGACGGCCTGTACGCGGCCTTCCGCGACGTGCTCAAGGAACACGGCGTGCTGTGGATCGCCGACGAGGTGCAGACGGGCTGGGGCCGTACCGGAGAACACTTCTGGGGCTGGCAGGCGCACGCCCGCAGCGGCCCGCCCGACATCGTCACCTTCGCCAAGGGCATCGGCAACGGCATGTCCATCGGCGGGGTCGTGGCCCGCGCCGAGATCATGAACTGCCTCGACGCCAACAGCATTTCGACGTTCGGCGGCACCCAGATCACCATGGCGGCCGGCCTGGCCAACCTCACCTATCTGCTGGAGCACGACCTTCAGGGCAACGCCCGCCGGGTCGGCGGTCTGCTCATCGAACGGCTGCGGGCCGTCGCCGCGCAACTGCCCGGCGTACGAGAGGTGCGCGGGCGCGGACTGATGATCGGCATCGAGCTGGTGCGGCCGGGCACCGACGAGGCCGACCCGCAGGCGGCCTCCGCCGTCCTGGAGGCGGCCCGCGAGGGCGGGTTGCTGATCGGCAAGGGCGGCGGCCACAACACCAGCGCCCTGCGCATCGCGCCACCGCTGTCGCTGACCGTCGCGGAGGCCGAGGAGGGCGCCGCCGTCCTCGAACGCGCCCTCAGGAGCACGCAGTAGCGCCGAGCCCGGCAGCGGCGGACGACTCGGCACCGGCATCCCGCGCCCCGGAGGAGAACCGAGCGGCAGAGAACGAGAAGCGAAACAGAAGAGCAAGGAAGGGGAGCATGCCATGACCACCGCCTTGGAGCCCCTGGAACCCGTGCTGTCGGTGCGTCAGGTCCTCGCCCTGGAACGGGTGCTGGCCGGGGAGCCCGAGGTGGTGGCCGGCGCCGCCCAGCTCGACCGGCCGGTGCGCTGGGTGCACGTGGCCGAGGCCGCCGACGTCGGTGTGATGCTCACCGGCGGGGAGATGGTGCTCACCACCGGGGTGCTGCTCGCCGGCGACGAGGACAAGCAGGCCGAGTACATCCGGTCGCTGTACCGCGCGGAGGCCGCGGCCGTCGTCCTGGGCCTCGGCCGGGCGTTCCCGGCGCCACCGGACGTGATGCGCCGGGCCGCCGAGCGGTGCGGGCTGCCCCTGGTCGTGCTGCACCGGCCGTTCCCCTTCGCCGAACTGACCGAGGAGGTGCAGTCCCGGCTGGTGCGGCGCAAGTTCGCCGCCGTCAGCCTCTCGGAGGCGGTACGGACCGCGCTGACCGCCCTGATCACCGCGGGCGCGCCGCTGCAGAGCCTGCTCGACGAGGTCGCCGCGCACAGCGCCTGCCCCGTCGTCGTCACCAACCTCGCCCACCGGGTGCTGGCCACGGCGGGGGAGCGGCCGGCCGTGGACGACGTGCTGCGTGACTGGGAGCGCATCGCACGGCAGGCGGGCGGCAGCGAGGGCGACGGCTGGATCCGGGCCGAGCTGGGCGGACGCGGTGAGCGCTGGGGACAGATCGTGCTGTGCGGGTACCGCGGCGGCACGGCCGCCGGCCGGCTGCTCGCCGACCGGGCCGCCGAGGCCCTGGTGCTGCACCGCATGCTCGGCGGCGGCTCGGCCCACTCCTGGGAGGAGCAGTCCGCGCAGAGCCTGCTGACCGACCTGGTCTCCGGGGTGGTACCGGCCCGGCAGCTGCTGCCGCGGGCGCGGGCGGCCGGGCTGCCGGTCAACCGGCGGACCTTCGTCCCGCTGGTGGTGCGGGACGCCGCGCCCGCCGGGCTCGACCGGGTGCTGCGGATGCTGGGGCTCGCCGGACTCGTCGCCGAACTCGCCGACGGGGCCACCGCGGTGCTGCTGAGCCTCGCCAGGGACCAGGACGCGCAGGCGCTCACCGCGCACTTCGCGGCGCGGCTGCGAGCCGAGTCCGGCCGCACCCGCAGCGTGGTCGCCGCGGCCGGGCCGCGGACCGTCTGGGACGAGGTGCCCGCCGGGCTGCACGAGGCCCAGCACGTCGCCGACGCCGTCGCCGACTCCTCCGCCGCCCTCGACCTGCCCGGCGTCGTCCGGCTCAGGGACGTCCATCTGCGCGGTCTGATCCGGCTCCTGCGCGACGACCCGCACGTCCAGTCCTTCGCGGAGCGGGAACTGGACGGGCTGCTGTGCGGCACCGACCAGGACCTTCTGAATGTGCTGCGGACCTATCTCGCCACCGGCCGCAACAAGTCCCGCACCGCCCAGCTGCACCATGTCTCCCGGCCCGCGCTCTACCGCCGTCTGGAGGCGATACAGGCCCGGCTGGGCGTCGACCTCGATGACTTCGAACAGGCGGCCTCGGTGCACATCGCGCTGCTCGCGCACGACGCGCAACACGGCTGAAACGCTGAACGACCTGCGAAAACGGCGGTGAAACATGGCCCAGAGCCGATGTGACACGATGGCACGCCACACCCCCGCAGACGTGACACGCTGCCACTCACACCGCGTCCGGGGACTTCCTAGGCTCACCGCACACCGAGCGACCGGAGGTCCCGATGAGCCAAGTGATCCGTGCCGCCCTCTTCCAGACCGCCTGGACCGGCGACAAGGAGTCCATGATCCAGGTCCACGAGCAGGCGGTCCGCGACGCGGCCGCACAGGGCGCCCGCGTCCTGTGCTTCCAGGAACTGTTCTACGGACCGTACTTCTGCCAGGTCCAGGACAAGGCGTTCTACGAGTACGCCGAGCGGATCCCCGAGGGCCCCACCGTGCGCCGCTTCCAGGCCCTGGCACAGGAGTACGGCATCGTCCTCGTGCTGCCCATGTACGAGGAGGAGCAGCCCGGAGTCCTCTACAACACCGCGGCGGTGATCGACGCGGACGGCTCCTACCTCGGCAAGTACCGCAAGACCCACATCCCGCAGGTCGAGGGCTTCTGGGAGAAGTTCTACTTCCGCCCGGGGAACAGCGGCTGGCCCGTCTTCGAGACGGCCGCCGGCCGGATCGGCGTCTACATCTGCTACGACCGGCACTTCCCGGAGGGCTGGCGGGCGCTGGGCCTCGGCGGCGCCGAGATCGTCTTCAACCCGTCGGCCACCTCGCGCGGCCTGTCCCGCTATCTGTGGCAACTGGAGCAGCCGGCCGCGGCGGTCGCCAACGAGTACTTCGTGGGCGCGATCAACCGGGTCGGCGTCGAGGACCTCGGCGCCGACGACTTCTACGGGACGACGTACTTCGTCGACCCGCAGGCCCAGTTCGTCGGCGAGGTAGCGAGCGACAAGGAGACCGAACTCGTCGTGCGCGACCTGGACCTCGCCAAGCTGCGCGAGGTCCGCGACCGCTGGCAGTTCTACCGCGACCGTGCCCCGGGCGCGTACGGGCCGCTGACGGCTCCGTGATCGGGCGGTCCGCACGCGCGGGCCCCGAAGGGGCGCCGGGCCGTGTCCGACGCGCCCCCGCCGCCGCACCGGCGCGAGCGGCCACCTCGAATCCGCACATGACCAGCGAGGGAGTGGACCCATGACCGGCCGTACCGTCATCCGCGGTGGACTCGTCGTCACCGCGTCCGACGAGATCCACGCCGACGTCCTGATCGAGGACGGCCGTATCGCCGCCCTCGCGGCCTCCGGCACCGAGGCGGCCGGGGCCTTCACCGCCGAGAGGAGCATCGACGCCACCGGGAAGTACGTCATCCCGGGCGGGGTCGACGCCCACACCCACATGGAGATGCCGTTCGGCGGCACCTTCGCCTCGGACACCTTCGAGACCGGCACCCGGGCCGCCGCCTGGGGCGGTACGACGACGATCGTCGACTTCGCCGTCCAGAGCGTCGGCCACTCGCTGCGCGAGGGACTGGACGCCTGGCACGCCAAGGCCGAGGGCAACTGCGCCATCGACTACGGCTTCCACATGATCGTCTCCGATGTGAACCCGGAGACGCTGAAGGAGATGGATCTGCTGGTGGAGGAGGGCGTGACCTCCTTCAAGCAGTTCATGGCCTACCCGGGCGTCTTCTACAGCGACGACGGTCAGATCCTGCGCGCCATGCAGCGCGCCGCCGGCAACGGCGGGCTGATCATGATGCACGCCGAGAACGGCATCGCGATCGACGTCCTGGTCGAGCAGGCCCTCGCCCGCGGCGAGAGCGACCCCCGCTACCACGGCGAGGTCCGCAAGGCCCTGCTGGAGGCCGAGGCCACCCACCGCGCCATCCGGCTCGCCCAGGTCGCCGGGGCGCCGCTGTACGTCGTGCACGTCTCCGCGCAGGAGGCGGTCGCCGAACTGACCAGGGCCCGCGACCAGGGCCTCGACGTCTTCGGCGAGACCTGCCCGCAGTATCTGTTCCTGTCGACCGACAACCTCGCCGAACCCGGCTTCGAGGGCGCCAAGTACGTCTGCTCCACCCCGCTGCGCCCCCGTGAGCACCAGGCGGCGCTGTGGCGGGGACTGCGCGCCAACGACCTCCAGGTCGTCTCCACCGACCACTGCCCCTTCTGCTTCACCGGCCAGAAGGAGCTGGGCCGCGGCGACTTCTCGAAGATCCCCAACGGCCTGCCCGGCGTCGAGAACCGCATGGACCTGCTGCACCAGGCCGTCGTCGACGGACACATCTCCCGCCGCCGCTGGATCGAGATCGCCTGCGCCACCCCGGCGCGGATGTTCGGCCTGTACCCGAAGAAGGGCACCATCGCGCCCGGCGCCGACGCCGACGTCGTCGTCTACGACCCGCACGCCGAGCAGGTGCTGTCCGCGACGACCCACCACATGAACGTCGACTACTCGGCCTACGAGGGCAGGCGCGTCACCGGCCGGGTCGAGACCGTGCTCTCGCGCGGCGAGGCCGTCATCACCGAGCGGGAGTACACCGGACGCGCCGGGCACGGCGTCTACACCCCGCGCTCCACCTGTCAGTACCTCAACTAGGTCACCTAGGAGTGGCGCCCATGGACTTCGGACTCGTCCTGCAGACCGACCCGCCGGCCTCCCACGTCATCAGCCTGATGCAGCGGGCCGAGCGCAACGGGTTCAGCCACGGCTGGACCTTCGACTCCGCCGTGCTCTGGCAGGAACCCTTCGTGATCTACAGTCAGATCCTGTCCAGCACCGAGAAGTTGACCGTGGGTCCGATGGTCACCAACCCGGGCACCCGCACCTGGGAGGTCACCGCCTCCACGTTCGCCACGCTCAACGACATGTTCGGCAACCGCACCGTGTGCGGCATCGGCCGCGGCGACTCGGCGATGCGGGTGGCGGGCCGCAAACCCAACACGCTGGCCCGGATCAGCGACGCCATGAAGGTCATCCGGGCGCTCGGCCGCGGCGAGGAGGCCGACCTCGGCGGCGGCACCGTCGTCAGATTCCCCTGGATCAAGCCGGGCGCCGAACTCCCGGTCTGGATGGCCGCGTACGGCCCCAAGGCTCTGAAGATGACCGGTGAGGAGGCCGACGGATTCATCCTCCAGCTCGCCGACCTCTACCTCACCGAGCACATGGTCAAGGCCGTCAAGGACGCGGCCGTCGCCGCCGGACGCGAGCCCGCCGAGGTGAGGATCTGCGTCGCGGCCCCCGCGTACGTCACCGCCGACGACTCGCCCGCGGCGCTCGCCCACGCGCGCGAGCAGTGCCGCTGGTTCGGCGGGATGGTCGGCAACCACGTCGCCGACCTGGTCGCCAAGTACGGCGAGCACTCCGTCGAGGTACCCGACGAACTCACCGACTACATCAAGGCCCGCCAGGGCTACGACTACGCCCACCACGGACGCAGCGGCAACCCCGACACCCAGTTCGTGCCCGACGAGATCGTGGACCGGTTCTGTCTGATCGGCCCGGCCTGCGCGCATGTCGAAAAGCTGCGTGCGCTGCGCGCGTTGGGCGTCGACCAGTTCGCGGTGTACGCGATGCACGACGCGAAGGAGAAGGTGATCGAACAGTACGGCCGGGAGGTGATCCCGGTGGTGAACGCATGACCCACGGCTTAGCCCCGACAGCACCTCATCAACGCAGCACGGCAGTTCACGGCACCCGCACCGTCGCCGTCCCTCGTTCCCCTCCCTAGAACGGACTGCTGCCCATGACCGACACCGCCCCACCGCGCATACCCGACCCGGCCATCGAGCTGGCCGGCGACGCCTACCCGGCCGGCAGCCGCTACGCCAACGACGACCTGCGTCCCGTCCCCCTCGCCGAACGCCGCTGGACCACCTACAACTTCGTGGCCCTGTGGATCGGCATGGCCCACTGCATCCCGTCCTGGACGCTCGCTTCGGGACTGGTGGCCCTGGGCATGGACTGGAAGCAGGCCGTCCTCACGATCGCGCTCGCCAACGTGATCGTGCTGCTCCCGATGCTGCTCACCGGTCACGCGGGACCCAAGTACGGCATACCCTTCCCGGTCCTGGCCCGTGCCTCCTTCGGCATCCGCGGTGCGAACCTGCCCGCGATGGTGCGGGCGGCGGTGGCCTGCTGCTGGTTCGGCATCCAGACGTGGATCGGCGGCCAGGGCATCTTCATCCTCCTGGGGAAGATCTTCGGCGGCTGGACGGACGCCGCGAGGATCGGCGGCTACCCGTGGACCCTGTGGCTCTGTTTCGTGATCTTCTGGGCGCTCGAACTGGCCATCATCTACCGGGGAATGGACACCCTGCGCCGGTTCGAGAACTGGGCGGCGCCCTTCGTCCTCGTCGGCGCGGTGGTGCTCCTGGTCTGGATCGCGAACAAGGCGGGCGGTTTCGGTCCGCTGCTGCACGAACCGTCGAAGGTCGGCTGGGGCGCGGACTTCTGGAAGGTCTTCTTCCCGGGCCTGATGGGCATGATCGGCTTCTGGTCCACCCTCAGTCTCAACATCCCGGACTTCACCCGCTTCGGAAAGGGCCAGCGGGCACAGGTCTTCGGCCAGACCCTCGGCCTGCCGACCACCATGACCCTCTTCGCGCTGATGTCGGTCCTGGTGACGGCCGGTTCTGAGAAGGTCTACGGGGTGGCGATCTGGGACCCGGTCGAGCTGGCCGGCAAGACCGACAACGTCTTCGGCCTGCTCTTCGCGCTCATCACCGTCTTCGTGGCGACGATCAGCGTGAACATCGCGGCGAACGTGGTCTCACCCGCGTACGATCTCGCGAACCTCGCCCCGAAGATCATCAACTTCCGCACGGGCGCGATCGTCACGGGCATCGTGGGCGTCCTGGTGATGCCGTGGAAGCTGACGTCCACGCCCGAGCTGTACATCTTCACATGGCTGGGTGTGGTGGGCGGACTGCTCGGCACGGTGGCGGGCATTCTCATCGCGGACTACTGGATCATCCGGCGGACCGCGCTGCACCTCGCCGACCTGTATCTGGAAGGCGGGCGGTACTGGTACTCGGGCGGCTGGAACTGGCGGGCCGTCGTCGCCTTCGCGGTCGGCGGTGTGCTGGCGGTCGGTGGCTCGTACTCCACGCTGGACGAGCAGGGGAACAAGGCAGGACCGTTCCCGGCCGACGGCCTCATCCCCTTGCTCAAGCCGCTCGCCGACTACGGCTGGGCCGTGGGGCTGGGAGCCTCGCTCGTCGTCCACGTCCTGCTGACGGCCGGAGGGCGAAAGCGCACCTGAGGGGCGCCTGCCGCTGGGCGACCGGGTTCGCCCAGCAGCAGACCCGTCCGGCGTGACCGACACCACGCTCACGCGGCACAGAACCCGGCGTACAGCCCGACTCGTCCGGTGGCGAGGGTACGGCGATGCGGAGCGGTTGCGGCGGCTCTGACCCCGGGGGCCGTCAGCCTGGGGCGCGGTATGGCGGTGTCACCTGCCGTCAGGCTCCGGCCGGCTCTTTGGTGCAACGCAGCATGACCAGCGGCGGGTTGGCCAGGAAATCTTCCCAGAAGCCGTCGGTGAACGCCGCCTTCGATGCCCCCGGCACCTGGAGCGGGACCCATTCCACGTTCCGGAACCCGGCGGCGTGCAGAACGCGCTCGTACATCTCCCGTGGCGGGCAGTTCGTGTCGAAGCCGATCGGCGGGTCGAGCAGCGCCGTGATGTGCACCCGGGGGCCCATCGGCGTCGCACCCACCTGTTCGTAGCGGAATCCGTAGGGGTCGGTCGAGGGGCCATCGAAGCGGAACGCGGGATTCTGGGTCAGCGCGTAGAATCTCCCGCCGTCCTTCAGGCTGCCGTGGACACCGCGGCACATCCGGGCCATGCCCTCCTCGTCATCGGCGTAGTTGAGCAGATAGACCGCGGTGGCCACGTCGAACGCAGGCTCCGGGAAGTCCAGTTCGGCGGCGTCCCGGACGTCGTAACGGATCCTTGACGGATGCCGTGCCTCGATGCTCCGGGCGGCGGCGATCATCTCGCCGGAGATGTCGACGCCCAGAACGTGCGCCGCGCCCAGCCGTTCGATCTGCCGGGTGTAGAAACCGGTGCCGCAGGCGAGGTCCAGCACACTACCGCCGGTGAGCGGGCCCAGCATGCCCAAGAAGCTGGGCACCTCCGCGTACCGGGCCATCGGCAGGGTCTTGAAGCCCTCGTACGCCTCGCCGATCTCGTCGTACTGCTGAATGCTCACATCACTGCCCTTCCCCTGGGGACCTCGAAGTTCGCGCCGGATGCCCCGTGCGGCGAGCGGCCCGCCCGCCGCTTCGGCTGTCGACGCAGCCAGTGCCCCACCACCGCGGTCCGGCGCCCCTGGTGGCGGACCGCCGCCAGCACCTGCGGGCTCGGGACGGCGCCGTCCGACAGGGCGTACGCGCAGCCGTACGGGTTCCCGCCCGCCGCGAACACCGCGGAGTCGGTGTACCCGGGGGGCGCGACCACCGCGCCGCAGTGGAACAGCACCTGATGGAACGCCAGTAACGCCGACTCGCTCCCCGTGTGCGGGCGCGGCGTGACGACGAAGGCGCTCGCCGCCTTCCCCGCCAACGGGCTGGTGCCGACCACCGGTTCGAGCCGCTGCGCGAAGTCCAGCAGCGGTGCGGCCAGCGTGCCGCGCTGCGCCGCGGCACCGAACACCACCGCGTCGGCCCACGCCAGGTCCTCGGCGGTGACCACCTGGGCCCGGGGAGCGCCCCATGGCACGCCTGGCGACGGCCTGTTGCCCGAGCCGGCCTCCCGCACCCGCCGCAGCCGGGCTTCAGCCCCCAACTCCCGGGCGCCCGCGGCGCATTCCTGGGCCAGGGTGCGGACGGCGGCGCCGTCCGCGTGGTGCACCACCGTCACCCGGGTGGGATGGCGCGTCGTGTCCGGTACGGCGGGTGGGCGGCAGCGCGGTCCGCGCGCGGCGAATCCGGCCAGCCGCCACCCCTGCGCCCACGCGGCCCGTATCTCGGGCGGCCCGACCTCACTGCCCCGCCGGCAGGCGGCGGACAGGCCGTAGGGATTGCCGCCGGTGCCGGCCTCCTCCGTGTCCCCGAGATCCGCGCCGAGCACCCACGAGCCCCAGTGGTAGACGGTCTGGTACAGGCTCAGCAGGGTGGCCTCGCGGCCGCCGTAAGCGCACTCGGCGGAGGTCATCGCGGTCACCACCCGGTCCGCCAGCAGGCCCTGGGCCCACAGCCGGGCCGTGGAGTCGAGGAAACGCTTGAACGGCGCGGAGACATTTCCGAAGTAGGTGGGCGTCGCCAGCACCAGCCCGTCCGCCCAGAGCACGTCATCGGGCGTGGCCACCTCTTCCTCCAGGGCGAAGGAGGCGGCCGTCCCCGGCTCCAGCGGGTCCTCGGCGGTGTCCGCGACCCGCAGCAGCCGCACCTGTGCCCCGCGGGCGCGGGCCCCCTCGGCGGCGGCGAGGGCAAGCCTGCGGATCGTGCCCCGGCGGCTGTGGAAGACCACCGCGACCCTCGGCCGCTCCCGGCCGGCGCTCCACCGGCCGGTCATCGCGCCTCCGCCGCCGGGTGCGATGTGGTGCGCAGCACCAGCCGCAGGTCGTCCCCGAGCCGGCACACCTCACCGAACCGGAACCGCAGACCCTGCGCCAGGCTCATCGCGCCGAAGTCGTCCAGGACGGCGCGGCCGCCCGCACCGAGGAGCATGGGCGCCAGGTACGCGACGGCGCGGTCGAGCAGGCCGCGCCGGGCGAACGCGGCGGCCAGTCCGGCGCCGCCTTCCAGCAGCACCGAGCGCAGTCCGCGCCGGTAGAGCTCCGCGGTCAGCTCCGCGACATCGATGCCCTGCGCGTCACACGGCAGGGCCAGCACCTCATGGCCATGCGGCAACAGGGGCGGCCGGGTGCCCTCGGCGACCACGACGACTGTCGGCGCCGCGTCGTCGAGGACCCGGGCCTGCGGCCGGATGCCGCCGGTCCGGTCCAGCACCACCCGTAGCGGGGGCCGGCCGGTGACCCCGTGCCGCAGCCCCAGGTGCGGGTCGTCGCTGCGCAGCGTTCCCGAGCCGACCAGCACCGCGTCGTGCGTGGCACGCAGCACATGGCCGTCCGCGCGGGCCGCGCTGCCGGTGATCCACCGTGAGGTGCCGTCCGCCGCGGCCGTCCGGCCGTCGAGCGTGCCGGCGAACTTCCAGGTGACGCAGGGCCGGCCATGCCGGGCCGCGGTCAGCCAGAGTTCGTTGCCGCGCTCGGCCTCCTCGCGAAGCACCCCGCCGACCACCTGCACGCCGGCGGCCCGCAGCCGCGCCGCGCCGCCGCCCGCCTGCGGTGTCGGGTCGTCCACGGCATAGACGACCCGTGCCACCCCGGCGTGGAGCAGTGCCTCGGCGCACGGGCCGGTGCGGCCCTGGTGCGCGCAGGGTTCCAGCGTGACCACCGCGGTCGCGCCGCGCGCCCGCGCGCCGGCGGCGCGCAGGGCCTCCACCTCCGCATGCGGCTGCCCGGCTCCCCGGTGGTATCCCTCGCCCACCGGGCTGCCGTCGGGGGCGAGCAGCACACACCCCACCACCGGGTTGGGGCTGGTGTGCCCCAGGGCGGTGGCGGCGAGTCGGACGGCACGCGCCATGGCGTCGTGTTCGGCGGGCGTGACAGCGGTGGGCTGCGGCTCCCCGGCGCTCATATCGTCTCCGCGAGACGGAAACCCATGGCGTAGATGTCCCGTTCGTACCAGCCGTGCCGGCGGCGGCAGCGGGCGAGGTCGCCGAAGCGGGTGAAACTGCCGCCGCGGGCCACCCGGTAGGTTCCGCGGGTGCGGGCGAGATCGTCGTCGACCGGGTCGCCTCCGGGGTAGGCCCGGTAGTCGTCCGCGACGTACTCCTCCACGTTTCCGGCCATGTCGTGCACCCCGAACGGGGAGCGTCCCGCGGGATGGACGCCGATCGGCACCGTGGTCAGCGGCCCGCCCTCGACGGTGTTCGCGCACAGCGGCCGGAACGATTCCCCCCAGGGGTAGGCGCGGCCGTCGCCGCCGGACGCCGCGTACTCCCACTCGGCCTCGGTCGGCAGCCGGAACCGGCGCCCGGTCGAAGCGGCCAGCCAGGCGGCGTAGGCGTCCGCGGCCTCGGCGGGGACGGTCCACACCGGGTGGTTGGCCAGCAGCTCGGGATAGGCGCCGAACCGCCAGGAGGAGGGCAGCCAGGTGCTGGAGGTGTCTTCCAGGAACAGCCGGTACTCGGCGTTGGTGACGGGGTGCAGGGCGATCCGGAACGCGGCCAGGCGCACTTCGTGAACCGGGCACTCCTTGGCGATCCACGCCCGCTCGACCCCGGCATGCCGCCACTGCTCGACGACGGCGTCCACCGATCCGGGCGCCAGCCCCAACGAGACGTAGGCCGCCGGTACTTCGGCCATCGGCGGGTCGTACGCCCGCACCCGCGGGTCCCCGATGAGTCCCAGGACGGTGCCGGCCGCACAGCGGGTGGCGAACGCCTGCCGGGGGTCCTCGGCCAGGGCGACGAGCTCTGTCGGGGTCTTCGTCAAGAGGTCCTGATGGTTGCGCAGGGCCCAGTACGGACCACGGGAGGCGAACGAAGGGGGAAGTCCCATCGCCTCGCGGTCGGACAAGGTGTTGGGGTTGGCCATGACGGCCGGCGGCGTACTGCCGGTCACGATTGCCTCCGGTGTGCTGTCACGAGGATGGAGCCCACTGGCTGGAGCCACGGCGGGGACGCGCACATGGGCCGACCGGGAAGGCGGGCACCGTCCCCGCTTCCCGGACAGCCGGTCATGACGGTCAGCCGACGAGCGGGTAGACCTGCCCGTCGTAGGACGCGGCGAGGAACACCTTCTGCTCGGCGTCATAGGCGAGAGAGGAGATCCCGGCAGCCGTGGGGCGGGTCACCGCGCTCCACGAGGCGGTCGTACGGTCGTAGATCGCGACCCGGCCGTTGTAGCTGCCGGTGGCGATCAGCCTCCCGTCGTCCGAGGCCGCGACGCACTTGATGGAGTGCGTATGCGGCGTCGACACCTCGTGGGCGTTGCGTTCGGGGTCCCACAGCCGCAGCTTCAGGTCGCGGCTGACACTGGCGAACCAGCCCTCGCCGAGCCCCGCGCAGCCGTTGGCGATCTTGTCATGGGCATCGTCGAGGGTGGCGACCTTCTCCAGCGTCGAGACGCGGTACCAGGTGGCCGAGGCGTCCGCTGCGACGGAGAACATCAAGTCGCCGGAGACGGCGACTCCCTTGACCGCGTTGGTGTGCAGGGGCAGGTCCCGGACCCGCTCGGCCCGGCCGTCGCCGGTCAGCCGCAGCACCACGCCCTCGCCGGTGTACGCGCCGACGACCGCGTGCCGGGCGCCGTCGTGCTCGAAGGCCGCAGCGCAGTTGAGCGGAGAACGGTGCTGGTACAGCTCGTTGCCGGTCAGCGCGTCGAACACCTTGCCCAACTGGCCGCCGGTCAGTACCAGATCGCCCAGCGGCGCCAGGAAGTTGCACAGGCTGCCCGTCTCGGCGACCACGGTGCCGCCGCTGCGCACGGTGCCCGCGTCCCCCACGGTCAGGCTCGACGTGGCCGGCCGGGGCAGGACGGCGTTGATGCCGCCGGTGCTGGGGACCGTGGCGGTGTCCCAGACGCGCTGCTCGTAGTCGTAACGGCGATAGGTGGCACCGAATGTCGCGAAGACCAGCCGGGAGCCGGCGGCGAAGGCGCAGGAGCGCGGCCAGACGTCGTCAGGCAGTGCGGTGGTGCCCATCGGCTCGGGGCGCCGTGAGGCGACGTTCCACAGCCGCATGGTGCGGTCGTAGCTGAGGCTGACCAGCAGGTCACGCGCGTCATCGAGAACCAGCCGTTTGATGCCGGCGTCGTGTGCGGGCAGCACCTCTCGGCCGTCCGCGCCCACCACGATGATCTGGCCCTCGTCGTTGCCGGCGAAGATGATGCCGCTGGAGGAGATCGCGATGGTGTCGGTCTCCACGCCCTCCATGTCGAGGTCCGCCAGCAGCCCGCCGGTCTCCAGGGACCAGCGCTTGATGGTGCCGTCGTCGCTGGAGGAGATCAGCTCGTCCGCGCCACGGCTCCACTCGACGGAGATGACGTCGGCGGTGTGCCCGGTGAAGGTGTGCGTCAGTCGCCCGCCGAAGTCGTAGACCCGCACTCGGTGGTCCCGGGACGCGGTCGCGACCAGTTCCTTGGACGGGTGGAACACCGACATCTCGACGTCGTCCTCCTGGCCGTCGAACACGGCGACCAGCCGCAGCTCCGGTACGGTCCACATCCGGGCCGTGTAGTCGCTGGAGGAGGTGAGCAGAAACCGGCCGTCCGGTGAGAAGGCGCACTGGTTGACCAGATGGTCGTGCGAGGAACGGGAAATCGACTCCCCGCTCTTCTGGTCCCAGCAGATGACTTGGTTGTCGTAACCGGCGGTTGCCACGTAGCGGTCCTGCCAAGCGGCTATTCCGCTGATGGGGCCCCGGTGCTGAATCATGCGATCTCCTGCGTGATCTCGATGCGGTGGCCGTGCAGCTCCACCTTTGCTCGGAGGTAGCGAAGGTTGCATTCGTTGAGAAACGCCCCGGTGGGGATTTGATCCACGACGTCGATGCCGTAGCGCCGCAGCTGCTCGGTCTTGTCCGGGTTGTTGCTGAGCAGGTACACCCGGGACGCGCCCAGCACGCGCAACATCTGGGCCGCTGCCCGGTAGTCCCGCAGGTCGTCGGAGAAGTTCAGATGCCGGTTGGCGGCGAAGGTGTCAAGGCCCAGGCGGTCCTGGACGCTGTAGGCATCGAGCTTGTTGAACAGGCCGATACCCCGGCCCTCCTGCCGGAGGTACAACAGGATGCCGCCGGACACGGACAGCATTTTCAGCGACTCCGTCAGCTGCGGGCCGCAGTCACACCGGGCGGACCCGAAGACATCGCCCGTCAGGCACTCCGAGTGGAGCCTGACCAGTGGGGTGCCGGCCATCGGGCCGCAGGTGAGCGCCAGATGCTCCAGCCCGTCGCTGAGACCTCGGAACGAAACCATGTGCGTGTTCATGGCGGTGCCGTCGGCCAAGCGCAGCGGTACTTCCACCTGTGCTCTGACGCTTACACCGTCGTGACCCGGGTCCGCCTCCGCGGTGGGCGATGACGTGTTCTCGCCTTTGAGTGCGTCGGTCACTGATCCTCCAGGTTGAAGACCCACCTGTATGCGTTACTTCCGGACCAGCAAGAGTCTTCACAACGCGGCCCGCAACGGACATGCGGTACGCACCGATACATGCCCGAAGCATTTTCCGGCGCCTGCCGAGTCCCCACCGAAAGGGCCTCGCGGCACCGGAGTCGGTCTTGCCGCGGAACCGGTGGGTGCCTCGGCACGCACCGGGCCGCCACCCTGAAGTGCGAGGGTGGCGGCCCGGTGCGGTGCGGTCGGCGGCGTCGTTCGTACCCAACGGTGTAAGACCCGTGGCGGACCTCCAGGGGCCCGGCGGGCGGCGTGCCGGATGCGGCAACGGCATGCCGCGGGGTGTCCGGTCAGGCGGTCCGTCGCGCTCCTTTGTGCAGCGGATCGGTCGCGGTGGTGGTGTCCTCGTCGGCCGGACCGGCTTCCGGGGCGCCCCGCACCACGGTCCGAAGCCCCGCACCGATGCCCAGCAGGGCCGCCAGCGCGGTGATGGTGAAGACGATGCCAAGGGCGCTGTGCTGCTCCCACCCCTGGGCGGTGCCCATGGCGCTGACGGCGGTGCCCAGGCCGGTCATCACGGCGACGGACAGGGTCTCGGACAGCTGGAGGTTGGAACTGGCGGCGCCCTCTTGGCCCTTGGGGGCCAGCGCCAGGACGATGGTGGTGACGGCGGGATACACCAGCCCCATCCCGAAGCCGGCGATGGCCCAGCCGATGACGGCGAGCGCCACACTCTGCAGGTCGGTGCCGATGGACACGGCGATCAGCGCGTCACCGGCCAGCAGCAGCACGAAGCCGGCGACGACGCGGCTGTGCCGCCCCTTGCCGCCACTGCGGTGGTCCAACTTGGCCTGGATCCAGGCACCGCTGACCCAGGTGAGCGCTCCCGCGGAGAGCGCCAGTCCGGACTGCAGGGTGCTCAGCCCCAGGACTTGGGTCATGCTCAGCGGGAAGAAGGACTCGGCGCCGTAGTAGGCGGTACTGACGAGTCCGCGCACGATCATGCCGGCCGGCATACCGCGCCGGACAGCGAGCGTGCCGGGCGGCAGCAGCTTGCGCAGCATCGGCAGCGCGAGTGCGGCACCCACCGCCACGAGCGGCAGGGTGAGCGCCAGATTGTGCTCCTCAAGCCCGGCCAGCACGGCGCCCGCGCCCACCACCAGGAGCAGGGTGAAGGGAATACGGCGCTTGTCGGGGGCCGAGACCTCGGGCGGTCCCAGCCTGCGCAGTGCGGGCAGGGTCAGCACCACGCCGATCGGCACCAGCGGCACCAGGACGAGGAAGACCACCCGCCAGTTGCTGGCCTCGGCGATGGCGGCGGCGATGGCCGGCCCGAGCAGCGCGGGCAGCGTCCAGGCGGAGGCCACCAGCGCGAGCATCCGGGCGCGCAGTTCGTCCGGGTAGGCGCGGCCCACGGTCAGATAGGCAAGGGCCAGCACCCCACCGACACCGGCTCCCTGAAGCGTCCTGCCGAGCAGGAACACAGACCAGTCGGTCGCGACGGCGGAGACCACACAGCCGACGACGAAATAGAGGAATGCCTGGAGGTAGGGGCGGGTCGGCCCCGTCCGGTCCGCCCCCTGGCCGGCGAGCACGGTGCCGAAGATATTGGCCAGCATGAACGCGGTGAAAGCCCAGCCGAACAAGCCCAGCCCGTCAAGTGCCTCAGCCGCCGGGGGGAGCACCGTCGCGACGCCCAGCCAGAGGAACGCGACCAAGGTGACCGAGAGGATCAGCCCGATGGTGAGGGACCGATATCGCGGGGACCAGATGCCCTCTTCTGGGGCGCTCGTGCGAGCGGACTCGCTCATGAGCTCTCCAAACCTGTACAGCGCGGCTGCGCGATGGCCAGGGGGCGCTCGTTGCCCGCACCCCGCTCATATAGGAGATTCCCTATACAGGGAAACCACTATATAGAGATTGCTTGATACGCTGTCAAGCGTGACAACCAACCAGTCAAGTGCCGCAATACTGAAGTCCCTCGGCCATCCCGTGCGGCTGGGCATCGTGCGCGCGCTGGCCGTTCAACCGGAGACCTGCGCCTGCGACTTCACCGAGCTCTTCGCCGTGTCACAGCCGACCATCAGCCAGCATCTGAAGGTGCTGCGCGAGGCCGGCGTGGTGAGCACACGGCGCCGAGGCGTGCAGATCTGCTACTCGGTGCGTCCGGAGGCCATCGCCCAGCTGCGTGAGCTGCTGGAGGAACTCGCACCGGCGGCCCTGGCCGACGCGGGCTGAGCGCTCCGCCGGACATGCCGCGCTGTGCCGTCGGTCGTCCGCGGCGCCGTCGTGGCTGGTCGTTCCCTCACGTTCGGGGCGCTGTCGCACCGCGGACTTCACTGGACCGTCCTGCTCAGGCGCTTGTGATGGCTCGTGGACGATGTCCCGGAGCCGGATGACGATCGCTGTGACGGTCAGGGTGCCGCTGCGGACGTCCGCCGGCCCGCCCCCCGCGTCGGCGCTCGGCCCGCCGGTCGCCCGGCTGGGCAATGGTCGCCGTGATCCCCCGTCTGCGCGGATGGGCGCGGTGGCCGACACCTCAGCTCCGGGCTTCGAAGAGCACGATCGGCGGGTTCGCCAGGAAGTCCTGCCAGAAGTCATCGCCGAAGCGGCGCGTGGCGTCCTCCCCCACGGTCATCTCGACCCAGCGCAGCTCACGGAAGCCGGCCGCCGCGAAGGCATGTGCGTACACCTCGGGCCTGATCAGGCAGGTCTCGAAGCTGATCGGCGGCCGCAGCGCGGCCGTGACCCGTATGTATGTGCCGAACGGCGTGACCCGCTGCCGGTCGAAGACAAAGCCGTACGGGTCCGGACGGGGGCCGTCGAAGGAGAACCATGGGTGCTGGGTGACGCCGACGAATCGCCCGCCCCTGCCCAGCAGGCTCCGGGCGCCGCGGCACATGTCCGTCAGCTCCTCGGCGTCCTTGGCGTAGTTCACCAGGTAACCGGCGGTGACCAGGTCGAAGCGGCCCAGCTTCGACAGGTCTGGATCCCCGGCGTCGGCGACCAGGTACTCGGCGCCCAGCGGCGCCTGCCGTTCGGCCGCGCGGGCCGCCTCGACCATCGCCGGGGAGATGTCCACCCCCACGGCCCGCTCCGCGCCCAGCTGCTTGATCTGGCGGGTGTAGAAGCCGTCACCGCAGGCCAGGTCCAGCACCCGGGATCCGCTGACATCGCCCAGCAGCCGCAGGAAGCTCTCCCGCTCCGGGTACACGGTGGGCAGTTCCCTGGCGTTCTTCCAGTGCGCGCCGATCGCGTCGTACTGCTGGGTCTCGAAACCCTCAGTCATGCCGGATGCCTTTCCTGTGACCGGGGGCCGGTGCCCCGTGCGTGTCCGGATGCGATACCGAGGATGTCCTCGGGACGGATGGGGATCCGGGGCAGCTCACGCCCGGTGGCGTCGCGGACGGCGGCCGCGACGGCGGCCGGCGAGGTGACGTGCGGCATCTCGCCCACTCCGCGCAGCCCGTAGGGGGCATGCGGGTCGGGCAGCTCCAGGATGTCCACCCGCATCCGGGGCATGTCGGCCGTCGTCGGGATGAGGTAGCCGGCGAAGGAGGGATTGGTGATTTTTCCGTCGGCCAGCTGGATCTCCTCCATCAGGGCGAGGCCGAGTCCCTGGCAGCTGCCGCCGTGGATCTGCCCGCGCAGGGCCCGCGGGTTCAGCGCCCGGCCGACGTCCTGCGCGCTGTCCAGTGCCACCACCCGCACCAGGCCGAGTTCCCGGTCCACCTCCACGACCGCCCGGTGCGCGGCGAAGGCGAACTGAAAGACGGAGTCGCCCTGGCCGGTCCGGGGATCCAGCGGCCGAGTCGGCCGGTGGTGGAACTCTGCCGATTCCTCCACCACCGCCTCGCCCAGTACCTCGGTGAGTCCGGCCAGCACTCGCCCGCCGGCGTCGACCACCGCGCCCCGGGCCAGCCCCGCCGCGGCGCCCGCCACCCCGACGAGCCGGTCCGCTCGCTCACATATCCGGGCGCGCACCGCCTCCGCCGCGGCCTTGACGGCGCCGCCGGTGACATAGCTCTGGCGGGCGGAGGACGAGGGGCCCGCGTTGCCGAAGCTGCTGTCGCCCTGCTCCACCACCACCTCGTCCAGCGCCAGCTCCTCGGCGACGATCTGCGCCTGCACGGTGACCAGCCCCTGCCCGACCTCGGCTGCCGCGGTGGTGACCGTGGCCCGCGGGGTGCCCTCGTGGACCTCGACCCGTACCCGGGCGGTGGAGTAGTCGTCGAAGCCCTCGACGAAACCGACGTTCTTGAGGCCGACGGCGTAGCCCACGCCCCGCACGGTGCGCGGGCCCCCGGTGGTGCCCGCGCCGTCCTCGGGGGCGGCCGGCTCCGGCAGCGGCATGTCCCTCACCCGGCGCAGCAGTTCGGCGACCGGCGCGGGATGGTCGAGCACCTGCCCCGTAGCCACGACAGAGCCCTGCGCCATGGCGTTGCGCAGGCGCAACTCCACCGGATCCAGGTCCAGTTCGCGGGCGAGCCGGTCCATCTGCGACTCATAGCCGTAACAGCTCTGTACGGCACCGAAGCCGCGCATCGCACCGCAAGGCGGGTTGTGGGTGTAGACCGCCCGCACGTCCACCTCGACGTGCGGCACCTCGTACGGGCCCACGCTGCAGGTGGCCACGGTGCCGGCCACCGCCGTCGAACTGGAGGAGTAAGCGCCGCCGTCCAGCACGACGGATGCCTTGACGTAGACCAGCTTCCCCTCCCGGGTGGCCCCGTGCTCGTAGCGCATCGTCGCCGGATGCCGGTGCACATGGCCGAAGAAGGACTCCTCACGGGAGTAGCACATCTTCACCGGGCGCCCGGTGCGCAGCGCCAGCATGCTGGCGTGCACATGCATGGAGAGGTCCTCACGTGCGCCGAACGCGCCACCCACGCCGGCCAGTCGGAGCCGGACCTTGTCGTGCGGCAGCCCGAGGCACGCCACGACCTGTTCGTGGTCGACGTGGATCCACTGGGTGGCGACATAGAGGTCGACACCCCCGTCATCGGCGGGCACCGCCATCCCCGACTCCGGGCTCAGGAAGGCCTGGTCCTGCATGCCCACCTCGTACTCGCCACACACCACCACATCGGCGGGCGGCAGCGGGCCGTGCTGCGCGGCGCCCCGGCGCAGCCGCACATGCCGGACCAGATTGCCGTCCGGATGCACCCGTTCGGCGTCCGGGGCGAGGGCCGCCTCGGCGTCGGTGAGCGGCGACAGGACGTCGTAGCTGACGCGGACCAGCGCGGCGGCCCGGCGGGCGGTCTCGCGGTGGTCCGCGGCCACCACGGCGACGGCCTCACCCTGGTAGCGCACGGTGTCCACTGCGAGCACCGGCTGGTCCACCACCATCGCGCCGTGCAGCGCCCGCCCCGGGACGTCCTGATGGGTGAGTACCGCGTGCACACCGGGAAGGGCACGTGCCTCGCGGGTGTCGATGCGCAGGATGCGGGCGTGCGGATGGGGGCTGCGGGTGGTGGCCCCCCACAGCATGTTCTCGGCCCACAGGTCGGAGGAGTAGGTGAAGGTGCCGTCGGTCTTCGCCGGGCCGTCCGGCCGCGGCGCGCTGTCCCCGATCACGCCGCCGAAGACGACCGTCTCCTGCTGGGGGTACCGGGCCGGAACGGCGGCGGTCACCGGCCGGCCTCGGGGGCGGGGGCCTTCAGCCGGGCGGCGGCGAGCAGCACCGCGTCAACGATGTGCTGGTAGCCGCTGCAACGGCACAGGTTCCCGGCGAGCGCGGCCCGCACCTCGGCCTCGTCGGGGTCCGGGCTGCGGCTCAACAGATCCTCGGCGGTCATCAGCATGCCGGGGGTGCAGAACCCGCACTGCACGGCTCCCGCGTCGAGGAAGGCCCGCGGCAGGGGGTGCGGTTCCTCCTGACCGCCGGACAAGCCCTCGACGGTGCGCACAGACCGGTCGTGCGCCTGGGCCGCCGGCACCAGGCAGGAACAGCAGAGCAGTCCGTCCAGTCGCACCGAACAGGAGCCGCATCTGCCCTCTTCGCACGCGTTCTTCGTGCCCGGCAGGCCGATCCGTTCGCGCAGCACGTACAGCAGGCTCTCGGTCTCCCGCACGTCGTCGAGTACGTGCCGCTCGCCGTTCACGGTCAGGGTCATGCGCATGATCGCCATTCCGTCCTGTAGTCCTCCCATGCCCGGGCGAGGGTCCGTCGGGCCAGGACCTCCACGGCATGCCGACGGTAGGCGGCGCCGGCCCGGACGTCGTCCACGGGTGCGGTGTCCCGTGCGGCCAGTTCGCCGAACCGCCGCAGCACGTCCGGCGGGAGCGGGGCCCCGGACCGCCATGCATCGCGGTCCGCCAGCGCGCCGGCCAGGAACTCCTCGGCGGCCAGGGCCGGAAGGGGGCGGTCGGCGACCCCTCCCATGCCGGTGCCCACCCCTTGCCGCGCGGGCCACAGCGCCACCGCGAACGAGGCCGTGGAGAGGGTCACGGCGGCGCGGCGGCCCACCCATGCGAAGCTCTGCGGCCCGTCGGCCACCGGCAGCACGACGGCGGAGATGAGTTCGTCCGGCTCCCGGACGGTACGACCGGACCCGGTGTAAAAGTCCCTGGCGGGCACCCGTCGGGTGCCGCGCACCGAGTCCAGCTCGATCTCCGCCCGGCAGGCGAGCAGCATCGGGTGGGCGTCGCCCGCCGGCGAGGCGGCGCCCAGGCCGCCGCCAAGGGTGCCGCGGTTGCGGATCTGCCGGGAGCCGACCGCCGCGGCGGCCTCGGCGACGCCGGGCAGCGGGCCGCTCAGCTCGTCGGCCAGCCGGGTGTACGTCAACGTCGCGCCGAGCCGGACCGTCCCTTCCTGCCGCCGCCAGGCGGCCACGGCTCCCAGCCGGGAGAGGTCCAATACCACGTCGGGGGGTGCGTCACCCGCGTTCAGCCGGACCATCACCTCCGTACCTCCCGCGACCGGCACGGTGGTGGGCCGTGCCGCCATCATGGCGAGGGCTTCGTCCCAGTGGCGCGGCAGCAGGAACTCCATCATTCCCCCGTGGTCATGCGTCGGCGGACCGGCGGCAACTGAACGACACCCACGGCGGATTGGCGAAGTAGCTCTGCCAGTAGGGCCAGCCGAACTCGAAGATCCCCTCGACCGCGAGTTCGGTGGATGCCCATCGGAGGTCCTCGAAGCCGGCGGCCGCGAAGGCATCCTCGTAGACCGATGCGTGCAGCAGACAGGCGCTGAAGTCGAACGGCGGCCGGGTACCCACCGTGACACGGATCCGGCTGCCGCGCGGGAGCGTGCGCTCGTGTGCGAAGGTGAAGCCGTATCTGGCCAGGCCCGGCCCGTCGAGGTCCAGGTCCGGCCGTGCGACCAGCGCGCGGAAGGCGCCTCCGGGACGGAGCCGGCGCGCGACGGCACGGGCCATCTTCAGCATGGCTTCTGGGGAATCGGCGTAATTGAGCAGATAGATGGCGAGGACTGTGTCGAAGGTACCGAGCGCGGGGAGTTCAGCGGCGTCCGCGACGCGGTACGTGATGCCGAGCGGGTCGGCCGCCTCCAGCCGCTCGGCCACCGCCACCATCTCGGCGGAGATGTCCGCACCCACCACGTGTGCGGCACCAAGTCGCCGCGCGGCCCTCGTGTAGACCCCGCTGCCGCACGCCAGATCCAGGACACGTTGTCCGCGGAGGTCACCCATGAGCCGCAGGACGCTCGGCCGCTCCACGAACCGGGTCAGCGGCAGCTGCTTGGACGCCTCGTATGCCGCACCTATCAGATCGTACTGCGGAATATTCTCCACCGAAGCCTCTGGCACAGTGACTCCTTGAAAGCCGGAAGGGCGGGTGATCCGCCCGATGAAAAAGCCATCAAGCTGCCGGCCTCACATTCACGCAACATTGATTAACGGCTGATTTTGCGGACACCCCCACCATTTCCCGGAGGCATGCACCGGTCTCCACGGGAGCCCCGCAGGGGCACCGAGAGATTACGCCCCTGGTACCGAAGTGATAGGCGATGGACCCAGACCCTTTAAGTCTCATATATCCCCCTATTGCGCGACTTTCCCGCGCGCTGTGCGGGGTCCGGGCGCGGCGGACGACGCGGAGCGGAAAGGTCCGACGGAAGGCTGGGGCAGACGGACCCGACGGGCGGCGTGACATCTGACGAAGTGTGCAAAAACCTCCTTGACCGGCAAGACGTGCCTGACCTATCTTGCTCGGAGAAATTCATCTCGATATCCTTGCACCGCATTATCATCTATGACACGCGGGGGAAATGTTGGATTTCTTAGCCCGGGCCAGGGACGGGGAAGGTCAGAGTTTACTTATCGAGGCCGCCGCGGGGATGGGCCGCAGCAGCATGCTGCGTGCCACCGGGAAAGCCGCGCCCGGATTCGGCCTGCGCGTCCTCACCGCCCGTGCCCGCGCCTCGGAGCAGACCATGGAGTACGGCGTCGCCCGCCAGCTCATGGCGAGGCTCGGCGACACGCGGGGAGGCGACGGGTCACCGGACCGGCCCGGCAGACTTTCCTGCCCCTTTCCCGGCGAGGGCCTGACGTCGGCCGACGCCGACCTGCACCCGCTGACCCGGGTGCTGGCCAATGACGTGCCGGTCCTCCTGGCCATCGACGACCTGCAGTGGGTGGACCTGCCCTCGCTCCGCTGTCTCGGCTACCTGATGGCGCGGCTGGAGAGCTCCCCGGTCGCTCTGGTGGCCACTCTCGCGCTCGGCGAGGCACCGGCCAACTCCCTGATGACCGAGGTACTTTCGGGGTTCCAGCACAGGGTGGTGCTGGCCGGGCTGACCACCGATGAGGCAGCCATCCTCTCCACCGACACCCTCGGCGCCCCCGCGAAGCCGGAGGCTCTCGAAGCCGCCGTCAACGTCACCGGTGGCAGCCCCTACCTCCTCAACGCCCTCTTCCGCGCACTGCGGCTGAACAATCTGCGCCCGTGCGACATCACCCCCCAGGACATCGCGTCACAAGGGCCGGTGGAAGTGGCCGAGACCCTTTTGAACCGCTACGAGCGGGCCTGGCCCGGCGCGGAGGCGACGGCGGAAGCCACCGCGGTGCTCGGCGGCGCCGCCTCCGTCGCCACCATCGCCAGACTGACCGGCGGTGAAGAGCTGGAGGTGGCCGACACCGTCGCGTCCCTCGAACGGGCCGGACTCCTGGCCCAGGACGCCGACACCGTCCGCTTCACCCAGCCCATGGTGTGCGCCTCGGTACTGGCCCGGCTGCCACCGAGCCGCCGCAACGCCCTGCATGTCCGGGCGGCCCATGTGCTGTACGAGACCGGCGCACCGCACGAACAGATCGCCACGCAGATCCTGCGCAGCCACAACGACGCGGCCGAGCACTGGACGTGCAGCGTGCTGAGCGAGGCCGCCCGGGAGGCCGTGGGCCGCGGCGCCTACGAGGTGGCACGCGACTATCTGATCCGCGGCCTACAGGAATGCGAGGGCCGGTGCCAGGGCAAGCTTCTGCGGGTCCTCGGCCAGATCGAACTCTCCACGGATCCGGCGACCGCGGCCGAATACCTGCGCAAGGCGCTGGCGCTCAGTCCCGACCCGGCCGAGCGCACCGACATCCAGATCGACCTGATCCACTGCCTCTACATTCTGGACCGACCGCACGAGGCCAAGGAAGTCCTGGAGAAGGGTCTCGCGGAGAGCGGCGGCAGCGACCCCACGGGCGCACCAAGGCTGTGGGGCGAGCAGTTCGTGCTGGGAGTCCTGGCCGGCAGAGAGGCCGGCCAGGACTCCCTCGGCGGCGCGGCGGAGACCGTCTCGCCCGGATCCGTCGACCCGCTCGACCATCGGCTCCGGCTGGACCTGGCCAGCATGCTGGCCTGCTGCCGCGGCGAGGCCCGGGAGGAAGCTGTCCAGCAAGCCGAACGGTCGCTGCGCAGGCCCTACACCGGCCTCAACGAGCGGCTGGCCGCCCGCACCGTACCCATCCACGTGCTCACCACGGCCGATGAGCTGGACAGTGCCCTCAGCGAGTCCGATGCGCTCGTCGAGCAGGCCAAGGGCGCCCGCTCCCGGACGCTCGGCGCGCTGGCGCACAGCATGCGCGCCGAGGTCCACATCCGGATCGGCAACGTCCCCAAAGCGCTTCAGGACGCGTACTGCGCCCTGAAGCTGATGCCGTTGTCCTCCTTCGAGTACTGGGTGTGCACCGGCCAGGCCGTGGCCGCGGGGGTCGGCGCACTGGTCGAGACCGCACAGTTGGAGGAGGCGCACCGCCTCCTCGCACGGGCCGGTCTTGAACACCAGCTGCCCGACCGCAGCAGCTTCGGTCCTCTCCTTTTCCATCGTGCGCAGTTGCGGATGGCCGACGACGACGTCGAGGGCAGCCTGGCCGATCTCATGGAGTGCGGCGCGCAGCTGGCGAAGTCGGGCACCCTCAACCCGGCGGTGCTGACCTGGCGTTCCGATGCGGCACTGGCCTGCGCGGAGCTGGGCGACCGTCAGGAGGCACGCCGGCTCATCGACACCGAGCTTTCCAGGGCCCGCCGCTGGGGTGCTCCCCGGGCCATCGGGCGCGCGCTGCGGGCCGCCGGTCTGCTGGCCAAAGGCCGCAAGGGGGAAGCCATGCTGGCCGATGCCGCGCAGGTCCTGGAGTCCTCACCGGCCCGGCTCGATCTCGCCCGGGTACTGGCCGATCTGGGCATCCTGGCCAGGCGCTCCCACCGCCTCCAGGACGCCCGCGAGTATCTGCGCCGGTCGCTGTCGCTGGCCGAGATCTGCGGCGCGACGAAGCTGGCGCACACCGTCCGCGAGGAATTGCTGGTGTCCGGCGCCCGGCCGCGCCGCCCGACCGAGGTGGGCATCGACGCGCTGACCCCCACCGAGCGCAGGGTCGCGCTGCTGGCCGTGGCCAAGCGCACCAACCGTGAGATCGCGGCGAGCCTGTTCGTCGCGCAGCGGACCGTCGAACTCCATCTGAGCGCGGTGTACCGCAAGCTGTCGATACCCGGCCGCTCCGGCCTCGCCGACTACTTCGCAGAACTCCCGAACGACCCGCCCGAACGTCTCGGGAAGGAGCGACCCGAGGAGGCGCGCGCAGAAGCCGGCCCGGCAGTGCGCCCTGACAACGCGGGGGCCGCCCGTCCCGCTTCGTCCACGGCGACGGTGAGGTCCCGTCTGGTGATTCCGCGCGAGCTGAGCGCGTCGACGGGGCGGCTGTGGTAGCGCTGCTCCCCGCCTGACGGCCGGATCCGGTACCCACCCACCGGGCCCGGCCCGGTGGGTGCGATCGGCGGTGCCGACTTCGAACCGCTCATCGCCGGCCGGCCCGTCCCGGCGCTGTCCTCAGTGGCGGACTACGGCTGGGCGGTTGGCCTCGGCACGTCGATGGCGGTCCATCCGGCGCTGATGCCGCTGCGCGGAAAGCGTGAGTTCTGGCGTGTCCGGTCGGTCGTCAGCGCCCCGAAGTCGAAGGGGCGCGGGGAACTGCGCGACCAGCCACGGCGGTGCCGCGGACGACCGACGGCACAGCGCGGCATTTCCAGCGGAGCGCTCAGGACGGGTCGGGCAGTCGGCCCGTGCATGTCGCCCGGCCGAACTCGCCGGAGGCGGTGGCGCTTTGCACATGGCCGCCGCGGATGGCCGGCGCGCACCGGGCCTGTCCGCCCCGCTCCCCGAGGACGATGTTGACGATCGGGTCCCGGCCGACCGGGACCTCCACGGTCTTGCGCCACGGCAGCGTCGCCGCGGACACCACGGTGGCCCATCCCGCCTCGCTGCCGGCCTGGTAGGTGATCTCGCCGGTGCCGGTCCCCGTCACCTCGTACGTCACCGGCGCGGTGCGGGTCCGCTGCTCCGCCGTGCCGGCGCCGCCGCCGTCGGAGTCGAGGACGCCGTACAGACCGAGGGCCAGACAGGCGGCGGGCGTTCCGTGCCGCGCCGGCCACCGCCGGCCCGGCACGGAACGCCCGCCGCTCGGAATGCTCCCCGGCCGGCGACCCGGCCCCTTCCTGGGAACGTGCCTCGCCCGCCCGGGTGCGGGCCGACGCCCGCACCCGCCGCGCCGGGCCCCTGGGCCTTCAGCTCTTCCCTGCGCCGTTCTCCAGCGCCGACACGGCCGCCTTCGCCGCCTTGATGGCCCCCTTGTTGATCTCGTCGGTGGCGGGCGCCTTCTTCGTCTCGAAGTCGCTGCCGTTGTAGGTGACGATCACCAGGGCGTTGGCGGTACGCACCACGACCACGCCCTCGCGGGTCTCCTGCTTGTCCTCGGTGGTGAGGTTCACCACCGAATAACCCGAGTCGCCGACACCCGGAACGGCACCACCGCCGGTCTTCTCCGAAACCCGCTTCTCGTACTCCTTCTGTGCCGCCTTGTCCGACTCGGCGATCTCGTAGGAGACGTCGAGCCAGCGGTAGTCGTACCCCTTGAGCGCGTTCCAGGAACAGGTGCGGCGCAGCTTCGGGTCCGTCGAGGGGATCTCCTTGCCGGCCGTCTTGGCACCGGGCACCAGGTCGGTGACGGTTGCCTTGGGCACGCCGGCGCAGGGCGCGGGCGCGGCGGCGTACGTCTTCGACACGGCCGTCGATGACGGCGCCGAGGGCGACGACCGGTCGGCCGCCTTCTGCTCCGGCTGCTGTTCCGTGGCCGGCGACGCGGCGAACGGACCGGATGTCAGCGCCCAGCCGGCCACGGCGAGCACGGCGACCGGCGACAGACGCGCGGTGAGGGCGAGCGGCAGAGGAAGATGACGCACGGCGTACTTCTCGTGGGGGAGGGGGAGTGCGGAGGGGGTCCACACTGCGGGACGCCAGTGTCACACGACTGGCTGTGCGGCGGAAGTGCCAACCCGCTCGGCACCGTGCGGTGACGGTGGAGACCGTGGGAAGGTGCGGACGAACCGTACCCATCACGGCCGCAGGCCCGGCGCCCCGGACCGCGCGGCAGGCCGGCTTCGCCCACGAGTCGGACGGTCACTGTCGCCGCCGACCAGGCTGACGCGCGCCGGTCCCGCGCCACCGTGCGCGCTCTGGACGGACGGATCCCTCCCCTGCGTACGATCACACGATCGACCGCCGCTCAGTGAGGAGACCCCGTGTTCACCACCCGGCCCACCCTCCAGGGCACCTTCGGCATGGTGTCCTCCACACACTGGCTGGCCTCGCAGTCCGCGATGGCCGTGCTGGAGGACGGCGGCAACGCCTTCGACGCGGCCGTGGCCGGCGCGTTCGTGCTGCATGTCGTCGAGCCGCACCTGAACGGACCGGCCGGCGAGGTGCCGATCCTGCTCGCTCCCGCGGGCGGCGAGGTGCGGGTGCTGTGCGGGCAGGGCGTGGCCCCCGCGGGTGCCACGGTCGCGCACTACCGGGGACTCGGCCTGGACCTCGTACCCGGCACGGGACCGCTCGCCGCCGCCGTGCCCGGCGCCTTCGACGCCTGGCTGCTGCTTCTGCGCGACCACGGCACCAAGTCCCTCGCCGATGTCCTGCGGTACGCGATCGGCTACGCCGAACACGGACACCCGCCCGTGGAGAACCTCGGCCGGACCGTCGAGAGCGTCCGCGAACTGTTCGAGACCGAGTGGACCTCGTCGGCGCAGGTATATCTGCCCGGCGGCCCCTCGCCCCGGCCCGGCCGGCTGCTGCGCAACCCCGCGCTCGCCGCCACCTGGAAGCGGCTGCTCGCCGAGACCGAGGCCGCGGGCGACAGGCAGGCGCGGATCGATGCCGCCCGCGAGGTGTGGCGGACCGGTTTCATCGCCGAGGCGCTGGTACGGCAGGCCCGGCGGCCCACCCTGGACACCAGCGGCGAACGGCACAGCGGCACGCTCGGCGCCGCCGACCTCGCCGGCTGGTCCGCGAGCTACGAGGCCCCCGCGACCTACGACTGGCAGGGCTGGACGGTGTGCAAGGCGGGCCCCTGGAGCCAGGGCCCCGCCCTGCTCCAGCAGCTGGCCCTGCTCCCGCCCGAACTGCCCCCGTACGGTTCCGCCGACTACCTCCACCTGCTGATCGAGGGCTGCAAGCTCGCCATGGCCGACCGCGAGGCATGGTACGGCGACGCCGCCGACGTACCGCTCGCCGAGCTGCTGTCCGACGCGTACAACGCCCGGCGGCGGGCGCTCGTCGGCGACCGCGCCTCCCGCGAACTGCGGCCCGGCAGCCCCGGCGGGCGCACCCCACGGCTGAGCGCGCACGCGTACACGGTCGCCGGCGACGAGGCCGGGTTCGACCCGCTGGGCGCCGGCGAGCCGACCATCGCGCACCCGCCGGGCGTGCCGGAGCCGGCCGCCGACGGCGCCACCCGCGGGGACACCTGTCACCTCGACGTCGTCGACCGCTGGGGCAACATGATCTCGGCGACGCCCAGCGGCGGCTGGCTCCAGTCCAACCCGGTCGTGCCCGAACTCGGCTTTCCGCTCGGCACCCGGCTCCAGATGACCTGGCTTGAGGAGGGCCTGCCCAACTCCCTGACCCCCGGCCGCCGCCCGCGCACCACGCTCACCCCGTCCATCGCGCTGCGCGACGGGACGCCCGTGATGGCCTTCGGCACCCCCGGCGGGGACCAGCAGGACCAGTGGCAACTGCACTTCTTCCTCGCCGTCGCGCTGCGCGGCCCGGTCCGCGGCGGCCTCGACCTCCAGGGCGCGATCGATGCCCCGAACTGGCACAACGACAGCTTCCCCAGCTCCTTCTACCCGCGCGGCCGGCGCCCGGGCAGCGTCACCGTGGAGTCCCGCACCGACCCCGCGGTCGTCGCGGAACTGCGGCGGCGCGGCCATGACGTCACCGTCGGCCACGGCTGGTCCGAGGGACGCCTGTGCGTGGTGGCCCGGGACCCCGCGACCGGCGTGCTCTCGGCGGCGGCCAACCCGCGCGGGATGCAGGGGTACGCGGTGGGCCGCTGATCTCTGCCGACCGCCGACCGCCGACTGCTGGCCGCTGACTGCTGACCGCCGGCCGGTGGGGGTGGAACCGGCTGTTCGTCTCGATTCCACCCGCGATACACCGAACCGGCGGGGATTGTCAGTGCCGCGTGCTCTCATGGAGGCATGATCGAAGACACGAAGACCTGGGGGTGTCCCCTGGACGAAGACCTCGGCGCGACCCTCACGGGGGACTTCCTCGCCCGTCACGCGGCCGATGTGGAGGACGCGATCCGCAAGGCCGCGGCGACCGAGATCCTGCCCCGCTTCCGCCGGCTCGCCGACCACGAGATCGACCAGAAGAGCGGTCCGCACGACCTGGTGACGGACGCCGACCGCCTCGCGGAGCGCCACCTCACCGGGGTGCTCGCCGCACTCCTGCCCGGCTCCGTCGTCGTCGGCGAGGAGGCGGTCCACGCCGACCCGACGACCTACGAGGCGATACGCGGTGACGCGCCGGTGTGGATCATCGACCCGGTCGACGGCACCCGCCAGTTCGTGCACGGCGACCCCGGCTTCTGCACGCTCGTCGCGCTCGCCCACCGGGGCGTGCTGCTCGCCTCCTGGACGTACGCGCCGGTCCCCGACCGGCTCGCCACCGCCGTACGGGGCCGGGGCGCGTTCCTCGACGGCGAGCGGCTTCGCGCGGGATCGCCGGCGGCCGGCCGGGAGCTGCGGATAGCCACCTCCCACCCGGACTACACGACCGACGAGCAGAAGCGCGCACTGCTCGGACTGTGGTCGGACGGCGTCGCGCCGCGCGCCTGCGGTTCCGCGGGCCTTGAGTATCTGGCCGTCGCCCGGGGCGAGTTGGACGCCACCGCGTTCTCCTGGGAAGCGGCCTGGGACCACGCGGCGGGCCTGCTCCTGGTCGAGGAGGCGGGCGGCGCCCACCGCACGCTCACCGGCGAGCCGTTTCGCATCACGGGCGGCAACGCCCTGCCGTTCACCGCGGCACGGGACACGGCCACGGCCGACCGCGTACGCGAGCTGCTGGGCGAGGGCGGCTGAGCCGCCCGGAGGCCACGACCCCGGTCGACCCGACCGATGGCCACGGGTCCCGGCAGAGTCGCCAGGAGCCCACGGCCCTAGCTGGGGCGACGACCCCCGGCTGAGCACCGCCAGCAGCCCACGGAACCCCAACTGAGCCGTCGGCACGGCCCCGGCTGACCCGGCCCGAGGTCATCGGGACCCCAACTGAGCCGACCGGAGGTCACAGGGTCCCGGCTGACCCGTCCGGAGGTCACGCGACCCCGGTTGAGTCGATTGGCCTTCCGGCTGAGCTGGCGGGAGCCCATGGGTCCCCGGCTGGGCCGTCGGCACGGCCCTGGCTGACCCGGTCCGAGGTCACGGGACCCCAAAACTGAGCCGACCGGAGGTCACAGGGTCCCGGCTGACCCGTCCGGAGGTCACGCGACCCCGGCTGAGTCGATTGGCCCCCGGCTGAGCACCGCCAGGAGCCCATGGGTCCCCGGCTGGGCCGCCGGCACGGCCCCGGCTGGCCCGGCCGGAGGTCATGGGGCCCGGCTGTCCTCGGCGGCGGTGCCGGAGGTCACGGGGCCCGCGGGTCCGCAGCGGGCGGTGTCGGTTGCTTGCTGTGGCTGGGCCGGTTGCTCCCCGCGCCGCCGGGGTTGTCACCGCCCCGGCATATGCTGACCCTGAGTGGCCATCGGCTGACGAAGGGGTCCGAAGGTGCCGTCGATGCTCGATGCGGTCGTGGTGGGAGCGGGGCCGAACGGACTGACGGCTGCCGTGGAGCTGGCCCGGCGTGGCTTCTCCGTGGCGCTGTTCGAGGCCCGTGACACGGTGGGCGGCGGAGCCCGCACCGAAGAACTCACCCTGCCCGGTTTCCGCCACGACCCCTGTTCGGCGGCGCACCCCCTGGGGATCAACTCGCCCGCCTTCCGCGCCCTCCCCCTGGAGCGGTACGGCCTGGAGTGGCTGCACCCCGCCCTGCCCATGGCCCACCCGTTCCCGGACGGCACCGCCGCCGTGCTGGCCCGGTCCGTCGCGGAGACGGCCGCCTCCTTCGGCCCGCGCGACGCGGGCGCGTACCGCAGGCTCATCGCGCCGTTCCTGACCAAGTGGGACACCCTGGCCCGGGACTTCATGTCCCTGCCGCTGACCGCGCTCCCGCGCGACCCGGTCACCCTCGCCCGCTTCGGACTCGTCGGCCTGCCGCCGTCGAGCCGGCTGATGCGCCGCTTCCACGACGAGCGGGCCCGTACCCTCTTCGCCGGGCTGGTCGCCCATGTCATGGCTCCGCTCAACGGCTTCGCCACCGGCGCCATCGGCCTGATCTTCGCCCTCGCCGCGCATGCCCGTGGCTGGCCGGTGGCCCGCGGCGGATCCCAGTCGATCTCCGACGCCCTCGCCGCCTACCTGAAGGATCTCGGCGGCGGCGTCCACACCGACTACGAGATCAAGCGGCTGGACGACCTGCCGCCCGCGCGGGCGTACGTCTTCGACACCTCGCCCACCGCCCTGGCCCGCATCGCCGGCTTCGGCAGCTACTACGCGGGCTACCGCTACGGCCCGGGCGTCTTCAAGATCGACTACGCCCTCGACGGCCCGGTGCCCTGGACGGCGCCCGAGGCGCGCTCCGCCGGGACCGTGCAGATCGGCGCGAGCACCGCGGAGATCGGCACCGCCCTGCGCGCGGCGTCCCGCGAGGGCCGGGCCCCCGACAGACCGTTCCTGATCACCGTGCAGCCCAGCGTCGCCGACCCGACCCGGGCACCGGCCGGCCGGCACGTCTTCTGGGCGTACGGACATGTGCCCAACGGCTGGACCGGCGACCTCACCGACGCCATCGAACGCCAGCTGGAGCGGTTCGCCCCCGGCTTCCGGGACCGCGTCCTCGCCCGCGCCACCGCCGGCCCACCCGAACTGGCCGCGCGCAACGCCAACTACATCGGCGGCGACATCGCCTGCGGCTCGGTCTCCGGACTGCAACTCCTGCTGCGGCCGAAACCGTCCCTGTTCCCGTACCACACCCCGCACCCCGCGGTCTTCATCTGCTCGTCGGCCACCCCGCCGGGACCCGGCGTGCACGGCATGTCGGGGCACAACGCGGCGAAGGCCGTATGGCGCAGGCTGAGACAGTCATGACCACCATCACGCTCGTGCAGGGCGACATCACCCGGCAGACCGCCGACGCGATCGTCAACGCGGCCAATTCCTCGCTCCTGGGCGGCGGAGGCGTGGACGGCGCGATCCACCGGCGCGGCGGCCCGGCCATCCTCAAGGAGTGCCGGGCGCTTCGCGCCTCCCGGTACGGCAAGGGCCTGCCCACCGGCCGTGCGGTCGCCACGACGGCCGGCGACCTGGACGCCCGCTGGGTCATCCACACGGTGGGTCCGGTCTTCTCCTCGACCGAGGACCGCTCGGGCCTGCTGGCGTCCTGCTACCGCGAGTCACTTCGCGTGGCCGACGAACTGGGCGCCCGAACCGTCGCCTTCCCGGCGATCGCCACCGGCGTCTACCGCTGGCCACTGCAGACCGCGGCCCGCATCGCCCTGGAGACGGTCCAAGGCACCCCGACAACCGTCGAGGAGGTGCGCTTCGTCCTGTTCGACCAGGCCGCGTACGACGCCTTCGCCGGCCATAGCCGCTGACGCGGACCCACCGGCCGCCCGCGAGGCCGTGTCGGTGGGGATACTTCTGGGATGGACGTTCCGAGGGGCTTGTGGGTCAACACCACGCACGACTGGGCCACGTCCGTTGATGCGGAGCATCTGGCGCGCATCCGAAGGAGCCCGGAGGAATTCGCGGCCGGTGGTCCGTGGCACCTTGTGCTTGAGGTGCTTGCCTATGCCGCCGACGAAGCGGCCGGCCGGGGCGGAGGGCGCTGCCTCGTCACCGTGCATCCGGACGGTTCCGTGTCCGTCGCGGATGACGGGCGGGGCACCGACACCCGCAGGGACGAGCACGGCCGGGCCGTGAAGAAACCGGTCATGGCGTCGAAGGACCTCCGGTTCTTCGACGCCCCGCACACGGAGCTGCTTCCGGACGGACATCCGCGCCGTGGCATGTCCGTCGTGGCGGCGCTCAGCGAGTGGCTGGTGCACACCAACCGCCGCCTCGACGGAGCATGGACCCAACGCTACGAGCACGGCATCCCGGTGACCGGCCTCGAACCCGTCGAACCCGACGGCACCACGGGGACACTCGTCCACTTCGGACCGGACGAACCGCTGCGTGCGACAGAGGGGGCGATGCGGGGGTGGCTGCGGCGTTGCGCCACCGCGTGGCCGGACCTGAACATCCGGCTCGCCCTGGGGCCGTGACCCTGGGAATGACGAGAAGCGTCGTCGGCTTTGATCGAGCCTGAATGAGGCTTGGATGTTTCTTGAACCGCGCCTTTCGCCTGCGAAGACTGGGCACCTGGTGAGCGGGAGGGGGCGCCATGGGCGAGGTGGAGTGCCGTGTGCTGGGAGAGGTCCGGGTCCTCGTCCGCGGCCGGCCCGTGGACCTGGGGCACGCCAGGCAGCGGCATGTGCTGGCCGTGCTGCTGGTGGAGGTCAACCGGCAGCTGCCCGTGGGGACGTTGGTCGAACGGGTGTGGGGCGAGCGGGCGCCGCGCAGCGCCGTGAGCACGCTCTACAGCTATGTGTCCCGGCTGCGCGGCACGCTGTCCACGCCGGGCCTGCGGCTGGTGCGCCGTTCCGGTGGCTACACCGCCGAGGCCGAAGCGGACACCATCGACCTGCATCGATTCCGCTCCCTGGTGGCGCGGGCCCGCGGGACGCGGGACCAGGAGGCGGGCGAACTGCTGCGCAAGGCGCTGGCGTTGTTCCCCGAAGGGGACGCGTTCGCCGCGCCGGACACGCCCTGGTTCACACATCTGCGGGAGGTGCTGGAGGGCGAACGGCATGCGGCCGAGCTGGATCTGGGCGATGTGCTGCTGCGGCAGGGAAAGGAAGCGGAACTGCTGCCGCGGCTGTTACCGGCGGTGGCCGCGCAGCCCTACGACGAACGGCTCGCCGGACAGCTGATGCTGGCACTGCACCGGCAGGGACGCACCGTACAGGCCCTGGAGCACTACCAGACCCTGCGGCGAAACCTCGACGAGGAACTGGGGCTCACCCCAGGCGCCGCCATCCAGCGGCTGCACCATGAGCTGCTGACGGCGGGACCCCAGGGGGACGACGGCACGGCGACGGCGCCCGCCCCGGACCGCACGCGTGCGGCGACCGCGGTGCCGTCGGCCGCCGTCCCCCGGCTGCTCCCGCTCGCGCCCGCCGGCTTCCTCGGCAGACACCGCGAACGGCGGCAACTCGCGCAGGCCGTCGGACGGATCGTCGTCGTCACCGGTCCGGGAGGGGTCGGCAAGAGCTGGCTGGCGGCCCGCTGGGCCTACGAGGAGACCGACCGCTTCCCCGACGGACAGCTCTACGTCGATCTGCGCGGCTACGACCCGGGCGCCGAGCCGCTGCCCGCATCCGCCGCCCTGCGCGGCTTCCTCGACGCGCTCGGCGTGCCCCCCGACGACGTACCGGAGGACCCGGCCGCACAAGAGGGCCTGTACCGGAGCCTGCTCAAGGACAAACGCGTCCTGGTCGTCCTGGACGACGCGCACGACACCCGCCAGGTGCTGCCGCTGCTGCCCGGCACACCCACGAGCACCGTCCTGATCACCAGCCGCAACCGGCTCACCCCGCTGGTCGTCAGGCACGGCGCCGTCACCCTCGCGCCGGCCGTCTTCGAGGACGGCCAGGCCCGCGAACTGCTCACCGACCGGCTGGGCGTCGAGCGGACCGCCGCCGAGCCGGAGGCCGTCGCCTCGCTCGTGGCCAACTGCGCGGGGCTGCCGCTGGCCCTGGCGCTGGTGGCGGCCCGCGCCGCAGGCAATCCCGGCTTCCCGCTCGCCGCGCTCGCCGGTGAACTCGCGCGGCCCGCGGACCGTCTCGATGCCCTGGACACCGGCGATCCGACGGTGAGTCTGAACCTGCGTGCGGTGTTCGCGATGTCACGGCGGGCGCTCAGCCCGCCGGCCCGCCGTCTGTTCGATCTGCTGGGCCTGGTACCCGGCCCGGACGCCGGTCTGGAAGCGGTCGCGAGCCTCGCCGGTGTCGCGCGCGGCAGGGCCCGGGCCCTGCTCGCCGAGCTGGAGGCCGCGCACCTCGTCCAGCAGCAGCTGCCGGGCCGGTATGTGCTGCACGACCTCGTCAGGCTGTACGCGCGCGAGCGCGCCACCCGGGACCAGGCGGGGGAGAAGGCCGAGGCGACGGCCCGGTTCGTCGACTTCTACCTGCACACCGCGTACGCGGCGAACGAGCTTCTGGACGGCGTCCACACCCCCTTCAAGCCCGAGCGGTACGATCCGCCGGCGGCGGGCTGCGGACCGTGGACGCCCGCGGACTTCGACGACGCGCACGCCTGGTTCACCAAGGAGCACGCCTGCCTCGTCGCGGCGCAGGAGCTGGCGCTGTCGGCCGGGCTGCACGCCCAAACGGTCTATCTCGCCTGGGCCCTGATCTCCTACCAGTTGGGCGCCCACCGGCTGCGGGACTACGCCCAGGTCTGGCAGAGCGCGCTCACGGCTGCCGAGCGGCAGGGCGCCACCGCTTTGCGCATCCTCGCCCGCTGGCGGCTGGGCCACTTCCATGCGCTGAGCGGCCGGCACACGGAGGGCCGTGACCATCTGGACCAGGCGCTGACCATGGCGGAGGAGGCCGGGGACACGGCGGCGCAGGCCCACATCCGCCGCACCCTCGCCCGCGTCTGGGAGCTGCACGGCGACGACCGGCGGGCCCTCGACCACGCCCTCGGCGCGCTGGCGTTGTACGAGGAGCTGGACAACCCCTTCTGGCTGGCCAACCAGCTCAACGCGGTGGGCTGGATGCACGCCCAGGTCGGCGCGTACGACCAGGCGCGCGCGTACTGCGAGCGGGCGTACGCCCTGCACGTCAAACACGGCAGACCGGGTGACGAGGCGTCGACGCTGGACAGTCTCGGCTACATCGCCCACCGGACCGGTGACCACGCCACCGCGCTGGACCACTACCGACGGGCGCTCGCGCATTTCCGGGCGATGAGCGACAGCGCCAACGAGGCCGACACCCTGGCCGGGATCGCCGAGGTGCTCACCGTCCTCGGCCGGCCGGACGAGGCCCGCGACGCCTGGATTCAGGCGCGCGACCTGTACCGGACCCAGCGACGGGACACGGACGCGGACCGCGCCGAGGCGGCCCTCGCCTCCGGGTGACGCCACATCAGGAAAGCCCGCCGGGGGCGGCCGGCGGTGTCTGCTGTGGGCGGTTTCCGGTGTCGGAAGTGTGTTGCGCCGGCGGGGGCCGGTCGGCGAGGCTGGCGGGATGAACGAAGCGATCTCTTACGTGTGGCGCGACCCCATCACCGACGAGGAGATGGTCGACCTCGTGCTGTCCCATGGCGGCAACGCCGAACCCGGCTGGTGGCGCAAGGCCAGCGAGCACAGTCTCGGCTGGGTGGCGGCCCGGGACGGCGAGGGCGTCCTCGTCGGATTCGTCAACGTGGCCTGGGACGGCGCGGACCACGCCTTCCTGATCGACACGAAGACCCGCGGCAGCCACCAACGCCGCGGTATCGGCACGGCACTTGTGCGTCGGGCGGTGGACCATGCGCGTGCGGCGGGCTGCGAGTGGCTGCACGTCGACTTCGAACCCCGGCTGCGCGGCTTCTACTTCGACGCCTGCGGCTTCCGGCCGACGGACGCGGGACTGATCCACCTGCCATCGCCGCGGTGATCGCCTATGACACGAACAAACTGGGGCAGGATGATTTCCTGCTCGCGGTGAACATGGAAGACCTCGCGCGAGGAACGCGGCTGAATTGGGCGGGATTCCTGTCGTCCACGGTGGCCTGGTGCATTGCGGCAGCATTTTTCGGGCCCATTTTAGGGATGGCCGGGAATCTGGCCCGAAATCGGGGAATACGCGGTCTTCCCTTTCAGGTGCTGATTCCGCCGGCGGCCGTCGTGGAGATGTCGACGCGGCTCCGGGTCGAAGCCGCGTCGCAAGGGGCAGTCGTCGGCGCGACAGGGAACGGCACCGCGACCGTGCGTCTCCTGGACGGGTGCGCGCAGGGCGCGGGCGCCGGGGAGGCTCCCTCGGCCCCAACCGCGCCGCTCTGTGCGGACGGTCGGCCGAAACTCCCCGGCGCCCGGCTCGGTGGCTACTTCTTGTGACAGGCCCACTTGCCGTTGACCTTGGTGTAGCGCTCACCCTTGGGGCACTTCTTGTGCTTCGGAGTCTTCGTGGGGTGCGGTGTGGGCGCGTTGTGACTGTCCGCCACCGTGGTGGTCGCCGGAGCTGCGAAGGCGGTACCCGTAGAGGCCACGGCTGCTCCGCTGGCGAGCATGCCCGCGGCGGCACCGGCGGCCAGAGCGCGTATGATCCTGTTTCGCATGATCGGCAGCCTTTCTTTGTCGGCGTCTGCCTCTCAGTTCGATTCTTGGCACCGCTGCCCGTGGACCGCATCTCGATCACACCGGTGCATTCGGGACTTTGCCGCGACAAGCCCCGTAATTCCCGGGGCGGGCCCGGAAAGAGAACCGCGGCAGGCCCTGTTCCGTTGCACCGCGGACATTCGTGAGGGATCTGAAACATGCCGTGAGGCCGCGGCCTGGCAAGTGCCGAACGGCCCTCGATCCGCACCCCGAGGCCCTGGACCGCCCCGCACCTTCCCGAGAGAATCGACTGCCTCCGCCGGCGGCCCCGGCGAGGCCGCGCGGAACACGGTGACGGTTGGTCGGCTCGGCCCGGAGAGAGGAAACCCAAGTGATCGCTGTCGTGGGACACCCCGATCTCACCGCGCCTACGCTGACGATGCTGGAGGAGGCGCTGGGCCGGCGTCTGGCCAGCTTCGCACGGGCGGGCAGGGCCGGACTGGTCCGGGCCGGCCAGGGGCTGCCGGTCGCCTTCGGCCGTGCCGCGCGGAAGGCCGGGCTGGCGCTGGTGACCGTGCTGCCCTCCAGGAACGGGGTTCCCGCGGTGCTGGCGGAGGACGACCGCAAGGCCGCCGGTGAGTTGCTGCTGCTGTCGCAGCAGGTACGGCTGCTGGAGTACGACCCGGTCGACCGCGGTGCCTGCGTGGGCGCCGACGAGAGCCTGCTGCGCACCTGCCGCCGACTGGTCGCGGTATGGGACGGCTCGCCGTCCAACGGCCGTGACGCCACTGCCCACTTGGTGGCCTACGCGCGCAGCAGCGGCATCGACGTGGAGGTCTTCTGGCCCGACGGGGCGGCACGCGAACGCCTCTGAAGCCTTCGTACGCTGCGGAGTTGGCGAGGGCGGCGGTCGCACGGAGGACCGGTCGGGGCCGCCCGGACCGCGCCGCCCGCTCCGTTCGGCGTACGGTACGCGCCGGTGGGCGGGGCGGGCGGCCGATCCGGTGCGGTGGCCGGGGAAACGGCGGCCGGGTACGGGCCGGGTGACGGCGCCTTCTCGATCAGGCCGTCACGATGTCCTGGCGGAGCGGCAGCAGGGACTCGGCGATCGTGTCGATCGTGGCCTGCTCGACGCCGGCTTCGGCGAGCGCCGCCGCCAGGTGCCCGAGCACCCGCTCGAAGGCGGCCTCGGTGACGGCCAGGTGCTCGTGCGCCTTGCGCATGGAGCGGCCGGAGTAGGGGCGGGTGGCGCTCAGCGCCTGCCCCACGAAGCGCCGTTGGTGCCCTTTGAGCCGGTCGATGTCCACCCCGGTGAAGTAGGGCCGCAGTTCGGGATCGCCGAGCACCCTGTCGTAGAAGATGTCGACGACGGCGCTGATCGCTGCTTCGCCTCCCAGTTGCTCGAAGAGGCTCGGTGTGGTGGTTCCGGTCGGTGCGGTGGGGGAGATGTCAGCCATGGCGACAGCGTCGGGCCGCATTCTTGCCGGGACGTCAGGTGCGCATGAACCGGCCGTCAGGAAGCACTCACCGACCGCCGCGCCCGCGATGCGAACTCTTCGTAACCCGCCCATGACACGGCGGCGGCCGTGGGGCCCTGTCCGGACGCACCGGCGCAGCCGACGTCATCGCCCCCCTGGCGCGTCGGCTTGTCCGCCGGGAGTTTCCGGCAGACGCAATCCAACCGCGCCCGCGACGCGTACCTCCTAGGAGAAGCGATTGGAGGAACGCAATGACAGTCTTCGGTCATCTCTTCCCCAGCAGGAACGGGGACCACGGCGGCCACGGTGAGCACGGCGGTCGCGGCGAACGCGACCACGGTGAGCGTGGCGAGCACGGCCGGGAGCGGCGGGACGAGGACAGGGACCGCCGTCACGACCGTGACCGCGAGGACCGCTTCGAGTACTGAGAGTGAGAGAGGGTGAGTGGGTCGGCGAGCAAGGGAGCCGGCCCGCTTCGCCGTCCGGTTGCGAGGAATGCGACGGAGCGGTGCCATGGTGGGTGTCCTCCGGCATGCACTGCGGGGACTGCTGTCGGCGGGCGGGCCGGCGGGCGGGGACGAGCGGGACCCCGTCGTCGTCGCGCCCGCACCGCGCCTGTCACCGCGTGAGGTCTTCCGGCGCTTTTGGCCCTACACCCGGGGCCGCAGGCGCTGGCTGGCGCCCCTGCTGCTGTTCAGCCTGATCGGTCCGGCGGTCGACGGCGCCGAACTGTGGCTCTTCAAGACCGTGATCGACGACGCGCTCGTCCCACGCGATCCGCGCCCTTTCCTGTGGATCGCGCCCGCCTATCTGGGGCTCATCGTCGTCTCCGGCATCCTCGGGTTCGCCGACCGCGTGACGTCCGCCTGGGTCGGCGAACGCTTCCTGCTGTCACTGCGCCGCGATGTGTTCCGGCACGTCCAGGGGCTGTCGCTCGGGTTCTTCGAACGGCGGCGGCTCGGCGACGTACTGTCCCGGGTGACCGGCGACGTGGACGCCGTCGAGACACTGCTGCTCTCCGGGGTGGCCGACGGCCTCTACCACGTGGTCCGGCTCGGCGTCTTCCTCGGCCTGCTCTGCTACCTCCGCTGGGACCTGACCCTGCTCGCCCTGGTCGTCGTGCCGCTGTTCTGGCGCGCGGCCCGGCACTTCTCCCGGCTGATCGGCGAGGCGTCCCGGGAACGCAGACGGCGCAGCGGCTCGCTCAGCGCGGTCGTCGAGGAGACGCTGGGCAATGTGGCACTGGTCCAGGCGTACAACCGGCAGGGCTGGGAGGAACGCCGCTTCGAACGGGAGAACCTGGGCCGGTTCCACGCGGCGATGGCATCCGCGCGGATCGGCGCCGTCTACTCGCCGCTCGTCGAGATCATCGAGGTGGCGGGCATCCTCGCCGTGCTCGGTCTCGGCACCTGGAAGCTGGCCCAGGGCCAGCTCACGCTGGGCGGACTGCTGCTGTTCCTGGCGCTGATCGGCAAGCTCTACGGCCCCGTCAGCGGCCTGTCCGGCCTCGCCACCGCCTTCTACACGGCCTCCGCCGCCGCGGAACGCATACTCGAACTGCTCGACCAGCGGCCCCAGGTCGTCGACGCCGCCGACGCCCGGCCGACCGGCCGGGCGCGCGGCGACATCGAACTGGACGGCGTCTGCTTCCACTACCCCGGCACCGCGCGCCAGGCGCTGTCCGACGTGTCCTTCCACGTCGCACCCGGCGAGATCCTGGCCCTGGTCGGGGCCAGCGGGGCCGGCAAGTCCACGGCGGCCAAGCTGCTCCTGCGCTTCTACGACCCCGACCTGGGCGCGATCCGCCTTGACGGGACCGATCTGCGCGACCTGCGGCTGCGGGACGTACGGGAGAACGTCGCGGTGGTCCTCCAGGAAACCCTTGTCCTGCACGGCACGGTGCGCGAGAACATCGCCTACGGCCGGCCGGGGGCGACGGACGCGGAGATCGTCGCGGCGGCCGGGGCGGCCGACGCGCACGAGTTCATCCAGGCGCTCCCCGACGGCTACGACACGCTGGTCGGCCAGCGCGGCCGGATGCTGTCCGGTGGTCAGCGGCAGCGCCTGGCGATCGCCCGCGCGATGATCCGGGACGCGCCCGTCCTGCTCCTGGACGAGCCGACCAGCGGCCTCGACGTCGAGTCCGGGCTGCGGATCATGGGGCCGTTGCGGCGGCTCATGGCGGGGCGCACGACCGTCGTCATCTCGCACAACCTGCTCACCGTCCGTGACGCCACGCGGATCGTGGTCCTCGACCATGGCCGGGTCGTCGAGTCCGGCACCCATGACGATCTGCTGGCACGGCGGGGCGCGTATGCGCGGTTGCACCGGCTGAACGGGGTCCCTGGCCGGGGGCTTGGCGGGGGTTCCTGTTCGCCGTTTGCGGCGGGCCGGTAGTGCCTGTGCGCCGTTGCGGGATGCGTTGGTGGGCGGGTGCGGCGGCGTTGTGGCTGAGCGCGCAGTTCCCCGCGTTGGCGCTGTGCGGCTTGGCGGGGGTGGCTATTCGCCGTGGGGCGGTGCGTTGGTGGGCGGGTGCGGCGGCGTTGTGGCTGGTCGCGCAGTTCCCCGCGCCCCTTTG
>NZ_BAAJXA010000023.1:0-167040 GCF_057537855.1 Streptomyces diversicolor
GGTGGGAACACCGGCACCGCGCTCCGTGCCGACTCTACAGACGGGCACACGTGCCCGCACAGCGTGGTGAAGCAGGAAGCCCCCGGAAGGGTCAGACGACCCAGGCCGGAATCCCTGGACTTGAGGCCAGGGAGCACGTCAAGTTGTCGTGGTACTCGTCCAGGCCCTTGACGCCGTTGATGTCATAGCCGCCGGCCGCGTCGGGTGTGGCGCGGGTGGCCCAGTGGTCGGCGATGTTCTTCAGCACCGGCCATGCCTTGTCCCGCAGCCACGTCTTGTCGCCGCTGGCCTGGTAGTACTGCCACTGGGCCAAGGCGACGTCGGAGGTAATGTGGATCTCGTGCCGGCCGTCGGGGGACCAGTCCGGGGTCGTCTCCTTGCCGGTCAGCGCGCTCTACCACGGGTATTTCGCGCCCTTGATCGGCTGGTCGGGGGTGGACAGCTTCGCGGCTTCGGCCTTGGCGGCGGGCAGCATCTTCTGCCGGTAGGTGTTCGCGCCGTTGGCGATGTCGGGGTACTGGGCGAGGAGAGCCTGGTACATCCAGGTCTCCATGTCCCAGAACACGTGACCGCTGTAGCCGTCCTAGGACAGCCCGCCCGGGCTGGTGCTCCCGTTGACCCCGGCGCGCATGCTCGCCAGCAGGTAGAACATCGACGCGCGGATCTGCGCCGTCATGGTGCTGTCACCCGGGATGGAGATGTCCGACTTCCACAGCCGGGACCACGCCTTGTCGTTGCGGGCGCGCGCGTCCTTGTAGCCGTCCTCGGCGGCGCGGGCCGCGGTGTCCGCGGCGAACTTCTGCGGGGTGTCGGTGTCGACTCTGGAGGCCACGCCCACCTACTTGGTGATCCGGTACGTCTGGCCAGTCGAACGACGTGCTCAGCACCCCGGTGCGCAGGTTCAGCGACTGCTTGTACTTGCTGGTCGTGCCCGGGGTGTCCGAAGCGATATCGGTCGGCGGCTGGGTGCCGTCCGGATAGAGGTCGAAGTAGTCCACGTTCACCCTCGCCTCGTCGCCCTCCTCGACGACGACCTTCAGCGTGTTCGCGCCCCCGTTCAGCGTCACGGGCACGTTCAGCACACCCCACTTGTCCCAACCGCCGGTGCTGGGCAGGGACAGGTGCTGGGATGTGCCGTTCACGTCGAGGTGGACGGTCTGCGGGCCGTCGGTTCCGTTTCCGTAGCGGACGGCCAACGTGGCCTTGCCGGCCGGGGCGTTGGTGATCGGGATGACGTCGGTGCCGCCGACCGTCGACCGACCGTTGGTGTTCAGGCCGGCCAGGTAGCCGCCCACGATCCCGCCCGAATGGGAGGTCTCGACGAACGCTCCGCCAGAGATCTGCCCGTACGCGGTCGGGCACAGCCGGCCGAACGGACAGGACCACCCCCCCGTTCCGTAGACACCGCCGCTGCGGCCGAACCCGAGCGTGCTCTAGCTCGGCAGGGCGGCACGCTCCTCGTTCTTGCCGGAATCGGTGGAGGCGTAGAAGCCGGCCGGCTCGGACTGGGTGGCGATGAGCGAGCTGCCGTAACCCATACCCGCCGCCGGCACTCGCGCGGCGAGGTAGCCGTTGCCGACGAACGTGGGTGGTGTCTCCGGTGGCGGAGAGCCGGAGGCGTGCCGGACCGAGACGCAGGTTGTCTAGGCGCACCGCTCCCCAGCGTTCGGGCAGGCGTGGAGTCAGGGTGATACGGCCCTCGGGGAGGCGGGGGTCGAGGCCAGGGAAGGCGCGTCGCTCAGGTCGAGGCGGCAGACCCCGGCCTCGCGCCGATCGAGGCAGTGCTGTCCGCGCTGGGGACCGCAGACAAGGTCTGCCGTCCGGGCGAGTTCCTGCTGCGCCGCGTCAAGGTGATCGCCGCCGACCCTGCACTGACCGAACGCGATCCGATCAAGCGCGCCGGCATCGCCGACGCGCCGGCGCGGGCGCTTGAGCGCCGCGGCGTCGAGCCCGGAAGGCACGCTGCATCGCCGACGTGGCGGTAGCGGTGTCCCGGCGTGTCACGTCCCGCTGGCTGACCGAGCCGGACGCCACGCTCGCCGAGCTCGTCGCCCAGGCTGCCGCCGAACCGCGCGAGACGGCCGCGCTACCGGTGCCCTGGCCGCGATGCGACATCACGAGCCAACGGCTGGATGAGGGCGTTGATGCGCGTAGGGCATCTCGGTTTCCAACGTTGCACAGGCTCTTCAACTGAGCACCCACCCATGGCAGTCTGAGCCATGAACCTCCGGCGTTCCACCCGTCGGACCTCCCCGGGAGGGGCCTGTCCGCTCGTTCTCGCGGAAGGAGTACTCGCTATGACCCTCGATCGTCGGCGATTTCTTCACGGCGGCACTGCGGCTCTGGGCTCGCTGGCCCTGAGCGGTTCGTTGCCGGCCGGCGCGGCCGCGCGCGTGATGGCAGCAAGCAGCCCTCCGGGCAAGGCGACCGCAGTCGGCGAGGGATCGGCCACGCCTGCGATGTACCCGGCAGTGGGACCCGGAACAGCCTTCCTCGACCACCGGTCACTGCTCGCGGACCTGCCGGAGGCCGAGTGGTACGAAGCGAACATCCCCTTCGTCGACCTGCCCGATGCCGCGATCCGGGACACCTACTACTACCGGTGGCGCGTGATCAAGCATGCCCTCAAGTACACCGGGCCCGAGGAGGGGTGGATCCTCTCGGAGTTCCTGGGTCCGGTCGGCTACTCCGCGCCGCACGGCGGGATCGTCGCCGCTGCCGCTCACCACATCCGCGAGGCCCGCTGGCTGCGCGACCACCGCTACCTCGACGACTACATCGGCTACTGGCTGCGCGGCAGCGGTTCAGGGCCCAAGCCGGCCACGGACTTGCTCAACAAGAACACCACCGACTGGGCACACCAGTACTCCTTCTGGATCGCAGACGCCGTCGTGGCCCGAGCCTCGGCCGACGGCAGATGGGGGCACGCCCTCGGTCTGCTTCCCGAGCTGGAGCGTCAGTGGAACGGCTGGGCACCGCAGTTCGACGACGAAGTCGGTCTCTACTGGCAGACACCGGTATGGGACGCGATGGAGTACACCGCGAGCTCCTACCAGAGCGACGACCCGTACCACGGTGGTGACGGCTTCCGCCCCACCCTCAACGCCTACCAGTACGGCGATGCCAGGGCGATCGCCGCGCTCCTGCGGCGCCGCGGTCAACGAGGCGACGATGCGAAGGCCGATCGTTATGACGACCGTGCCCGTGCCCTGCAGGCGAATCAGGAGCGCTTGCTGTGGGACGAGGAGGATCAGTTCTACAAGCACGTCATGCGCGACAGGAATCCCGAACGGCGCAAGATCACCGACCGGGAGCAGATCGGCTTCCTCCCCTGGTACTTCCACATGGCACCGGCGGGGAACGCGGCGGCCTGGGCCCAACTACGCGATCCCGAAGGATTTTCCGCGCCTTTCGGACCCACTACGGTCGAGCGCCGCAGCCCATGGTTCATGTATCAGGCACTCGAAGGCTGCTGCCGCTGGGATGGTCCGAGCTGGCCGTTCGCCACCAGCCAGACGCTCACCGCCTTGGCCAACCTCCTCATCGACTACCCCGCCCAGTCCCACGTCGACCGCACCGACTACTACGCCGCCCTCCGCGCCTACGCCCTGACCCACCGGAAGGACGGCAAGCCCTACGTGGCCGAGGCGCATCACCCCGACGAGGACCGCTGGCTCTACGACAGCCGTGGGCACAGTGAGGACTACAACCACTCCACCTTCAACGACCTGGTGCTGTCCGGGCTGCTCGGCATCCGGCCCCAGCAGGATGCCACCGTCGCCATCGCGCCGCTCGCGCCCCGCGCATGGGATCACTTCGCCGTGGAGAACCTCGCCTACCACGGACACAACCTCAGCGTCGTGTGGGACCGCGGGGGTCGGCAATACGGGCAGGGCGCCGGTCTCACCGTATGGCTGGACGGCCGGCGAATACACCAGCAGGCCGACCTGAAGCCGGTGATGCTCGACGTCGGCAGGACCGAACAGCACACCTTGCCCCATGAGGTCGATGACCTGGCGAACGTCGAACAGGAGGGTTATCCGGTCGCGCGTGCCACGTACACCTTCCCCCTCGACAGCCCGGCCAAGGCCATCGACGGACAGGACCTGCATATTGACGCACCGTCATCGCGGTGGACCAACTACGGCAGCCCGAACGGCACCGACTGGCTCACCGTGGACTTCGGGGTCCCCACACCTGTGTCGGACCTACGGATTTCGTTCTACGACGACGGCGGCGGTGTCCGCACCCCCGACTCCTACGAGCTCGAATACCTGGAGCAGGGCGGCAGGTGGAGCCCCCTACCCGGTCAACGGCGCATCCCGGAAACCCCCCAACGCGGAGCCCTCAACCGGATCTTGCTGGACCAGGCCGTCACAACCGCCGCCCTGAGGCTCAGGGCCGTAGGCGCGTCGGGCGGTGCCGTAGGGGTCTGTGCCTGGCAGTCATGGCGGACGGAGGACCCCCGGCTCACGGTCGCCATCGAGACGCCGCCGGACGGCACTGTCCTGGTGGAACCAGGCAGAGCGATGGAGGTGACGACCACCGTCACAACGGCATCCACGACGGTCGTCAGCTCGGAACTCCTCGTGCCGGAGGGCTGGAAGGCCGTCCCTCGACGCGCGATCCGTCGCACGCCGGTCATGGCGGGACAGACTCTGCGCACACGCTGGCTGGTGACCGCTCCCTCCGATCTGCCACGCCGCCTGCCTCAGCCCTTGCGACTGCTGGTCCGGTCGCGGGGCAAGGGAGCGGAGCGGTACGTCACCAGCGTCGTCACCGAAGCGCAGGCCGGCTGAGGCAATCACCGCGGCGAACCGCCCCCGCCGGTCGACGCGCCCATGAATGCGCAGGGAGGTGGCGTCAGCGCAGTGTGTCGCCTCACGACCCTGCGGTGCGGAACTGCTCGATCAGGATGTCGAGCCGGTCGGCGTCATATCCCGGGCGCAGCCGATCGGTTCGGCCGAGCATGACCAATCCGTGCAGCGCCGAAGGGGCTCACCAGCGAGGGCAGGCTGACCGCCCACACGGTGTCGGTCAGCCCGGCGGCCCCGAAGAGCAGGTAGGTGGGCAGCGCCAGCGCGGTCAGCGGCACCATGATGGAGCCGAGGACGATGTTGAATACCGTTCTGGAGCCGGGGAAGCGGTACTTGGCCAGAACGTAACCCGCCATGGTGGAGAGCGCGGCCGCTGCGACTGAGCCGATGACGGCGTACACGGCTGTGTTGAGCAGCCATCGGTCGAAGATGCCGTTCTGGAAGGTGAACAGGGAGGCGAGATTCCCGAAGAATTCAAAGGAGTTGCCGAACGAGAGGCCGAAGCTGGTGAAGAGGTTGGCATTGTCTTTCGTGCCAGATATCACGAGCCATAGCAGCGGGACGATGAAGTAGATCACCGTGAGCCAGATGAAGACGGTGAGCACGTTGCTCCGCCGCTTGTCGCGCTCGACGGGGCGGCGCTTGCGGCCGACAGCGGCGGACTTCACCGTGGTGCGTGCCGCCTCACTGCTCAAGGGGGGCGCGGTCATGCTCCAGGGCTATTGCGTGTAGTCGATTTGTCCAGGTTGATCAGGTGATTCCGAGGGCTGTCAGGGGTGGCTGTGGGTCGCGGGCCGTATGACGGCAGGCAGCGGCGATGTTGGTCCGGCCGTCCTGGCGGAACACGCTGATCGCGAGGTTGCGCAGGGTGGCCATGGTGCGGGGCAGGCCGCCACTGTGGATCCCTGAGGCAGGCTCCGGGGTAGTCGAGGTGGCGGAATACCGCTGCCTTGAGCCGACGGATTTCGATGCGGCGGTGGCCGCTGGTCTGGTCGTAGTGGTCGAGACGGATGTCCCTCCAGGGCAGTTCCTTCAACCGGCCCAGCAGGACGGGGTGGTTGGCCTTCACGACCGCGATGTAGTGCGCGTTGTGCTCGCGCAACCAGGTGCCGTTCGCGTGCTGTGTGTGGGCTGCATCGGCTGTGATCACCGTGTTCTGCAGGCTGATCCCGGTCAGCAGGGGGATGAAGGCCGGTGTCTCATTGCTCTTGTCGTCAATCTGGCTCTGGCCGAGCACGGTGCCGGTGTGGTCCATCGCGGCCAGCAGCCATACCGCCTTCCCGCCCGCCGAGCGGGAGCCACGTAGGACCTTGCCGTCGACAGCCACTGCCCGTAGCCGCCTTCCGGAGTGCACAGACTCGCCTATGGTCTGCAGGAACGCGGAGACGGCGGCGTCCAAGGCGTCGCCGTCGAGACGGCCGAGCAACCGCATGACCGTGGTGGGATGCGGAACCGCGACTGTCTTGCTGAACGGATCGACGCTGAAGCCGAGGGCCAGGATGACCCAGCGGGGTGCGTCCGCGATCCACTCGGTGACCGCGGTCAGGGATTTCGCGCCGGCCAGCACGCTCGCCGCCGCAGCCGCCACGACCGCGATAAGCGGGAAACGCCGGCCACGGCGAGCGCGTGGATCTGGCAGGCCGGCGAGGAACCGTGCCAGACGCACAGCGTCGGGCAGCGGCTGTGGCGAGTGGGCACGGGCCAGTTGTCCAGGCCCGACGGCATAGGAGAAGATGAGACGGCAGGCACGGTCTTCGGTTGTGGTCATGTGGACTCGACACCTACATGAGCAACGAGCGGTGCTTGCGCCTGTATCCGGTCTCGAACTAAGCTGACATGACGGGCCATCACCGGGGATCTCGAAAGTGCCGCGGCCACGCGACGCCCCTGCGTCAGGCAACCGGCAACCGGTCAGCCGGCCTTCAACAGCAGGTCGGTCAGTGCGTCCGGCACGGTGACCATGCAGTCATGGCCGCTTTGCAGCTCCCACACCTGCGACGTAGCGCCACCCGGCCGCACCGCCGGCACTGGGCGGCGCGTGACGTCCTCCGGTGCGCTGCCGACACAGTGGATGTGGGTCCGGGAAATCGCGTCCACGGCCGGGTTGTCCAGCCGGACCGGCTGCAGGAAGCAGCGCACCGACTCGTCCGACAGCATGGTGCGCAGCCACGCGGTGTCCGCCGGGTCGGTCACCCCGAACAGCCCCATGGGCGCGGGCATTTCCGGCACGGGCGGGATGCGCCAGGGGGCGTCGGAGGCGGCGGCCGCGTCGATCAGTCGCTGGGTCTTCTCCGGTATGACGTCCAGCGCACTCTCACCGTCAGTCGGGACCATCGCGTCGACGTAGACCAGATGCGCGATCCGGTCCGGGACCTCGCTGGCCACGCCGGATATGACCATCCCGGCGTAACTGTGCCCGACCAGGACCACGTTGGTGAGATTCCGTTCGCCGAGGAGAGCGACGACGTCGCCGACGTGGGTGTCCAGGTCGACGTCTGGAGTGAGCAGGTGTTCCTTCTCGCCGTGGCCGGTCAGCGAAGGCGCGAAGACCTGATGCCCGGCCCGGGTCAGCAAAGGAACCACTCGGTCCCAGACGCGCCCGCTGTGCCAAGCACCATGGACAAGAACATAGGTTTTCGTGTGTGACGTACTCATGCAGGAAGACGCTACTGAGCTGATAGGAACCTTCAGGTAACCTTCGGCCATGCATGACTCAGCCGGAAGCGTCTTCCTCGCCGACTGCCCACCCGGCTCGCTATCGACATCATCACCAACAAATTGGCCGTCGTCGTCCTGTTCGCCCTCAGTCGCAGGTCCTGCCGGCACGGTGAACTCGTCGACCTCGTTGGTGGTATCTCCCGCAAGGTACTCACCCAGACACTGCGCAGACTTCAGAGCTACGGCCTGATCGAACGCCGTGCCTATGCCGAGGCACCCCTACGGGTCGAATACAGCCTCACCGACCTTGGCCAGACCCTCACCGAACCCATCGCTGCCCTGACCGACTGGGCGAAGACGTATGGCGCCGCCGTCGCCAACTTCCAGGAAGCACCGCACCTCCGGCACCTGACCCGTGACCGCCACCGCACAGATGATCAAGAAGGGCACTGCTTGAGCGGTCTGTGAGCCGAGCAGACAGTCCGGCTCGAAGAACGCGACGAAGACCAGGAGGAAGGGGACGGTGAGGAGCCACACGGTCCTGGTCCGGCCGGCGCGGATGCCCCGGCGTGGACGGGCGGTCAGGGCGGAGGGCGCCGTGCGGTGCGGTGCTTCGGCGGTCATGGCTGCCTTCTGATGTGGTGGGCCGGTCGGGCGTCCGGCCGCCCGACCGGGGCTTACTTGACGCTGAATCCCTGATTTCGCGTCCGTGAATTCAGGGTTGGACAGCGTGGCGGTCGTCGTCGGGTACAGCGACTGCTTGTTGGCCAGCTTGATCGTGGAGGACGGGTCGTTGTTGATGAACTTCGCCAGCTCGTAAGCCTGAATCGGGTGCGAGGTGGCAGCCATCACCGCGTCCGACGAACCGCCCCCAGTTCGCCGCCGTCTTCTGCCCGGCCTTCCACCGTAGTCGAAGAGCTTGGCGCCGGCCTGGGAGAAGAATCCGAGCGTCTGTGGCCTGTCGTTGCCCGGGATATTGGTGATGTACGCGCCGGTCTTCTTCTTGACCGTCTGCGCGTCGGCGGCGAACTTGTCCCACGTCGTGGGGGCGCTCACGCCGGCCTTGGCGAAGATGTCGGTGCGATACAGGGTTCCCATGGGGCCGGAGTCCTGCGGGACGGCCCAGATGCCGCCGTTCTGCGTCACCTGGCTCCAGGCGCCCGGAACGAAATCGGAGGCGATCTTGTCCGCGCCGTAGGGGGTCAGGTCCAGCAGACTCTTACGGTGAAAGACGGTCAGTATCGACGTCGACAACGCGACCACGCAGAAGGTCGTCGGCTACTGGCAGGATCTGATCCACAAGGACCTGGTGGCCACCGACCCGGACTTCACCGACGCCTGGTACCAGGGCCTGTCGCGCGGCAGGTATGCGACCTGGCTGACGGCCGCCTGGGGCCCGACCTTCCTGGCCGGCAGCGCGAAGAACACGAGCGGCGACTGGCGTGCCGCGGCCCTGCCGCAGTTATGGTGCTGCTTTCGGTGGAAGGGGAGGAGCCGCCCGATCGGGCGGGCCAGGACGCCGAGCGCGCATGCGGCTCGGCGGGGGCGAGCACCTGTGGGGGCGCGGACGACCGGTTCGTGACGGCACCGAGCCGGCCGGGGGAGTAGCCGGCCAGGGCCTGCGCGTCTTCGGCCTGTGGCGACTGCATGGGGCCTCCGTGGTGGTGGACTGCTTCCACGTCGTCCGGCTCGCCCAGTGCCACCTCGCCGACCTGGGCCTGCGCCGGCACGGCCGCCGAGCCCGCGAAGGCGACGCCGTCCGCTGGACGGCCGAGGAACGCCTGCGCGACCTGCCGCACCTGACCCGAAGCACGCCCACACCCTCCCGACTCGGGAACGAATCTCCACTGCCCTGCGCCGCTTCTGCGCGCCCCTCGCCGACCACACCCGCCCGCCGGAATTCGTCATCTTTGCCGAGGCCGTCGCGACCCTGACGGCACGGCGCCCCCGCCGACGCCGATCCGCCCGCCTCCCGGTGCCGCGAGGCCGAGCACGGCGGTCGTATGGCCAGCCGCTTCGCGTTTTGACTACGAAGTCAAACGGTACCTTGAATGCTCGAACGCGCAGAGTCAAGAGAGTCGACGCGTCTATTTCTCCGTCAACCAAGCACAACCGGTGACGTCGGACGGCGACGATGTGAGTCCTTTCCAACCCACGTTTGACTACGTAGTCTGAACACGTTCAACTACCCGGGGCGGCGTCGCCATCGGGCGAAGCCAGGATGTGAAGGGATCGGTGAGCCGTGGTACCCACCGGCGGGGACAGAGCCGTTCCCCGGCCTGCGAGCACGGACGTGGCGCGCCTGGCCGGTGTGTCGCAGAAGACCGTGTCGCGGGTGATGAGGGGCGAGCCGCATGTCCGTCCCGAGGTACGGGAGAAGGTGCTCCGCGCAGCCCAGCAACTGCGTTACCGCCCCAACGCGGCGGCCCGCAGCCTCACCTCCGGCCGAACGGGCCGGATCGGTGTCGTCGCGCTGGGCGAGCGGCTGTACGGCCCGACGACACTCCTCGTCGCGGCGGAGGCCACGGCACGCAAGTTGGGTTACGCGACCATCATCGCGCACACCGGCGAGGACGACGGTCACGCCCTCGCCGGCCCGGTGGAGCGACTTCTGGAGCAGGGCGTCGACGGCATGATCCTGCCCGAGGACATCGACGAGGGCCCCCTCGCGGTGGACGTCGATGTGCCGGTACTGACCATGGGGCGGTTCCACAGCATCGCGGCCCCACGCCGCATAGAGGCGGCGGAGCGCGGCGATCGCAGCGGCTATGTGGCGACCCGGCACCTGATCGACCTCGGTCACAGGGAGATCCGCCATGTCCGCGGTCCCGACCGCTGGTGGGCGGCACGGGACCGTGCCGACGGCTGGCGCTCCGCGCTGACCGACGCCGGCCTGTCGGTGGTCGACCCGGTCGAGGGCGACTGGTCGTGCGCGGGCGGCTTCGCGGCGGGGCTCCGTCTCGCCGAGGACGCGGCCATGACCGCTGTCTTCGTCGCCAACGACGAAATGGCGATCGGGGTGATCCGGGCCCTGCACGACAGCGGCCTCCGCGTGCCGGACGACGTCAGCGTCGTGGGCATGGACGACATCCCCGCGGCGCGCTTCCTCAACCCCTCCCTCACCACCATCGTCCAGGACCTGGACGCCATGGCGGCCCAAGGCGTCGCCCTGCTGGTCGAAGAGATCGCCGCGCCCACCTCCACCGGTCGCCGGATACATCTCGGTGAACCGACGCTCGCCGTCCGCGAGTCCACCGCGCCGCCCCGGTGAGCAACCACACACTCGGGTACGCCGAGTATCAGAGTGGCCCGCGCGTCACCGAGGACTTCGACCGGATGTCCGCGGCCGGATTCAGGGTCATCCGTGTCGGTGAATCCGTGTGGTCGACCTGGGAACCCGAGGACGGCTGCTTCGACCTGGACTGGCTGCAGCCGGTCCTCGACCACGCTCATGCGCGCGGCATCCGGGTCATCCTCGGAACACCCACCTACGCGGTGCCGCCGTGGCTCGCGCGCAAGTACCCCGAGATCGGCGGCGAGACCTCCAGCGGCGAACGCGTCAACTGGGGCGCACGCCAGGAAGTCGACTTCACCCACGCCGCCTTCCCCTTCCACGCCGAGCGCGTCATCCGCGCCGTCATGGACCGCTACGCCGGCCACCCCTCGGTCATCGGCGTCCAGGTCGACAACGAACCGGGGTTCCACCTGCTGCACAACCACGGTGTCTTCCAGCGCTTCGTCGACCACCTACGTCATCGCTACAAGGGCGTCGAGACCCTCAATGAGGAGTGGGGACTCGTCTACTGGTCACACCGCCTGTCCGACTGGTCCGACCCTCCTGCTCCCGCAGCCGCGGCACAGTCAGCGGTACTGGTTCACCACAGGCGTGCACGCCCTGCATCTGACGGCCGACCGCATGTACGCCTCCCGCCAGGCGCCGTTCCTCGTGACCGAGACGACCGCCTTGTCGGTCAACGACGCCGGGCACAGCAAGCCCGCCTACGACGGGCAGTGGCGCCAGGCAGCCTGGGCGCTGGTGGCCCGAGGCGCCAGAATAGGCGGCCTGGCGACGCGCTACGACGAACGGCATCACTTCGGCTTGGAGGCGAGGACACAGGACGGAAGCACGGTCGTGACGGCGTGGGGCGCCGTCGCCGGTCTGCGACAGGAGTGGCGCAAACCCTTCCTCCCCGGTCCGGTCGAACTGCGCCTTGAGATGCGAACGCCCGCGGACAATGCCGTGCGCGGGAACGGATCCGGTTGCTGGCGGGCGGCACACTGCTCGCCGAGCTGGACGGGCGGTACTGGACGTCGGAAACCTGCGCATCGTTCACCGGCCGGGTCGTCGGGCTCTACGCGAGAGCGGGGGCGGCGCGGTTCGCCGGCTTCCGCTACGCGGGCCGGGAAACAGCGCCCGACGCGGAGTGATCACCTCGCTCACAACAGCGACCTGTACAGAGCCGACCCATGGTTCGGCACATAACCCGAGGCCGCCGACGGGTGGCGAAGATCCCGCCGCCCTCCGCCATGAATGACCGATTGGACCACGCCCTTGAAAGACCACTTCATCGACGCCGCCACGGGCCAGCTGGTCGTGGACGGCGAGCCCTACCTGATTCGCGGCATCGAGCTTCACAACTCGACGTCGTCCAGCGCGGAGTACTTGCAGCCGCTGTGGGAGCGGATCGCCGACGCCGGGGTGAACACCGTTCTTGCCCCGGTGAGCTGGGAACTCGTAGAGCCGCACGAAGGAGAGTTCGACTTCGGCCTGGTCGACGCGATGCTCTCCGGCGCACGCGAACACGGGCTCAAACTGGTGCTTCTCTGGTTCGGGAGCTGGAAGAACGGCTCGTCGAGCTACACGCCTGCTTGGGTCAAGCTCGACGCCTCCCGGTTTCCGCCGCAGATCGACGAGGCCGGCAACCCGCTGGACAACCTCAGCCCGTTCTCCGCGGCCAACCGCACCGCTGACGCTGGTGCGTTCGCCGTCTTCATGGAGCACCTTGCACGCGTCGACAGCCGCGAGAAGACCGTGATCATGGTGCAGGTGGAGAACGAGGTCGGCCTTCTCGGTGCCGCACGCTCCCACGGAGCAGACGCGGCGGCCGCCTGGGCGGCTCCCGTACCGGCCGCCCTTGCAAACGCCCTGCGCACCGGAGCCTTCCCACACGTCCACGCCCCTGACGAACCGTCCACCCCGACGTGGGACAGCCTGACGGGCGACGCCGACCGCAAGGCCGAGCTGTTCATGGCCTGGCACTACGCGGCCTACGTCGAGCACGTTGCCGCCGCGGGCCAAGAGCGCTACCCCATTCCGCTGTTCGTCAACGCGTGGCTGGACTCGATCGTGCCGGACGTGCCCCAGTCCGCGGACGTCGCCTTCGCCGGCGGCCAGGGCCCCGGTGTGTTCCCCAGCGGGGGACCGCTCCCGCACGTCGGCGCGGCGTGGAAACTGGCCGCACCCTCGATCGCCTTCCTCGCGCCGGACGTGTACTTCGGTGACTTCGAGATCCCCTTCAAGGGCTACGCGGATACCAACACCACCTTGTTCGTGCCCGAGATGCGCGCCGACGGTCACGGCGTCTCGTACAGCTTCCTCGCCATCGGAAAGTACGGTGCCATCGGAGTCTCGCCGTTCGGCTTCGACTCCCTCGACGAGGACGAGACCCTTGACCTGCGCCGCACCTACGCTCAGCTCGCGGCGCTTGAGAAGGACATCCTCGCGGCCCGGACCCAGGACCGCGTGCGCGGCTTCCGGGTGACGGCTGGTGACGCGGAGACGGTCACCCTCGGCGGGTACGAGTTCGTGATCAAAGCCCTCGCAGAACGCGGTGGTGGCGAGACCATCGGCTACGGGCTTCTGCTGCACAGCGGTGAACACATGTTCATCGCGGCCGGCCACAACTTCACGGTGGACCTTCGGCCGCGGGACGACCAACCGGTCGCCGTCCTGCAGGCGGACGAGCTGGTGATCCGCAACGGTGTGCTCGTGCCGCAGAGGAGGCTCAACGGCGACGAGACCTCCGCCGGAACCCAGATCCGGGTCTCGGACAACCCGGCCCGCTCACACGGATTCATGCCCATGAGCGGGACCAGGTCCGGTGTGGTGCGCTTTTCGGTGTACTCCCGCAAGAAGAGCTAGGAAACCGCCGAATCGCGAGCCGGCGGCTGGTGGCGGCGGACCGCGCCTGATCCGGGCCGCCGGCCGTGGCAAGGCGAGAACGGAGCCGCACGTCCCCTTCGTCGTGAACCGGGGGTTGCCGTCGGTGCCCGGACGAACAGAGGCGACAGCCGCCACCTTCCAGCTCTGGCACTGGCACGATGACGGCGAGCACTACGACTTGGAGCACTTCCCACTCGTTCCGGCAGACCGGCTTCTTCCAGCCGCTGCTCGTGGCCCGCGCCGGCGGTGGGCCCGCGGCGGCGTCCTCGCGGAGGTGGACGGTGGGTTGGTCAGGATGACTCCGACCGTGGCCTTGGACCAGGCGATTCCAGGGCGGTGCCGGTTGCGCCGGGGGTCGGGCGGCGCTGTTCGCCGGAGCCGGCTCCGGTCCACACGGAGGCATCGAGGTAGGTGCTGTCGGAGGTGACGAGGCCGTCGGTGATGGTCCAGATCGAGCACCAGTAGGTGCGGCGGGTCGAGCCGGACTCGGTGTCGGTGAAGGTGCAGGTGCCTTCTACGGTGACGGTGTCGTCGCCGGTGTGCAGGAGGCGGGTGATCGCGGCCCGGCGGTCGGGCGCGATGGCGAGGACGTTCGATTCGACTTTGTGGAACTTGTCGCGGTCGGTGATGGCGAGGACGCCGTTGATCTTGATCCGGAGGTCGTCCGGGTAGCACTGGTCGATCATGGCGTGCACGTCGGTGTTGTAGAGGTCGATGAGGCGTTCGGCCATCGCTTCGTTGGCCTGCTGGGACATGAGTGTCTCCCTCGTCGGTCACGTGCGGCGGCCGGCCGCGTCGTCGCCTTCCGCGAGGGCCGGGTTGCCGAGGCACTGGCGCACAGCGCCCGGCGTGTGGTGCGGAGTCCCGTACGTGATCGGAGACTTGAGGGCGTCGCGGAGGCTGACGCGGGGCGGGATGCCTGGTCTGGGAAAGGCGTGGTACCGGTGGCACATGGCGACGACGACTCCTCCCCGAGTCGAAGAGGCCGGCGCCGCGACCTCGGCGACGAGAAGTGCTCAGTGATAGCCGGGTGACAACCAACTGTCACTAAATCAGCGACTTGTCGGTCGGGCAAGGGCTCGTCAACACCGTCGCGTCAGCGCCGGGAGCGGCCGTTGAGGCCGTGACCGCTCCCGGTCGGCGGAGACTATCAAGGTGGAGGATGGCCGGCCACCGCTGTCGCGACCTAGCATCCCGGTGCGGCCAAACAACACGCCGTACCGAGGGGACAATGCGACGTGACGGGTTCGACTGAGTATTTCGAGAACTGGGTGTCGACGTTCAACCCGGCCCCGAGCGCGGCGGTACGCCTCGCCTGCCTGCCGCATGCCGGTGGCTCGGCGAGCTTTTTCTTCCCGCTGGCGAAGAAATTCGGTTCCGACGTCGAGGTGATGGCGGTGCAGTATCCCGGCCGCCAAGCCCGGCGGAACGAGCCGGGCATCGACAACGTGCCCGAGTACGCGGACCGCATTTTCGCGGCGCTGCGGCAACTGGCCGACCGGCCGCTGGCGTTGTTCGGCCACAGCATGGGCGCCGTGCTCGCCTACGAGGTGGCGCTGCGGATGCGGGAAGCGGGACTGCCCGCGCCCGCGCGGTTGTTCGTCTCGGGCCGGCGCGCGCCCTCCCGGTACCGCGACGAGCAGGTGCACAAGGGCACGGACGCGCAGATCGTGGCGGAGCTGCGGGGCCTCGGCGGGCCCCACCAGTCCATGCTCGCCGATCCGGAATTGCTCGCCCTGATCCTCCCGGCCGTGCGCGGCGACTATCGCGCCGTCGAACGCTATCGGCACGATCCCGGTGCGCGCCTCGACTGCCCGGTGACGGTGCTCGTCGGCGACGAGGACCCTCGCGTCACCCTCGACGAGGCGCGGGCCTGGGCGGAGCACACCACCGGGCCGACGGAGCTGGAGGTGTTCGGCGGCGGGCATTTCTACCTCGTCGACCACGCCGAAGAAGTGATCGATCTCCTGGCGCGCCGCCTGAACACGCGGGGAGCCGAGCCCATCCGCTGAGCACGCTCGCGACCGGCGTGCGACCGCGGCCGGCCGCCGTGCCGATCCCGGGAGTTGATCCATGACGGACGCACGAACCAGCGCGCTGCTGGCCGTGCTGGCCCAGGGCGTGCGCACGATCGAGCTGGGACACCCGCTGTTCACCGGCATGCCCTGCTCCCCGAACCATCCTGGTTTCCGGATGACGCTGGCGCGCCGGCACGGGGACCTGCTCCGGCCGGACGGCGGCTCGGCCAGCAGCGAGGTGATCGTCACCGGCGGGCACGTGGGCACGCACATCGACGCGCTGTCACACGTCAGTCACGACGGCAGGCTGCACGGTGGCGTGGACGCGGAGACGGCCCAGCGCGGCGGTGTGTTCACCGAACTCGGCGCCGAACAGATCCCGCCGCTCGTCGCGCGGGCGCTGCTCCTGGACGTTGCCGCGGTGCTCGGGGTGGACGTGCTCCAGCCCGGCTACGGCGTCACACGGAAGGACCTGCTGGATGCCGCCGAGCGCGCCGGTGCCCTGCCCGGCCCCGGCGACGTCGTGCTCGTGCGGACCGGATGGGCGGCCCACTTCGCGAGCCCTGAGACCTACCTGGGTCACGCGACCGGCGTTCCCGGCGTGGCCGAGGACGCGGCCGAATGGCTGGCCGCGCAGGGCATCGCGGCCACCGGCGCCGACACGACGGCCTACGAGCGGATCCCGCCGGGCGAAGGCCACCGGACGCTGCCGGTGCACCGCCTGCTGCTGGTCGAGCACGGCATCTACCTGATGGAACACCTCAACCTGGAAGAGATCGCCGCGTCGGGTCTCACGGAGTTTCCCATCGTGGTTTCGCCGTTGCGCATCGTCGGTGGCACCGGTTCCCCGATCCGGCCGATCGCGGTGGTGGGCGCGTGACCCCGGCCGAACGGCTGGGCGCGCTGGCCGAACTCGTCGCGCACGACGGACTGCCGGCCGGCCGGCGGAGCGACGTCGCCGGCCGATTCCTGGACCTGCTCGGCAACTGCCTCGCCGCGCTGTCGGAGCGGCCCGCCGAGGCCGTCGCGGCCACGGTGGGGGAGTGGGGCGGTTCGCCGCAGGCCACGGCGATCGGCTCGGCCGCCCGCCTGCCCGCGCCGTCGGCGGCGCTGGTCAACGGCACGCTCGCGCACTCACTGGACTTCGACGACACGCACCTGCCTTCGGTGCTGCACCCGTCGGCCGCGGTCGTGCCGGCGGCACTCGCCGTCGCGGAGCAGACCGACGCGTCCGGGCCCGCCTTCTGCGACGCCGTGGCCGTCGGGGTCGAGGTGACCTGTCGGCTAGGCATGGCCGGCTACGACGAGCAGAACGCGAACTCGGTGTTCTTCGACCGCGGCCAGCACGCCACCGCGATCTGCGGCACGGTCGGCGCCGCCGTCGCGGCCGGGATGCTGCGTGGGCTGAGCGCCGCTCGGCTGAGCTCGGCCATCGGCATCGCGTGCAGCATGGGATCCGGGATCATCGAGGCCAACCGGACGGGCGGCACGGTCAAACGGGTCCACTGCGGTTGGGCGGCGCACGCCGGGGTGGTGGCCGCGGCGCTCGCCGGGAACGGGATCACCGGGCCGCCCACCGCGCTGGAAGGCCGGTTCGGCCTGCTGCGCGCGTTCTGCGGCGACCGGTTCGACCTCGAAGCCGTGACCCGGGACCTCGGCGAGCGGTGGGAGAGCGATCGGATCTTCGTGAAACCCTATCCCTGCAACCACTTCACCCACGCCGGGGTGGAGGCCGCGTTGCGGATCCGGCGGCGCGCCGTCGATCCCGCCATCATCACCGAGCTCACCCTCGGCGTGCCCGAACCGGTGCTGCGCACCATCGCCGAGCCGATCGAGGACAAACGCCGGCCGCTGTCCGGCTATCACGGCGCGTTCAGCGGGCCGTACACGGTGGCCGCGGCGTTGCTCGGCGGTGGCGGCGTCGGCCTGTCCCACGCCGACTTCACCGACGCCGCGGTGGCCGATCCGGCCCGCCTCGCGCTGGCCGCGAGGGTGACCGCGGTGGCCGACCCGGAGTGCACGCGGATCTTCCCGCATCAGTTCCCGGCCGTGCTCACCGTGCGGCTCGCCGACGGCACCGTGCTTGAGGAACGGGTCCGGCACAACCTGGGCGGCCCGGAAAATCCGTTGTCCGCGGCGGACTTGACGGCCAAGTTCCGCGTGAACGCGCGGCGCGCGGTGGACGACGCGGTGGCCGGTGAACTCGCCGCCCTGGTGACCGGGCTGGCTGCGGACACCGGGCCGGCGGCGATCACCGGCCTGCTGCGTTCGGCGATCTGAACCCGCCGGATTCCTACGGCAGGCCGAGTGGTTCGAGGAACGGGCCCGCGCTGTCTCGGGGCGGTGTGGCCGACCGGTGTTCCAGTTGCCGGGCCAGATCCTGCCAGAACCGCGCATACTCCCGGGCCAACCTGGCCACGGGGACCGACCAGTGATCGGGGATCGCGCAGACGACGTCGGACCGGGTGTTGAGCGCTTCCCGGTTGGCCCGCATCCAGCGGATCAGGAGCCGCCCGCGGTCGTTGAGCCGGATCGAGGGATCCGCCATCAGGTCGACCAGCATGGCCTCGGTGATCTTCTCCAGGTCGCTGGGCCCGGTGGGGCAAGGGGCCGCCGGTCCACCGGGCTCGCCGCCTCGGGCCTGGACCGGCGCCGGTTCCCGGCCCTCGGCGAGCCGGCGCCGCACGTCGAGCACGGTGTTCGGCGAGACTCCGGCCTCACGCGCGATTTCCCGCGCCGACGCGGTCGGGCGCTCGGCGAGCAGCCGACTGGCCCGCAGCCGTCCCTCGGCGGCGTTCACCGGTCGGACGCGGCCGTCGCGGCCGACCCGGGTGCAGGGGCGGGGCCCGGGTTCGGGAAGGTCACGGCGCCGCCCCCGGACGGTCGACTCCGCCAGCCCGGTGACCCCGGCGATCATGCGGTTCGACCACCTTGGGTGGGTGCGCAGGATCCGTGCCGCAGCGTCGATTCGCTCCACGCGCGACAGCGGCAGCCCGTGTGCGGTGTTGAGCCGGACGGCGACGGCGAAAGCGTCGTCGTCCGAACCGTCGTACACAATGGCGGACATATGGTCCCGCTGCTGCGTCAAGGCCGCGCGGACGCGGTGGACTCCGTCGAGGACCCGGCCCGATTGTTCGTGCACGACGATCGGTGGCAGTTCCTCGGTGATCTGGGCGAGGATCTGCACGTGTTCGGTGTTCACCCGGTCCTGCCGTAAGGTGAAATCGAGGTTGAGTGAACTGATGGGAATGCGGCGGACGGTGCTCGTGGCCAGCTGGCCCGACAGCCAGGCAGCCGGTTCGGATTCTGCGAAGGCCGGTGAATCGTCGCCCGGCCGGCAGGTCGTCTCGTCCTGGGACATGGGACTCCTGGTCGTGTCAGAGGGCCCGCGGTTCGCGCGTGATTCAGTGGCCGTGGGCGGTGCTGCCAGCATATTTGTGCCACGGCGACCCGCCAACGCCTGCGCGGGCCCCGCGGCTCGAAACAGCCAGAACTGGTGATGTCGCCGCCACTACCCGATCTGGTGGATTCGAACTCCGCGGGAGCTACGGGAGACAACCGGCTCGTGTCCCGGACGTTCCGTTATGCCGGCGCCGGTGTTCAACTGCGCAAAAAACGCAGTCGAAAACCGCGCCCGAGAATGGCGCGGCGTGCACAACCTTGACCTTCCTCGGTGGGCTTCCGTAATTTCGCCGTGCTCCACCGATGCCCCGAAGGGGAGGGTCTGCATGGCGAGTCCGCGCGGCAGAACCGAAGGTGGCAGGTCGGCCGTGCCCGCTCCCGCGGCACCTCTGGCCGGGCTCACCGTGATCGACGCCTCCACGCTGTTCGCGGGACCGTTCGCGGCGCGACTGCTCGGGGACTTCGGCGCCGAGGTCATCAAGGTGGAACAGCCCTCGGGTGATCCGCTGCGCCGCTTCGGCCATGCGTACGACGACGTCCCGCTGCTGTGGAAGGTGCTGAGCCGCAACAAGAAGAGCGTGGTGCTGGATCTGCGCGAGCCTGAGGACGCGCGGCGGTTCCGCCGGCTCGCCGCCGGGGCCGACGCCCTCATCGAGAACTTCCGGCCGGGCACCCTGGAACGCTGGGGCCTCGGCCCGGAGGTGCTCGCCGCGGCCAACCCCCGGCTGGTGCTGGCCAGGGTCACCGCCTTCGGTCAGGACGGCCCGTACGCACGCCGCCCCGGCTTCGGCACGTTGGCGGAAGCCATGAGCGGGCTGGCGGCGATGTCGGGTGAACCCGACGGGCCGCCCGCGCTCCCGGCGTTCCCGCTCGGCGACACCATCGCCGGCCTGCACGCGGCCCTCGCGGTGCTGATCGCGCTGCGCGCCCGCGACGTGATCGGCACCGGCCAGATCGCGGACATCGCCATCACCGAGACGCTCATCGGCTCACTGGGAGCCCAGCTCACCGTTTACGAACACCTCGGCCTCAAGCCCGAACGGGTCGGCAACCGGTCCAACAACAGTGCGCCTCGGGGCGTCTACCGTTGCGCGGACGACCGCTGGGTCGCCGTCTCCGCCCCCGCGCGCACGGTCGCCGAACGCGTCGTACGGCTGGTCGGCCGCCCCGATCTGGGCGCTGAGCCGTGGTTCGCCACCGGGGTCGGCCGGGCCGAGCACCGCGAGCTGATCGACGACGCGATCCGGCCGTGGATCGCCGCCCGGTGCCGCAACGAGGTCGTGGACGCCTTCGAGGCGGCCGAAGCAGCCGTCGCACCCGTCTACGAGGTCGACGATGTGCTGGCCGATCCGCAGTTCAGGGCGCGCGGTCTCAGCGTGGACGTGCCCGACGCCGAGCTGGGCTCGGTGCGCATGCCTGGGGTCCCGTTCCGGCTGTCCGCCACTCCGGGCCGGATCGACTGGGCCGGTCCGCCGATCGGCGCCCACACCGAGGACGTGTGCGGCTCCGTCGGGTCCGCCCGCTCGACGGCCGGGGAGGCCGGGTCATGACCGACGCCCACGGAAGGCACCGGGTGTTCCGCAGCTGCCTGTACGTGCCCGGCCACCACCCGGACCGGATCGCGCACGCCTACGACACCGAGGCCGACGCGGTGATACTCGACCTGGAGGACGCCGTCCCGGGCCCGCGCAAGGCCGAGGCGCGCGAGATCGTCGCCGAGGCCATGGCCACGCCGGCCGCGAAGCCCACCTACGTGCGGGTCAACCCCATGTCGTCGGGCCTGTGCGAGGACGACATCCGCGCGGTCGCGGGTCCCGCGCTCGCCGGGGTGCGGGTGGCCAAAGTGGACTCGCCCGCCGACGTCCGGCGCGTCGCCGAGGTGCTGCGGGAGCTGGGTCACCCGGCGAAGATCCATGTGCTCGTCGAATCGGCCGTCGCGCTGGAACACGCGTTCGCCCTGGCCACCGCGGAGCCCGAGGTGACGATGCTCGGCCTCGGCGAGTCCGATCTCCGGGCCGACCTCAGCACCACCGCCGAGGGGCCGACCATGGACACCTGCCGGGCCCGCGTGATCGTGGCCGCGCGTGCGGCCGGCCTGCCCAATCCGTGCCAGAGCGTGTACGCCGAGCCCCGCGATCTGCGCGGGCTGCTGGTCACCAGCAAGCACGGCCGCCGGCTCGGGTTCCTCGGTCGTATGGCGATCCACCCGGCGCAGATCCCCGTCATCCACGACGTCTACACCCCGACCACGGACGAGATCGACGACGCGCTGGAGATCTGCGCCGCCGTGGACCTCGCGGCGCTGGAGAGCAGGTCGATCACCATCACGTCGCAGGGGAGGATGGTCGGCCCGCCCGTGCTCGCCCGGGCGAGGCAGGTCCTGGAGCTGGCCACCGCGCTCAACCTGGTCACGGACGTCGCGTGGCCGGTGGAGCGGGAACGAACTTCGGAATCGGCGGATTACATCCGGAACAGCGGAGGTTCTTCATGACCGGCGTCCTGACCGACAAGCGGTGGGCGGTGCTGGACCCGGCGGTCCGCCCGACCGACCCCGAGGGATACCTCAGGACCGCTCTCGAATGGCACTTCGGCGCCGACACCGGCTCGCGGTTCTGGCTTGAGCGCGCCAAAACCCTCGACTTCGACCCGATCCGCGACGTGCGCGGCTACGAGGACCTGACGTTGTTCCCCAACGTCGTCGACGAACTGCGGGGGATTCCCGTCGAGGACCTCATCCCGCGCGGATACGGCCCCCACCCGCCGGCGCCCAAGGTGTTCGAGACCGGCGGGACCACCGGCGCGCCCAAACGCGTGATCCTCATGCCCGACTGGTTCGAGAGCTCGATCGACCGGATGCTCGCCGGTCCCGTGTTCGCCGACCGGGAACCCGGCAACATCCTCATCGCGACGCCGACCGGGCCGCACAAGATCGGCGGCCAGTACGACGACGTGGTGAAGAAGCAGAACACCATCAAGTTCTCCATCGACGTGGACCCACGCTGGGTCAAGAAGCTGATCAGCCGCGGTGAGCAGGACCAGGTGAAGTCCTATGTGGAGCACGTGCTGGACCAGATCGAGCACGTGCTCAAAACCCAGCACGTCGCCCTCCTGGTGATCACCCCGCCGATCCTGCGCGCATGCGCCGGCCGTCCCCGCCTCGTCGAACTCATCAACGCCAAGGTGGCCGTGGTGTTCTGGGGCGGCGCGCACATGACCGCCGACGAGCGGTTCGAACTGTCGCGGGTGCACTTCCCGCAGGTGCGCATGGTGAGCCGGTACAACAGCGCCATGATCCTGGAAGGGGCGGCCGAACGCACCGGGACCGGCGCGGGCGACCAGGTGATCTACGACCCGTACACCCCGGTCGTGATGTTCCGGGTCGTCGATCCCGGGACCGGGCGGACCGTGGACTACGGCCGGCGCGGCCAGGTCGTGATGAGCCACGTCAGCAAGGGCGTGTTCCTGCCCAACAACCTTGAGCGGGACTCGGCGATCCGGGTCCGCGGCCCGGAAGGGCAGTTCGGCGATTCGGTGGCCGATCCCCGGCCGGTCGAGGAGTTCGGCGGCGAACGGGTGATCGAGGGCATCTACTGAGGCGGCCGACGCTTACCGAAAGGACGAAAGAGGGATGTCGACTGTGCTGAACGCGGAACCCGGAGTGTCGCGCGCGCCGCACGAGGAGCCGTGGCTGCACGAGCTGACCGTGCCGGAGGCGGCCGAGATCGACAAGGCGTTCGCCACGCTGCTCGCGAGCGGCAAGTCCGACTTCGCCGCCGGCGAGGCCGATTTCCCGTTACCGAGGGTGGGGCCGAAACTGCGGCGCATCCTGCGGTCGCTGGAGGCCGAGCCGGGCTTCGCGCTGGTTCGCGGGATCCCGGTCGCCGGGAAGAGCGAGGACGAGGTCCGCCGCCTGTACTGGGGGCTCGGCATCTACCTCGGGGTGCCGCTCATCCAGAACAACTCCAACGCGCACATGGTCGACATCCGCGACGAGGGCCGCGCGGGCCCGCTGCGGGTGCACAGCTCGAACCAGCACATCGGATTCCACATCGACTCGACGGACATCGTCGGGTTGCTGTGCCGGCAGGCCGCCGCCCGCGGCGGCACCAGCCTCGTCGTGAGTGCCGAAGCGGTACGGCGGGAGATCTCGTGGGTGTACCCCGAGCTGCTGCCCGCGCTGTACGAACCGATTCCGTTCGCCGACGTCGCCTCCCCGGACGAGCACCACCCCGATTTCTTCCTGTGCCCGGTGTTCGGCCGTCACGAGGGGCGGACCACGACGCGGTTCTACCTCCGCCGGATCCTGCGCAGCCAGGACAACCCCGCGGCGCCGCGGCTGACCGACCGGCAGCGGCGCGCCGTCGAGGCGGTCGAGGAGATCGCGGCCCGGCCGGACCTGGTCACCGCCATGGAGTTCCAGCCGGGTGATCTGCAGCTGATCAACAACCACCTGGTGCTGCACGGCCGGACGCGGTTCGACAACGAAGCGGCGGACACCGGGCGGCACCTGCTGCGCATGTGGTGGTCGGTGCCGTCGAGCAGGCCGCTGCCGCCGGAGTTCGAGGCCGCTTGGGGCACCAGGGAACCCGGCACGCTGCGCGGCGCGGCTCGGCGCTGGCAACTGCACGGGGAGTTCGGCGAGTTCCAGCGGAGGCAGGCCGACGAGTTCGGGGTCGTCATCCCCGCCTGACCGTCCACACCGGCCGGCCGACGTGACGAAGGGACGGCCGGCCGGGACGACTCCGGTCCGGCCGCAGCGCGGAAACGCACTCACTCGCTCCGACATTTCACGAAAGTATCCGCATGGCTCATCAGATCACCGCGAACCAGGAAATACTCGACTACGTGCGGGCCACCTCCCTGCGTGACGACCGGGTGCTCGCCGGGCTCCGGGCCGAAACGGCGACGGTGCCGGCGGCACAGGCGTTGCAGGTGATGCCCGAGGAGGGACAGCTGCTCGCGCTACTCGTCGGCCTCACCGGCGCCCGCGCCGTGCTGGAGATCGGCACGTTCACCGGCTACAGCACGCTGTGCATGGCGCGTGCCTTGCCGACCGACGGACGGCTGGTGACCTGCGACATCGCGGCGAAGTGGCCCGACATGGGCAGGCCGTTCTGGGAGCAGGCGGGGGTGGCGGACCTGATCGAGGTGCGGGTCGGCGACGCCCGTGCCACGCTCGCGGCGCTGCGTGAGGAGGGCGCCGAGTTCGATTTCGTGTTCGTCGACGCCGACAAGGCCGGCTACCTCCACTATTACGAGGAATCGCTGCCCCTGCTGCGCCCGGGCGGACTGATCGTGGTGGACAACACGTTGTTCTTCGGCCGGGTCGCCGATCCGGCCGTGACGGACATCGACACCGTTTCGGTGCGCGAATTGAACACCCGGCTGCACACCGACGAGCGAGTCGATATCTGCTTGCTGCCGATGGCGGACGGAATCACGCTCGTCAGAAAAAAGTGACTCACACATGCGTCACCTTTCCGGGAAAGACGGGACGGTCCGTCGACCGAGCGTTCCCAGTGGAGGAAACAAATGTTGCGCGACGAGGTCGAAGACTTCTCACTCGCCGTTCTCGGCGCGGGCACGATGGGTCTGGGGATCGGCGCGCTCGCCGTGGGGCACGGCGTACCGGTCACACTCGTGGAGACCGACGCGGCCAGAGCCCGTCAGGCGCCGGCCGCGGTCACCGCGCAGTTGCGCATGGCCCAGTTGATGAACGCGCTGCCGGCGGACCGCGAGCGCGGCGAGCTGACCGTCACCGGGTCGCTCGTCGGCACGGCCGGTGCCACAGCGGTGATCGAAGCCGTCACGGAGGATCTGACGCTCAAGGCGAAGGTGCTCGCGGAGACCGCCGCACTGACCGGCGCCGAGGTACCGCTGGTCTCGAACACGTCCTCCATCCCGATCGATGAGCTGGCCGGACACCTGCCGGACGCGGCGCGGTTGATCGGCACCCATTTTATGAACCCGCCCTACCTGATCCCGACGGTCGAGGTCGTCAGGGGCGCGAGCACCGGCGAGGCGACGCTCTCCGCAGTCATCCGGCTGCTCGGCGCCCTGGCGCGCAAACCGGTCGTGGTCGGGGACGGGCCGGGGTTCGTGACCAGCCGCATCCTGCACCCGATGATCAACGACGCGGCCCGCGTCGTGCAGGAGGGCACCGCCACGGTCGAAGCCGTGGACACCTTGATGCGCGAATGCCTCGGACACCGGACCGGTCCGCTGAGCACGGCGGACCTCATCGGCCTGGACAACCTGGCCGACTCGCTGCGGGTGCTGGCCGAGCGCACCGGCGATCACCGGGCGGCACCGTGCGAGCTGCTGCTCGACAAGGTCCGCGCCGGTCACCTCGGCCGTAAGACGGGCCGGGGCTTCTACGACTACGGGAAGGCACAACCGTGAAGACATCCTCCGAGCCGGTGGCCGAGCACGTGCAGGCGTTCCTCGCTGAGCGCACCAGGCAGACCTGGGCGCGGGACATGGACCTCTTCGCCGCCGGCGGCCTGTCGTCCATGTTCGCCATGGAGCTCGTGGTGCACCTGGAGTCCGCTTTCGACATCGTGATCGCCGGTCCGGATCTCGCGCTGGACAACTTCCGCACCGTCGACGCCATGACCGCGCTGGTGCTGCGGCTGCGGGAAGCCGAGCGGTGAGCGACGACCTGGCCGGGCTCGTCGCCGACCGGGTGGGCGACCGGGCGGCGGGCTGGGACGTCGCCGGTGAGCTGCCCCGCGACCTGCTGGCCGAGCTGGGCGGGCTGGGCGTGCTGTGTGCCCAGGTCGGCGTCGAGCACGGCGGCGCGGGACTGGACAGCCGGGCCAACGGCGAGCTGACCGCCGCGGTCGGCGAGCTGTGCGGTTCGCTGCGCAGCGTCATGACCTCCCAGGGCATGGCCGCGTGGGCGATCCGCCGGCTGGGCACCGCCGGGCAGCGCGACCACTTCCTGCGCCGGCTGACCTCGGGGGAGCTGGCCGCCGTCGGGTTCAGCGAACCGGGCGCGGGCAGCGACCTCGCCGCGATGACCACCACGATCACCGACGGCGGGTCCGGTGAACTCGTGGTCTGCGGCCGCAAGGTGTGGGTCACCGCCGCCCACTACGCCGATCTGCTCCTCGTGTTCGGCGGCTACCGGGGCGGCACCACCGCCGTGGTGGTGCCCGCGGACACGCCGGGCGTGCGGGTCGAGCGGGTGCCACACCCCAGCGGGTGCCGTGCGGCCGGGCACGCCGGCCTGGTCCTCGACCACGTCCGCGTGCCGGCCGGCCATGTCCTCGGCGGAGTCGGGCTGCCGTTGCCGCTGGTCGTCACGGCGGCACTGACCTACGGCCGGATATCCGTCGCCTGGGGCTGTGTCGGCATCCTGCGCGCCTGCCTGGCGGCGGCCGTCGAACACACCGGCCGCCGCGAGCAGTTCGGAACTCCGCTCGCCGGGCATCAGCTCGTCGGCCGGCTGCTCGCCGAACTGTACGTCGGCGAGCAGATCGCGACCCGCGTCTGTGAGCACGCCAGCGCGTCATGGGACGAGGGCGCGCCCGAGGTCGCCACCGACGCGGTGCAGGCCAAGTACGTCGCCTCCCGCGAGGCCGCCGCCGGGGCCTCCCGCGCGGTCCAGCTCCTCGCGTCCGCCGCCGCGTCCGACGGCCACGTGGTGGCCCGCGCGTACCGGGACGCGAAGCTGATGGAGGTCATCGAAGGCACCACCGAGATCTGCCAGCTCCTGCTCGCCGAACACGTGCGGGGCCGGGCGGGCACAGTGAGGGGACGGCAATGACCGCGGTGCCGATGGTGAAGTGCCTGATCTGGGACTTGGATGACACGCTGTGGCGCGGCACCCTGCTCGAAGATGACGGCGTGCGGCCGTTCGAGTGGGTGCGGGACGTGATCACCACCCTCGACGGACGGGGTGTTCTGCAGTCCGTCGCCAGCAAGAACGACCACGAGCACGCCTGGTCGAGGCTGGAGGAGTTCGGGCTGGCCGAGTACTTCGTGGTGCCCCACATCGGCTGGGGCCCGAAGTCGCAGTCGGTGCGCGCCGTCGCGGAGCGGCTGAACTTCGCGCACCACACGATCGCCTTCATCGACGACAACCCGGTCGAGCGTGCCGAGGTGGCACACCACCTGCCCGACGTGCGGTGTTACCCGGCCGAGGAGGCCGCGGGGCTGGTCCTGCGACCGGAGTTCAGTCCCGCCGTCGTCACCGTCGACTCCCGCCGGCGGCGGCAGATGTACCGCGCCGGGTTCGAGCGCGACGCCAGCCGGGCCGAGTTCACCGGCCCCGACGAGGAATTCCTGCGCACGCTCGACCTGGAGACGACCATCGGGCGCGCCACCGAGCAGGAGCTGTCCCGCGTCGCGGAACTGACCCTGCGCACCAGCCAGATGAACGCCACCGGCGTGCACTACGACGACGCGACGCTGCGCGGTCTGCTCGCCGATCCCGGCCACGAGGTCCTGGTGGTGACGATGGTGGACCGGTTCGGTCCGTACGGCGCCGTCGGCATCGTGCTGCTGGCCCGGCACGAGCGGGCCTGGCACCTCAAGCTGCTGGCGACCTCGTGCCGGGTCGTGTCACTCGGCGTCGGCTCGGCCCTGCTGAACTGGCTGTCCGACCAGGCCGCCCGCGCCGGTGTGCACCTGGTCGCCGACCTCCGCCGCACCGAACGCAACCGCATGATGGAGATCGCCTACCGGTTCGCGGGATTCACCGAGCACGAGTGCGCCTGCGCGGCCGGCCTGCCTGCGCCGGGCGTCGACGGCGTCGAGCGCCTGCACCTCGTGCCGGCCCGCCGCTCCGCGCCGAGCACCCTGACCCTGACCTCGCCCGACCTGACCAGCGCCGCGCTGCCCCGCTGACGCCGGGGGCGGCCGCAGCGGGAACCGAAGGGGACGTCGCGCCCGGCAGGTGAACAGGCCGTGCCGAGGGTGTGCTCACCGGCCCCGGTCGGCCGGTGGCGTCCTGGTGGCGTACGAGGGTGTCCGCCCGGGCCCGCAGTGGCGAAAAACCGCCGGAACTGGTGATGCCGGTTCCGTCGCGGGACATGGTGGAATCGTGCGTCACGTGCGCAGCCCGGCGGAAACGGCCGACGGCCGACCGGAGCGCCCAAGAACCGCCCGCCGAACATCACGGGTGCGACGAGACGCCGGCCGGCACCGGCAGCCCGTGGCCCTCGCGCGTCAGCCCCAGGGTCCGGAGTGTTCAGACAAGGAGAATTCATGGCACTGCTCGGGAAGTTGCTGAAGAACCGGCGGGCGGGAGAGACGGGCCTGGCCTGGAACACGCCGAACCTGGCGGGGCCCGAGACCGTGCGGGTGACCAGTCCCGACTTCGAGCACGGCGCGCCGATGCCCGTGGCGCACGCCGGGAAGCGGTCCGGCGGCCGGAACACCTCACCGGCACTGAGCTGGACGGGGACACCCGCCGGCACCGCGCAACTGCTCCTGGTCGTCGAGGACCCGGATGTGCCCCTGCCGAAGCCGTTCGTCCACGGAGTCTTCCTTCTCGACGCCGCGTTGACCGACGTCGCGCGGGGTGCGCTCGACCGGAACAGCGCCACCGCGGGCGTGCGGGTGCTGCGGTCCGGCAAGGGCCGCGGCTACCTCGGGGCGGACCCGATCAAGGGGCACGGCCCGCACCGGTACGTGTTCCAGCTCTTCGCGCTGGCGAAGCCGATCACCGCCGTGGCGGGCGGCGCGGACCCGGAATCGGCCAAGCCGCGCGCCGTACTCGACGCCGCGGACGGGGTTCTCGCGCGTGGCCGGATCGACGGCTGCTACGAGAACCCCTGACCGGCGGTCGACGGGATCAGTCCGCGGGTACGCCGATCCGGTGCGGGGCCGGTGATTCCGGCGTCCACGGCGGCCATGGCACCCGCCCGTCCCTGGCCAGGGCGAGCAGCGCCGCCTGGTCCTGCGCACCGACCGCACGGTCCTCGTCGGAGCCGGCGGTGCCTTCCGGGTCGAGGAACAGGCAGGCCACGTCGGCGCCGTGGACCGGCCGGTTCGCCAGCTCGGGATAGGCGAGCAGGGTCCGCCAGTTGGTGGAGGGCGCGTAGTCGAACTGCTGGTACCACACCGGGGCGCCGCCCTTGTGCTGGGCGGCGAGCAGCTTCTTGGCCGGTCCCACCCAGATCAGCTCGGACAGGGCGTCGATCTTCTCCTTGTGGGGCAGCGACTGGTCGTGCTCGGGGAACGCGCGCAGGTAGGCCGTGTCGATGGCGTTCCAGGCGTCCCACGCCCCGCTCTCCTCAGTGACGTTCGAGACGAGCAGCGGAACGTCGGCCATGAGCCCCGTCTCCAGCGAGTCGAGCGGGCCGCGGGGCAGGACGTTGCCGTCGACGAACGGCCCGTACCGGATCATGGCCGGGCCGTGGGACGTGGACGTGGCCTGCTTCAGCATCCGCCGATGGATGGTGCGCAGCCCCACGTTGGGCAGTTGCACGAGATCCGCCGGCGTCGCCGCCAGCGGTCCGGCGGACGCAAGGAAGTCCTCGGCGAACCGGGCGGCTCGCTCCTCGGTCATCGGCGGCTGGGCGCCGCTGTAGAGCGCCGCCTTGTGGAACAGCCCCTTGGCCGCCGGAGCACCCAGCAGCGCCGCCACGTCCGACGAGCCGGAGGACAGGCCGAACAACGTGACGTTGTCCGGGTCACCGCCGAAGGCGGCCACGTTCTCCTTGACCCAGCGCAGCGCCTGGATCTGGTCGAGCATGGAAAGGTTGGCGCTGTCCTTGAAGTCCGGGTCCAGCGCGCCCAGATAGAGCCAGCCCCAGGCCCCGATCCGGTAGTTCGCGGTGACCACGACGGCGTCGTGCCGGGCGGCGAAGTGCCAGACGTCGTTGGTCGACGTGCTGCCGCTGCCGTAGGCACGGCTGCCGAAGTGCAGCCACATCAGCACCGGCCTGCGTGCGCCCGGGTCGGGGTCGGGCGACCAGATGTTGAGGTTGAGGCAGTTTTCGCTCTCGGTCGCGTCGGGGGGCACTGTGGAGGGCGTCTGGCCGGGGATGATCGGCAGTTGCCAGGAGACCGGGCCCCAGTGGCGTGCGTCGATCCGCTCGACGGGGACGACCGGCGCCGGTGGCCGGAACCGATGCCCGACCCGACCGTACGGCACGCCGCGCCAGTTCGGCACGCCCCGGTCCAGGAAGCCCTGAACCGAGCCGGACGACGTCTCCACCACCAGGTCGTAATCAGTTTCCTCGCGCATGTGATGTGTCTGCTCCGAATGATGAGGGCGGACTGCGGCGCCATTCTCGTCGGCAAAATACCTGGCCGAGATTCGCACGGATCTCTTCCGGCGCGGTATCACCAATGCTGGTGGTCGTGTGACTTCCCGGGGATGTCCGAACCGGACTACCAAGTTGGGGAGTTGATGTCGCGCATTGCAACGCTAGCCTTGATTTTCGGGCATGCCGGTTTTCCCGGACGGCGGCCGATCTGCTCGATCGCTTCGGTTGCAGGTTGAATGAGAGGGACTTCGTGCGCACTCGGCGAAACGTTTTCGAAGTCGATTTTCGTGACTCGTCGGCGGATGTTCCCCGGGTGGAGGTGTTCGATGCGTTCCGCGCGCACTGATCAGCCGGTCCGCTCCGGCCCGGAATGGCTGCCGTTGCTGCTGCCCGGAGGTCACCTTGAGTCGGTGCGCGCCCACGCCGGGCGGCTGGCCGAGTACCTGGACGCACGGGTGGACGTGCGGCCGGCCGATGTCGGCGCGGCCTTACGCGCGATGGCCGCCGACGGGCCGCACCGCGCGGCCGTCGTCGCCGCCGATCGAACCGGCTTCGCCGACGGCTTGCGGGCGCTGGCGGCCGGCCACGGAGCGCCCGGGCTGGTCGAGGGCACCGCTCTCGGCGGGCCGGTCGCGTTCGTGTTCCCCGGCCAGGGCGGGCAGTGGCCGGGGATGGCGAGGGACCTGCTGGCCGAGTCCCCGGTGTTCCGGGCCCGTCTTGAGGACTGCGCGCAGGCACTTGAGCCCTTCGTGGACTGGCCGCTGCTGGACGTGCTGCGCGATCCGGCCCCGCCCGACCGCGTCGACGTGGTCCAGCCCGCGCTGTTCGCGATGATGGTGGCGCTCGCCGAAGTGTGGCTCTCCCACGGGATCGAGCCCGCCGCGGTGGCCGGGCACAGCCTGGGTGAGGTGGCCGCGGCCGTCGTCGCCGACGCGCTGTCGCTGGAGGACGGCGCGCGGGTGGCGGCACTGTGGAGCCGGGCCCAGGCGACGATCGAGGGCCGGGGCGAGATGGTGTCGGTGCGCGCGCCCGAACAACTGGTGCGCGAGCGGCTGGCGGCATGGCCGGACGCGCTGGTGGTGGCCGCGATCAACGGACCGGCCACGGTGCTGGCGTCCGGGGACACCGCAGCGGCCGCGGAGCTGGTGGCGGCCCTGACCGCCGAGGGGATCCCGGTCCGCCGGGTGGCGGCGCGGCTGGCCGCGCATTCGCCGCAGATCGAGCAGATCCTGCCGTCGATGCGAAGGGACCTCGAACCGATCCGGCCGCGGACGCCGCGGCTCCCGTTCTACTCGGCGCACCTCGGGGCCCGGCTGCCCGGGGACGCGGTGGCGCTGGACGCCGCATACTGGTGCCGGAACCTCCGCCACCCGGTGCGGTTCGAGGAAGCCACCAGGGCCCTGCTCACCGACGGCTGCCGGGTGCTCGTGGAAGTCAGCCCGCACCCGGTGCTGACCGCGGCGATGCAGGAGACCGTGGAATCCGGACCGGTTCCGGCGACGGTGTGCGGTTCGCTGCGCCGCGACCAGGGAGACCTCCGCAGGTTCCTGCTGTCACTGGGCGAGGCATACGTGGGCGGCGCCGAGCCCTGCGGCGATGCGCTGTACGCCGGCCACGCCCCGGAGCCGCCGACCGACCTGCCCGTGGCCGAGGCCGGCACAGGACAGTCCTCTTCGGACCCTTCGCTTCCGGATCCTTCGCTGCATGAGGAACTGGCCGGCCTGGAGCGGGCCCGCCGACAGGCGGTGCTGACAGAGCTGGTGTGCCGCGAGGTCGCCCTCGCCCTGGGCGAGAGCGCGGCGGACGCGGTCGATCCGGACCGGCCGTTCCGCGACCTGGGGTTCGATTCGGTGACCGCGGTCGAGGTGCGCAACCGGGTCGCGGCGGCCAGCGGACTGACGCTGCCGGTCACGGTCACCTTCGACCACCCGACGCCCGCCGCGCTCGCCGCCGCCCTCGCCGAGCGGCTCTTCGGTCCCGATCCCGGCGCCGGTCACGAACCGGACCGGCTCACGCCCGCCACCGAGGACCCGGTCGTGATCGTCGGGATGGGGTGCCGGTATCCGGGCGGCGCCCACGGCCCCGACCGCCTGTGGGAGCTCGTCGCGAGCGGCGCCGACGCGCTGACGCCGTTCCCCGCCAACCGGGGCTGGGACATCACCGGGACGTACGCGCCCGAGAGGGACCGGCCGGGCCACCACTACCAGCGCGAGGCCGGGTTCGTGCACGACGCGGACCTGTTCGACGCCGACTTCTTCGGCATCTCGCCCCGCGAGGCCACCGTGATGGACCCGCAGCAGCGGCTGCTGCTGGAAACGTCGTGGGAGACGATCGAACACGCGGGCATCGACCCGACCACGTTGCGCGGCAGCCGAACCGGCGTGTTCATCGGCGCGATGACACTGGAGTACGGGCCCGGCACGGGCGACGACACCGGCTTCGGTGGGTATGTGTTCACCGGCACCACCGGCAGCGTGCACTCCGGCCGCATCGCGTACAGCCTCGGCCTTGAGGGCCCGGCGGTCACCGTCGACACCGCCTGCTCCTCCTCGCTGGTGGCCCTGCACCTGGCGGTGCAGGCGCTGCGGGCGGGCCAGTGCGACCTGGCCGTGGCCGGCGGTGCCACGGTGATGCCGAACCTCGGCATGTTCGTGGAGTTCTCCCGGCAGGGCGGGCTGGCCGGCGACGGCCGGTGCAAGGCGTTCTCGGCCGCCGCCGACGGCTTCGGCCTGGCCGAGGGCGTGGGCCTGCTGCTGGTGGAACGGATGTCGGACGCTCGGCGCAACGGGCACCAGGTGCTGGCGGTGGTGCGGGGTTCGGCGGTCAACCAGGACGGGGCGTCCAACGGACTGACGGCGCCGAACGGCCCGTCGCAGCAGCGGGTGATCCGGCAGGCACTGGCCGACGCCGGCCTGGCACCGTCCGACGTGGACGTGGTGGAGGCCCACGGCACCGGCACCCGGCTCGGGGACCCGATCGAGGCCCAGACGATCCTGGCGACCTACGGACACAACCGGGAACGTCCGCTGTGGCTGGGCTCGGTGAAGTCCAACCTCGGGCACACGCAGGCCGCGGCCGGGGTAGCCGGGATCATCAAGATGGTCCAGGCGATGCGGCACGGCCTGCTGCCGAAGACCCTGCACGTCGACGAGCCCACCCCGCACGTCGACTGGTCGGCCGGGGCCGTCCGGCTGCTCACCGACCCCACCCCCTGGCCGGACGACGACCGCCCGCACCGGGCCGCGGTCTCCTCCTTCGGCATCAGCGGCACCAACGCCCATGTGATCCTTGAGGCTCCCGAAAAACCCGAACAACCCGAAAAACCGGTGCCGGACGCGGCGCCCGAAGCGCCGTCCGATTCCGTCGCGGTGCCGTGGGTGCTGTCCGGCAAGTCGGACGCGGCGGTCCGGGCGCAGGCCGCCCGGTTGCTGGAGTTCGTCGAGGCGGACCCGGCCCTGCGCACCGCAGACGTGGGCTGGTCGCTGGTCACCTCCCGGTCGCTGTTCGAGCACCGGGCCGTGGTGGCGGGCTCGGACCGGGACGAGTTGCTGGCGGGCCTCAGGAAGGCGGCGACCGGGGAGTCCGCGCCGGGGGTGGCGCGGGGCATCGCGCGGCCCGGCGGCGTGAAGACCGTGTTCGTCTTCCCCGGCCAGGGCGCGCAGTGGACCGGGATGGGCCGCGACCTGATGGCCTCGTCCCCGGTGTTCGCCGCGCGGCTGCGGGAGTGCGCCGACGCGCTGGCCCCCTACGTCGACTGGGACCTGGCCGAGGTGGTCGGTGGCGCCGAGGGCGCTCCCGGGTTCGAACGGGTGGACGTGCTCCAGCCGGTGTCGTGGGCCGTGATGGTGTCGCTCGCGGCACTGTGGCGGTCCTTGGGCGTCGAGCCTTCCGCCGTGGTCGGGCATTCCCAGGGCGAGCTCGCGGCCGCGGTCGTCGGCGGGTACCTCACCCTTGAGGACGCGGCGCGGATCGTCGCGCGGCGCAGCCGGATGATCACCGAGGTGCTGACCGGGCGCGGCGCGATGCTGTCCGTGCTCATGAGCGCGGACTGGGTCACCGAAGCCCTGCGGCCGTGGGCGGGCCGCCTGTGGATCGCGGCGGTCAACGGGCCGGCCTCGGTGTCGGTCTCGGGCGACGCCGAGGCGCTGGGCGAGTTCGGCCGGGTGCTGTCGAAAGCGCGGGTCCATCGCTGGCAGCTGCCCGGGGTGGACTTCGCCGGGCACTCCGGGCACGTCGACGCCATCGAGGAACGGCTGCGCGCGGAGCTGGCCGACATCACCGCGCGGCCGGGCGAGGTGCCGTGGATGTCCACGGTGGACGGGCAGTGGGCCGACCACGCTCGTGTGGACGCCGACTACTGGTATCGCAACCTGCGCGACGTGGTTCGCTTCGAGGACGCGACAAAGGCGCTGATCGCGTCGGGCCACCGGGTTTTCGTGGAGGTCTCGACACACCCGGTGCTGACCACCGCGATCGGCGAGGTGGCGGAGGCGCACCAGAACCCGGGCGTCGTGGTGGCCGGCACACTGCGCCGCGACGACGGCGGCACGGGCCGGTTCGTCGCCGCCCTCGCCGAGGTGGTGGCCGCGGGTGTGGACGCCGACTGGGCCGCCGTGTTCGCCGGCGCCGGCGCGAAGCGCGTGCCGCTGCCGACGTACGCCTTCCAGCGCGAGCGCTTCTGGTTCGACACCGTCGAGGTGGCCACCGATGTCACCGCCGCGGGCCTGAGCCCGGCCGAGCACCCGTTGCTCGGTGCGAGGGTGCCGTTGCCGCACACGGACGGCGTGCTGTTCACGAGCCGGCTGTCGCTGCACACGCACCCGTGGCTGGCCGACCACACCGTGCGGGACACCGTGCTGTTCCCCGGCACCGGCTACGTGGAGCTGGCCGTCCGGGCGGGTGACAGCGTGGGCTGCGACCGGTTGGACGAGCTGACCCTGGACACGTCGCTGGTGGTGCCCGCCGAAGGGGGCGTGCGCGTCCAGGTGGTGGTCTCGGACGCCGACGCCCACTCCCGCCGGAGCGTGGCGGTGTACGCGTGCCCTGACGGACAGGAGGTGTGGACCCGGCACGCCACCGGCGTGCTCGGTACCGGCGTTTCCACGGACGCGGACGCGGACTTCGACGCCGTGACCGGGATCTGGCCGGTGCCCGGCGCGACCGAGGTGGATATTTCGGGCTTGTTCGACGGGCTGGACGCGGCCGGGTTCGCGTACGGCCCCCTGTTCCAGGGCCTGACCCGGGCCTGGCGCCACGGCGACCGGATCCTGGCCGAGGTCGGGCTCCCCGCGGACACCGGCGCCAAATCGTTCGAGATCCACCCCGCGCTGCTCGATTCCGCGGTGCGGGCGGGAAGCCTCGCCGGAGTGGACGGGCTGCCGGCCGGCTTCACGGACGTGGTGCTGCGGGCCTCGGGAGCGTCGAGGCTGCGGGTGGCACTGACCCGCACCGGGCCGGACGAGGTCTCGCTGGCCGTCGCGGACACCGCCGGCCTTCCGGTGCTGTCGATCGGATCGCTGACCGTGCGCCCGCCGACCGCGCGGAGCGTGCGCGCCGGTCTCGGCGACGGCGCACTGGTGCGGCTGGACTGGCCGGGCATCACCGGCACCGCCGCCGCGGCGGCGGACCGGCTGGTGGTCGATCGTCCCGGTTCGATCGCGGACGCCGTGGCGGCGGGACCGCCGCCGCCGGTGGTGGTGCTGCCGGTGACCGGGGACCCGGACGCGGTCGTGGAGTCCGTCCACGACGTCACAGGGTGGGTGCTGGAGCAGGTGCAGCACTGGTTGAGCGACGAGCGGTTCGCCGCCACGCCGCTGGTCGTGGCGACCACGGGCGCGATCGCCGTTAGGCCGGGGGACACGGTCACCGATCCGGCGGCGGCAGCGGTGTGGGGCCTGGTGCGATCGGCGCAGACCGAGAACCCCGGCCGGTTCGTCCTCGTCGACACCGACGCCGAACCGGACACCGCCGTGCTGGGCCGGATCCTGGCCGCTAACGAGCCGCAACTGGCAGTGCGCGCCGGCCGGTTGCACGCCGCTCGCCTGACCCGAGTGAGCCCGGCCGACGGAGCCGGGCCGGTCCTGGACGGTGCCGGCACGGTCGTGATCACGGGCGGCACGGGTGGCCTCGGTGGTCTCTTCGCCCGGCACCTGGCGACCGAGCACGGCGTCCGGCACCTGCTGCTGCTCAGCCGGCGCGGCCCGGACGCACCCGGCGCCACCGAACTGGTGGCGGATCTGGCGCGGCTCGGCGCCGAGACGATCGTCTCGGCGTGCGACGTGACCGACCGGCGGGCCCTGGCCGACGCGCTGGCGTCCGTGGCCGTGGAGCACCCGGTGACGGGGGTCGTGCACACCGCGGCGGTGCTCGACGACGGGGTGATCGGGTCGCTGTCGCGCCGGCAACTCGACCGGGTGCTCGCCCCGAAGGCCGACGCGGCCTGGTATCTGCACGAACTGACCCGCGACCACGACCTGTCCTTGTTCGTGGTCTTCTCGTCCGTCGCGGGCCTCACCGGCAACGGCGGGCAGGGCAACTACGCCGCGGGCAACGCTTTCCTGGACGCGCTCATGCAGCAGCGCCACGACGCGGGACTCCCGGCCCTGTCGCTGGCCTGGGGGCCGTGGACGACCGAGGTCGGCCTGGTCGGCGGTCTCTCCGACACCGACCTGCGGCGCATCGCGCAGTCGGCCATGCCGGAGCTGCCGGTGGCGCAGGGCCTCGCGCTGTTCGACCGGGCGCTGCGTGCCGGTGCGCCGGTGCTGGGACTGACCCGGCTGAACACGGGGGCGTTGCGCGCCCAGGCGGACGTGCCGGCCGTGTGGCGGTCCCTGGCCGGCGGCACCCGGCGCCGCGCGGCCGAGAACACCACGGACAGCACGCGGCTGGCGGGACTGTCCGGTGCGGAGCGCCGACGGGTGCTCGTCGACCTGGTGCGCGAGGCCGCGGCGGCCGTGCTGCGACACGACGCGGGCAGGGAGATCAGCACCACGCAGCCGTTCAAACGGCTCGGGTTCGACTCGCTGACCTCGGTCGAGCTGCGCAACCTGCTGCGGGCGCGGACGGGGCTCGCACTGCCGACCGGTGTCGTGTTCGACCACCCGACCGTGGCCCGGCTGGCGGAGTACCTGTCCGGCAGGCTCGGACAGGCCCCCACCGCGGAGCCGGAGGCACGGCCCGCGGTGATACCGGCACCCGTGGCCGACGACCCCGTCGTCCTGGTGGGGATGGCCTGCCGCTACCCGGGCGGGGTGTCCGATCCGGCCGGTCTGTGGCAGCTGGTCGTGGAGGAAACCGACGCCATCACACCGTTCCCCGCCGACCGCGGCTGGGACCTCGACGCGCTGCGGGGCACCGACGGGCCCGGCCTCTCCGCCACCGAGCACGGCGGATTCCTCGACGGCGTCGGCGACTTCGACGCGGCGTTCTTCGGCATGTCGCCGCGGGAGGCGCTGGCGACGGATCCGCAGCAGCGGCTGCTGCTGGAAGTGTCGTGGGAGGCGCTGGAAGGCGCGGGGATCGACCCCGCCGCGCTGGCGGGCAGTCAGACCGGCGTCTTCACCGGCGTCTACCAGTCCGGCTACGGCGATCTGCTCTCCCGTTCGGCCCACCGCCTGCAGGGGCATCTGCTCACGGGCAGCTTGGCCAGTGTGCTGTCCGGCCGGGTGTCCTACGCGCTGGGCCTTCAGGGTCCGGCGGTGAGCGTGGACACCGCGTGTTCGTCGTCGTTGGTGGCGATGCACCTGGCGGCGCAGGCGTTGCGGGCGGGGGAGTGCTCGCTGGCGCTGGCGGGCGGGGTCACCGTGATGGCCGGCCCCGAGGGATTCGTGGAGTTCACGGCGCAGGGCGGGCTGGCCGCCGACGGACGCTGCAAGTCGTTCGCCGACGCCGCCGACGGCACCGGCTGGTCCGAGGGAGTCGGGATCGTGGTGCTTGAGCGGTGGTCGGACGCCCGTCGCCACGGTCACGAGGTCCTGGCGGTCCTGCGGTCGAGCGCGGTGAACCAGGACGGCGCCTCCAACGGGTTGACGGCGCCGAACGGTCCCGCGCAGCAGCGGGTGATCCGGCAGGCGTTGGCCGCAGCGGGAATGTCCGCTTCGGACATCGACGTGGTGGAGGCCCACGGCACCGGCACCCGGCTCGGCGACCCCATCGAGGCCGAGGCGATCCTGGCCACCTACGGTCAGGACCGCCCCGCCGGCCGGCCGCTCTGGCTGGGGTCGCTGAAGTCGAACATCGGACACACACAGGCCGCGGCCGGCGTGGGCGGTGTGATCAAGATGGTCATGGCCATGCGGCACGGTGTGCTGCCCAGGACCCTGCACGTCGACGAGCCCTCGGCGCGGATCGACTGGTCCCAGGGCGACGTGCGGCTGCTGACCGAGGCGATGCCCTGGCCGGAGAACGGGCATCCGCGCCGGTTCGGCGTGTCCTCGTTCGGGATCAGCGGCACGAACGCGCACGCCATCATCGAAGCCCCCGCCGGCTCTCCGACCGAACCCGCGGCGACCGGTGCCGCGAGTGTCCTGGCCGACGGCGTGCCGTGGGTGCTGTCCGGGAAGTCCGAGGACGCGCTACGGGCGCAGGCGGCCCGGCTGCTGGAGTTCGTGGCAGCGGACCCGTCGCGCAACGCGGTGGACGTCGGCTGGTCGCTGGCCCATTCGCGGTCGGCGTTCGACCACCGCGTCGTGCTGGCGGGCGCGGACCGGGACGAGCTGGTGGCCGGGCTGCGAGCGGTCGCGGCCGGCGACCCGCCCCCCGGAGCGGTGCGGGACACGGTCCGGCCCGAGCCCCGGGTGGGCGTGCTGTTCCCGGGACAGGGCGCGCAGCGGATCGGGATGGCGCGGGACCTCTACGACCGGTCCGCGGTGTTCGCGTCCACCGTGGACATGATTCTGGCCGAGCTGGATCCGCTGTTGGACCGACCGTTGCGTGAGGTCATGTGGGGCGAGGACGCGGAGCTGGTCAACGAGACGGGCTGGGCGCAGCCCGCGTTGTTCACCGTGGAAGCAGCCCTGTTCGAGGTGGTGCGCGCGTTCGGGGTGACTCCGGACTACCTGCTGGGGCATTCGATCGGGGAGCTCACCGCCGCGTATGTGTCGGGTGTGTGGTCGCCGGCCGACGCCTGCCGGGTGGTGGCGGCACGGGCCCGACTGATGCAGGCGTTGCCGGCGGGCGGGGCCATGGCCGCGGTGGGGCTTTCCGAGGCCGAGGTCGCGGACCTGCTCCCCGACGGGGTCTGGGTCGCGGCGGTGAACACCGCGGACTCGGTGGTGCTTTCCGGTCCGCGGGATGACGTCGAGCGGGCGTTGGCCGCCGCGGCCGGGCGCGGCGCCAAGGCGACGCGGTTGCGTGTGTCGCACGCGTTCCACTCGTCCTTGATGGATCCGATGCTGGCGGAGTTCGCCGGCGTCCTGGAGTCGGTGGAGTTCCGGCCGCCGCGGATCCCGGTGGTGTCGAACCTGACCGGCGAACCCGCCGCCGACGACCTGTGCTCGCCGGAGTACTGGGTCCGGCAGGTGCGCGGCACGGTACGGTTCGCCGACGGGGTGCGCTCGCTGGCCGAGCAGGGTGTGACGGCGTTGGTGGAACTCGGCCCGGACGCGGTGCTGTCGGGGCCCGCGCAGCACAGTTGTGCTCCGGGAACGGTGGTGGCGCCGATGTTGCGGCGCGGGCACGACGGCGTGCGCACCGTGCTCTCGGCGCTCGGGCAGCTGTACGCGCAGGGTGTGGCCGTGGACTGGGCCGGGGTGTTCGCCGGGCGTGGCGCCACCCGCGTTCCGCTGCCGACCTATGCCTTCCAGCGGCAGCGGTTCTGGCCGGAGCCGTCTCCGGTCGCGTCCCGGGCGTCCGGCGACCCGGCCGACGAGCGGCTGTGGACGTCGGTGGAGCAGCAGGACGTCGAGGCGCTGGCGGACACGCTCGGCCTCGACAGCGCCGAGGCCGCTTCGATGCTGCCGGCACTGGCGTCGTGGCGCACGCGTCGCCGCGAAGAGTCCACAACGGACGGATGGCGATACCGCGAGAGCTGGAAGCCGCTGGTGGCTCCCACGGCGGCGACGCCCGGCCGCTGGCTGGTCGTGGTACCGGCTGGAGCCGGTGAGGACGCCGGGACTCGGGAGATCGTCGACGCCCTCGGCGCCGGGACTCGGGTGCTGGAGCACAGCGGACCCGATCGCGCGGCGCTCGCCGGGAAGCTGAGCGACGCCGCCGGGTCGGGCGTCCCGGTGGCCGGGGTGCTGTCACCCGCGGCGCTTGAGCCGGACACGGCGACCGGACTGGTGTCGGCCACCCTGCTGCTGCGGGCGTTGCGGGACACGGGTCTGTCCGCCCGCCTGTGGGTGGTGACGCGGGGCGCCGTGTCGACCGGGCCCCATGACCCCGTGACCGCTCCGGGGCAGGGCGCGTTCTGGGGGCTCGGCCGGGTCGCCGCGCTGGAGGAACCCGAGCTGTGGGGCGGTCTGGTGGACCTGCCCGGAACGCTGGACCCGCGCACCGCGCGCCGGTTCGCCGCCGCCGTGTCGGACACCGCGGGCGAGGACCAGATCGCGGTCCGCTCCTCCGGCTGCTACGGCCGCCGGCTGGTGCACGCCCCGGCGAAGACCGCCGGTCCGCCGTCGTGGACGACGTCCGGGACGGCGCTGGTCACCGGGGGCACCGGTGGGCTTGGCGCTCGGGTCGCCCGGTGGCTGGTCGAGCGGGGCGCCGAACACCTCGTGCTGCTGAGCCGGCGCGGACCGGCGGCCGAGGGCGCCGACGAGATCCGGCTGGAACTGGAGGCCGCGGGCGCACGGGTGAGCGTGGTGGCCTGCGACGTCGCCGACCGTGCCGCGCTGACCGCGGTGCTGGCGGACGTACCGGACGAATGCCCCTTGCGGACAGTGGTGCACGCCGCCGGGGTCATGGACGACGACGTGGCGCTGGCGGCGACGACCCGGGAACGGTTCGAGCGTCAGCTGCGGGTGAAGGCCGACGGGGCACGTCATCTCGACGAGCTCACAGGTGATCGGGAACTCGACGCGTTCGTGCTGTTCTCCTCCGGGGCGGCGGCGTGGGGCAGCCGCGGGCAGGCCGCGTACGCGGCGGGCAACGCCTGCCTCGACGCGCTCGCGCAGCACCGCCGCGCGCGGAACCGGACGGCGACATCGGTCGCCTGGGGGTCGTGGGGCGAGACCGGCATGGTGCTGGGCCTGGCCGCGGCCGAGCGGGACGAACTGGACCTGCTGGGTGTCGTGCCGATGCGGCCCGAGCTGGCGATCGCCGCGCTGCAACGGGCGCTGCACCAAGGCGACGCGACAGTCGTCGTCACCGACCTCGACTGGAGCCGGTTCGCTCCGGTGTTCACCGCGGTCCGGCCGAGTGCCCTGCTGTCGGATCTGGCCGAGGTCGCCGAAGCACTGGGCGGCTCGCAGCCGGACGAGGCGAGTTCCGAGGGGCCGGCGGCGCGGCTGGTCGGCCTGTCCGAGGAACAACGCAGGGCCGCGTTGCTCGACCTGGTCGGCGCATCGGCGGCGGCCGTGCTGGGGCACGCGGCCGGCACGCGTATCGACGAGGACCGGCCGTTCAAGGACCTGGGCTTCGACTCGCTGATGGCGGTCGAGCTGCGCAACCTGCTGCAAGCAGGCACGGGGACGAGCCTTCCCGCCGGCCTGGTGTTCGACTACCCGACCGTGAGCCGGCTCGCGGCACACCTGACCGGTGAGTTCGGCGAGGCCCGCGCGGCGGAGGCGGCCACGGTGCCCGCGCTCGTCTCACTCACCGACGACCCCGTCGTCCTGGTCGGCATGGCGTGCCGGTTCCCGGGCGGGGTGACGGGGCCGGACGACCTGTGGCGGCTGGTCATCGACGAGACCGACGGCATCACCCCGTTCCCGGCCGACCGTGGCTGGAACCTGGACGAGTTGCTGGGGACGAACGCCCTCGTGGCGGCCGGCGAAGGCGGTTTCCTCGACGGCGTCGGCGATTTCGACGCGGCGTTCTTCCGGATGTCGCCGCGGGAGGCGCTGGCGACCGATCCGCAGCAGCGGTTGCTGCTCGAAACCTCCTGGGAAGCGCTGGAGCAGGCCGGGATCATGCCCTCGTCGCTGGCGGGCAGCCCCACTGGTGTGTTCGTCGGCGCCTACCAGACCGGCTACACCGAGCTGGCGTCCCACTCCGGCGAGCAGTCGCAGGGGCATCTGATCGTCGGTGGCGCGGGCAGTGTGATCTCCGGCCGGGTGGCCTACACCCTTGGGCTGGAAGGTCCTGCGGTGAGTGTGGACACGGCCTGCTCGTCGTCGTTGGTGGCGATGCATCTGGCCGCACAGGCGTTGCGGGCGGGGGAGTGCTCGCTCGCGCTGGCGGGCGGGGTCATGGTGATGCCCACGCCCGAAGCGTTCGTCGGCTTCACCGCGCAGGGTGCGCTGGCGGCGGACGGTCGCTGCAAGTCGTTCGCGGACGCGGCCGATGGGACCGGGTGGTCCGAGGGCGTCGGCGTGGTCGTGCTGGAGCGGCTGTCCGACGCCCGGCGCAACGGTCATGAGGTGCTGGCGGTGCTGCGGTCGAGCGCGGTGAATCAGGACGGTGCGTCGAACGGTCTGACGGCGCCGAACGGTCCGTCCCAGCAGCGGGTGATCCGGCAGGCGTTGGCCGCGGCGGGGCTGGCCGCCGCCGATGTGGATGTGGTGGAGGCGCACGGCACCGGGACGAAGCTCGGTGATCCGATCGAGGCGGAGGCGCTGCTGGCGACGTACGGTCAGGACCGGCCGGAAGACCGCCCGTTGTGGCTGGGGTCGTTGAAGTCGAACATCGGGCACGCGCAGGCGGCGGCCGGTGTCGCGGGTGTGATCAAGATGGTGATGGCGCTGCGGCACGGAGTGCTGCCGAAGACGCTGCACGTGGACCGACCGTCGGCCCAGGTGGACTGGGCACGAGGCGACGTCCGGCTGCTGACCGAGGCTGTCGCGTGGCCGGAGACCGGCCGCCCCCGCCGGGCGGGCGTGTCCGCGTTCGGGGTCAGCGGCACCAATGCGCACGTGATTCTCGAAGCCCCGCCCGAAGACCCCGGCGTCCCGGCGCGACAGTCGTCCACTGAGGACGGCGTCGTGCCGTGGGTGCTGTCCGGGAAGTCGGCCGAGGCCGCCCAGGAGCAGGCGTCCCGGTTGCTGGAGCACGTCGGCGCCGATCCGTCGCTGCGTCCCCTCGACGTGGCGTGGTCGTTGCTCGGCTCACGAGAGGTGTTCGACCACCGGACGGTCGTCGTGGGCGCCGACCGGGAGGAGTTGCTGGCCGGTCTGCGTGCGGTGGCTGACGGCCGGCCTGCGCCGGGCGTGGTCCGTGGCGTTGCCCGCCACGGTGGTGGCGTGGTGTTCGTGTTTCCGGGTCAGGGTGCGCAGTGGGTGGGGATGGGGCGGGAGTTGCTGGCCGGGTCGCCGGTGTTCGCGCGGTCGATGCGTGATTGTGCGACGGCGTTGGAGCCGTTCATGGACTGGTCGCTGGAGCGGGCGCTCGGTGACGAGGCGGCGTTGGGGCGGGTGGATGTGGTGCAGCCGGTGCTGTGGGCGGTGATGGTGTCGCTGGCCGCGGTGTGGCGGTCGTTCGGCGTCGAGCCCGCGGCCGTGGTGGGCCACTCCCAGGGTGAGATCGCGGCCGCGTGTGTGGCCGGTGGTCTGTCGTTGGCGGACGGGGCGCGGGTGGTGGCGTTGCGCAGCCGCGCGATCGCCGAACAGCTCACCGGTGGCGGGATGGCCGCGCTGCCCATGCCGGCCGGACAGGTGCGCCAACTGCTCGCGGAGCACCCGGACGTGTCGATGGCCGCGATCAACGGGCCGACGTCGACCGTCGTCGCCGGCGAGACCGGCGCTCTGGAGCGGCTGCTGGCCGACTGCGAGGGGCGAGGTGTGCGGGCGCGGCGGATCGCGGTGGACTACGCGTCGCACTCGCGGCTGGTGGAGCGGATCGAGGAGCGGCTGCTGACCGACCTGGCGCCGATCGCGCCGCGGCCCGCGGTGGTCCCGGTCTTTTCGTCCGTGACAGGGGAGCAGGCGGACACCGCGGAGTGGGACGCGCGGTACTGGTACCGCAATCTGCGGAGCACGGTGCGGTTCGAGGACGCGCTCACGGCCGCCCTCGACACGGGGCCGGGCACGGTGCTCGAAGTCAGCCCGCACACGGTGCTGGTGCCCGCCGTACAGGACATGGTGGACGGTCGCGAAAGCACCGTCGTGATGGGCACCCTGCGTCGCGGTGAAGGCGGCTTCCCCCGGACGGCAGTGGCGCTCGCGCAGGCGTACGCGCACGGCGTCCGCGTGGACTGGGCGACACTGTTCGCGGGTCGCGACGCCAGGCGCGTCGCGTTGCCGACGTATGCGTTCCAGCACGAACGCTTCTGGCCCGAACCGGCCACCGGGCCCGCCGACGTGACCGCGGCCGGTCTCAGCTCCGCGCGGCACCCGTTGCTGGGCGCGACGGTGCCGTTGCCGCAGACGGACGGCGTGCTGTTCACCAGCCGCCTGTCCCTGCGCACCCATCCCTGGCTCGCCGACTACACCGTGCGCGGCGTCGCGGTGCTGCCCGGGACCGCGTACGTCGAGCTGGCGGTCCGCGCCGGCGACAGCGTGGGCTGCGACCGGCTTGAGGAACTGGTCCTGGAGGCGCCGCTGGTGCTGCCCGCCCAGGGCGGCGTGCAGGTGCAGGTCGTGGTCGGCGACGCCGATACCGGGACACGTCGGCGGAACGTGGCCGTGTACGCGCGTCCCGACGGGCAGGAGGAGTGGATCCGGCACGCCACCGGCCAGTTGGGCGCCGACGGCCAGGTTCTCGCCGGGACGGCGTTCGACCCGGTCACCCAGGCATGGCCGCCGCGGGAGGCGATACCGCTGGACACCGCGGGCTTCTACGAGCGGCTCGATGACGACGGGTTCGGCTACGGGCCGGTGTTCCAGGGGCTGACCCGGGCGTGGCGATCCGGCGAGCGGATCCTCGCCGAGATCGAGCTGCCCGAGGCCGGCCGTGGCCTGGCCAAGTCGTTCGGCATCCACCCCGCGTTGCTGGACGCCGCGCTGCAGACCTCGGCGTTCGCCGGGCTGGACGGGCTTCAGTTCGGCTTCACCGACGTGGTGCTCCAAGCGTCCGGTGCGTCCCGGGTGCGGGTCGCGCTCACCCGTGTCGGCCCGGACCAGGTTGCCGTGGCGATCGCGGACTCGACCGGACGTCCCGTGCTGTCGATCGGCTCCCTGATCATGCGGCCGCTGACGGCCGACGGTCTGAGTGCGGGCACCGGCGACGGCGCGCTGCTCGAACTGCGGTGGAACGCCGTGCCCGCGACCGCCGCGATCCCGGTGGACCAGTGGCGCCTGGCCGGGCCCGATGATCAGGTGCTCTCGGCACTCGACGGCGAGCCGACGCCTGCCGCGGTAGTGCTGCCGGTGTCCTCAGACCCGGGCGCGGTGGCCGACTCCGCGCACCAGGCCGCGGGCCGGATGCTGGGCCGACTACAGGACTGGCTGGCCGATGAGCGCTCGGCGGATGTTCCGCTGGTCGTGGTGACGACCGGGGCTGTGAGCACCGGCCGGAACGATCCGGTGACCGATCCGGCCGCCGCCGCGGTGCACGGTCCGGTGCGCTCGGCGCAGGCCGCGTACCCGGGCCGGATCGTCCTGCTCGACGCCGACACCGAGCTGGACGCCGCCGGACTGGGCCTGGCGCTGGCCACCGGCGAGCCGTACCTCGCCCTGCGCGCCGGGCAGTTCCACGCCGCCCGGCTCACCCGGGTCAGCGGTGCCGCCACAGCCCCGCCGGCGCTGGATCCCGCGGGGACGATCGTGATCACGGGCGGCACCGGCCACCGCGCTGGTGTCCTCGCCCGGCACCTCGTCACCGGGCACGGGGTCCGGCACCTGCTGCTGGTCGGCGGGCGCGGCCCTGCCACGCCCGAGGCCGAGGCGGTTGCCGCGGACCTGACGGAGCGGGGCGCCACCGTGTCGGTCGTGGCGTGCGACATGACCGATCGGGCGGCCCTGGCCGACGTGCTCGCGTCCGTGCCGCCGGAGCACCCGGTGACCGGGGTCGTGCACGCCGCGGACGTGGACGACGACTTCGCGGTGGAGACGCTGTCCCGGGAGGAGTTCGACAGGGTGCTGGCGCCGCGGATCGAGGGCGCCTGGCATCTGCACGAGCTGACCCGGGACCTCGATCTCGCGTTCTTCGTGCTGTTCTCGTCGCTCGACGCGGTCACCGGGACCGCGTTCGCCGACTGGCTGGCGCGGCAGCGCCGCCGGGACGGGCTCCCCGGTCTGTCGCTGGCCTGGGGTTCTGGGGCTTCCGAGCACGGGTTGTCGACGCAGCAGAGCATGGACCTGTTCGACCGGGCGCTGGGCTCGCAGGACCCGGCGCTCGTGCTGACCCGGCTGAACCTGCCGGCGCTGCGGGCCCAGGCCGAGGTGCCCGCGGTGTGGCGCTCGCTCGCGGGCACCACGGTGCGGCGTGCGGCCGACAACTCGCGCGGTGCCGGGGAAGGACTGTCACGGCGGCTCGCCGGACTGTCCGCCGTGGAGCGTGACCGCCTTCTGGTGGAGCTGGTGCGCGAGTCGGCCGCGGCGGTGCTCGGCTACCCGTCGGGTGAGCGGATCGGCACGGACCAGCCGTTTCGCGAGCTGGGCTTCGACTCCGTGACGGCGGTCGACCTGCGCAACACGTTGGAGGCCGGCGTCGGCGCCACCCTGCCGGCGACCCTGGTGTTCGACTACCCGACCGTCACCCGCCTCGCCGCGCACCTGGCAGAGGAGTTCGGGAACACGGCCCCGGCCCCGGCGGCCGGCGCCGTCACGCGGCCCGTGGCGGCGGCCCCGGTGGCCGATGATCCGGTCGTGCTGGTGGGCATGGCCTGCCGGTACCCCGGCGGAGTGTCCGATCCGGACGGTCTTTGGCGGCTCGTGGCCGACGGGACCGACGCCATCACCGCGTTCCCCGACGATCGCGGCTGGGACCTGGAGACACTGCGGGGCACCGACGGGCCCGGCTCCGGGACCTCGGCCACCGGCCGCGGTGGTTTCCTCGACGGGGCCGGTGAGTTCGACGCGGCGTTCTTCCGGATCTCGCCGCGGGAGGCGTTGGCGACCGATCCGCAGCAGCGGCTGCTGCTGGAGGTGTCGTGGGAAGCCCTGGAGCAGGCGGGAATCGATCCGCTCTCGCTGGCGGGCAGCTCGACCGGGGTGTTCGCGGGCGTCTACTCCTCGAACTACGCCAACCTGGTCGCCCGCGGTGGTGAGCACCTGCAGGGGCACCAGATCACGGGTGGGGCGGCCAGTGTGATCTCCGGCCGGGTGGCCTACACGCTGGGGCTGGAAGGCCCCGCGGTGAGTGTGGACACCGCGTGCTCGTCGTCGCTGGTGGCGATGCACCTGGCCGCGCAAGCCCTGCGGACGGGTGAGTGCACGCTGGCGCTGGCCGGCGGTGTCACGGTGATGGCCACCGCCGACGCGTTCGTCTGGTTCACCGCGCAGGGCGGACTGTCGCAGGACGGCCGGTGCAAGTCGTTCTCGGACGACGCGGACGGCACCGGGTGGTCCGAGGGTGTCGGTGTGGTGGTGATGGAGCGGCTGTCGGACGCGCGCCGCAACGGTCATGAGGTGCTGGCGGTGCTGCGGTCGAGCGCGGTGAACCAGGACGGTGCGTCGAACGGTCTGACGGCGCCGAACGGTCCGTCCCAGCAGCGGGTGATCCGGCAGGCGCTCGCCGCGGCCGGTCTGTCCGCCGCGGACGTGGACGTGGTGGAGGCGCACGGCACCGGGACGAAGCTCGGTGATCCGATCGAGGCGCAGGCGGTGCTGGCGACCTACGGCCGGGACCGCGTGGACGGGCAGCCGCTGTGGCTGGGCTCGTTGAAGTCGAACATCGGACACACCCAGGCCGCGGCGGGAGTGGGCGGTGTGATCAAGATGGTGCTCGCGTTGCGCCACGGGATTCTGCCCAAGACCCTGCACGTGGACGAGCCCTCGACGCAGATCGACTGGACGCAGGGCGACGTACGGCTGCTGACCGAGGCGACGCCGTGGCCGGACACCGGCCGTCCGCGCCGGGCCGGGGTGTCGTCGTTCGGCGTCAGCGGGACGAACGCCCACGTGATCCTGGAGGCGGCAGCGGGCGACGAGCGTCGTGCCGCCCCGCAAACCCCCGCCGTGCTCACGGCCGCGGTGCCGTGGGTGCTGTCGGGCCGGACGAAGGAGGCCCTCAGGGCGCAGGCCGCGCGGCTGCTGGACTTCGTGGAGGCGGACCCGTCGCTGCGACCGGCCGACATCGGGTGGTCGCTGGCCGGTTCCCGCGCGGTGTTCGACCACCGCGCCGTGGTGCCGGGCACGGATCGAGACGAACTCGTCACCGGGTTGCGTGCCCTCGCGGCGGGTGAGCCCGGCGCCGGGACCGTCTCGGATGCCGCGAAGGCCGACACGCGGCTCGGGGTGTTGTTCACCGGGCAGGGTGCGCAGCGGGTCGGGATGGCCCGCGGGCTCTACGGGGAGTCGCCGGTGTTCGCCGCCGCGCTGGACGGGGTTCTCGCGGAGTTGGATCCGCTGCTGGATCGGCCGTTGCGTGAGGTGATGTGGGGCGAGGACGCGGAGCTGATCAACGAGACGGGGTGGGCGCAGCCGGCCCTGTTCGCGGTCGAGGCGGCGTTGTTCGAGGTGCTGCGGGCGTTCGGGACGACCCCGGACTATCTGCTGGGACATTCGATCGGTGAGGTCACGGCCGCTTACGTCGCCGGGGTGTGGTCGCTGGGTGACGCGTGCCGGGTGGTGGCCGCGCGGGCCCGGCTGATGCAGGCGCTCCCTTCGGGCGGCGCGATGGCCACGATGACGCTGGCCGAGGCCGACATCGCCGAGATCCTGCCGGAGACCGTGTCGGTCGCGGCCGTGAACACGGCGGACTCGGTGGTGGTCTCGGGGCCGCGGGGCGACGTGGACCGGGTGGCCGAGGTGGCGTCCGCCCGCGGCGCCCAGGTGACGCGGCTGCGGGTGTCGCACGCGTTCCACTCGCCCTTGATGGATCCGATGCTGGCGGAGTTCGCCGTGGTACTGGAGACGGTCGCGTTCCGGCAGCCGCGGATCCCGATCGTGTCGAACCTGACCGGTGAGATCGCGTCCGCTGAAGAGCTGTGCTCCCCGCGGTACTGGACGGACCAGGTCCGCGGCACGGTCCGATTCGCCGACGGTGTGCGCCTGCTCGCCGACCAGGGCGTGACCGCGCTGGTGGAACTGGGGCCCGACGGTGTGCTTTCCGGTGCGGCGCACCACAGTTGTGCGCCGGGCACGCTCGTGACGCCGGTGCTGCGCCGCGATCAGGACGACGCGTCGGCGGTGCTGTCCGCGGTGGCGCGGCTGTTCGTGGACGGTGTGGCGGTGGACTGGACCGCGGTGTTCGCGGGCCGGGGCGCGGCGCGGGTGGCGCTGCCGACCTACGCGTTCCAGCACCGCCGCTTCTGGCCCGACACGGTCGCAGGCGTCGCCGACGTGACCTCGGCCGGGTTGAGCCCGGCGGAGCACCCGCTGCTCGGCGCCGTGGTGCCGTCGCCCACGGACGACGGGATCGTGTTCACCAGCCGGCTTTCGCTGCGCACGCACCCGTGGCTGGCCGCCCACACGGTGGGCGGCACCGCGGTCTTCCCGGGCACGGCCAGTGTCGAGCTGGCCGTCCGCGCCGGCGACAGCGTGGGCTGCGACCGGGTCGAGGAACTAGCGCTGGAGACGCCGCTGGTGCTGCCGGCCACGGGAGTCGTCCAGGTCCAGGTCCTGGTCGGTGCCGCCGACGAGGACGCGCGGCGGAGCTTCGCCCTGTACGCGCGGGCGGACGGCGCACGGGAGTGGACCCGCCACGCCACCGGCCGGCTGGGCACGGCCGCCCGCGCGGCCGGTCCGGACCCGTTCGGCCCGCTGCGCGGGGTCTGGCCCGCGCCGGAAGCCGAGGAAATCGACGTGACCGGGTTCTACGAGCCCTCCGCCGAACACGGCTCGATGTTCCAGGGGCTGACGAAGGCGTGGCGCCACGGCGACCGGATCCTCGCGGAGGTCGAGCTGCCCGAGTCCGGCCGTGGTGCCGCGGAGTCGTTCGGGCTCCACCCCGCGCTGCTGGACGCGGCACTGCGGGCAAGCACGCTCGCGGGCAGGGAAGGGGCGGGGTCCGCCTTCCGCGACGTGGATCTGCTCGCTTCCGGTGCGGCCCGGCTCCGGGTCGCGCTGACTCCCGAGGGGCCGGACGAGGTGTCGCTCGCGACCGCCGACGGGACCGGCTCACCCGTGCTGTCGATCGGTTCCGTGACGCTGCGACCGCTCGACGCGGTCGGCACCGTGGTGGACACCGGGGACCGTTCCCTGCTGGAGATCAGCTGGGTACCGACTCCTGGCGGTGCCACCCCGCTGGGCCGCTGGACCGTCGTCGGGCCCATGGACCCCGTGCCCGCTGCCGAGGAGGGCACGGTGGTGCTGCGGGCGTCCGGGAACTCGGACTCGGTGGTGGACAGCACGCATGAGCTGACCGCCGATGTGCTCCGGCAGTTGCAGCAGTGGCCGGCGGACCCCGCGGGCCCGCCGCTGATCGTGTGGACCCGGGGCGCGGTCACCACCGCACCCGGTGACCCGGTCACGGATCTGGCCGCGGCGGCTGTGTGGGGCCTGGTCCGGTCGGCGCAGACGGAGAACCCGGGCCGGTTCGTCCTGCTCGACACCGACTCCCGCACCGACCGGCTCGACGCCACGGTGCTCGGTGACGTACTGGCCGCCGGCGAGCCCCAACTGGCGCTGCGCGACGGCCGGCTCTTCGCGACGCGCCTGACCCGGGCCGACGCGGGTGACGAACCGGCGCCGGTGCTGGATCCCGAGGGTACGGTCGTCGTCACCGGCGGCACCGGTGGGCTGGGCGCGCTGGCAGCACGGCACCTGGTGACCGAGTACGGCGCGCGGAACCTCCTGCTGGTCAGCCGGCGCGGTGCGGCTGCCCCGGGTGCCGGGGAACTGCTGGCGGAGCTCGGCGCGCTCGGCGCCACGGTGGCGGCGTCGGCCTGTGACGCGTCCGACCGGCAGGCGCTCGCCGAGGCGCTCGCCGAGGTCCCGCCCGAGCACCCGGTGACCGGGGTCGTGCACGTCGCGGGCGTCGTCGACGACGGTGTGCTCGCGTCGCTGTCGCGCGAGCAACTGGACCGGGTGCTCGCCCCCAAGGTGGACGCGGCCTGGAACCTGCACGAGCTGACCCGGGACCTGTCGTTCTTCGTGGCCTTCTCGTCGCTCGGCGGCCTGCTGGGCGGCGGTGGCCAGGCCAACTACGCCGCGGGCAACGCGTTCCTCGACGCGCTGATGCAGCAGCGCCGCCACCACGGGCAGCCGGGCATGTCGCTGGCCTGGGGACCGTGGTCCACAAAGCTCGGCATGGTGGGCGCCCTGTCCGGCACCGACCGGCGGCGGATCGCGCGCTCGGCCACCCCGCCGATGTCGGTGGAGCAGGGCATGGAGCTGTTCGACCGGGCGTTGCGCGCGGACCGTCCGCTGCTGGCACCGACCCGGCTGGACATGGCCGCGCTGCGGGCCCAGCGGGACATCACGCCACTGTGGCGTTCCCTGGCCGGGTCCGCGGCGCGGCGTGCCGCGGACAACACCGACGGCGGCGGCGACGGCCTCGGCCGACGGCTGGCCGCACTGTCCGACGCGGACCGGCTGGAGGCGCTGGCCGACCTGGTCCGCGAGTCGGCCGCGACGGTGCTGGGGCACGCCCCGGGCGAGCGGATCGACATCGCTCAGCCGTTCCGCGAGCTGGGCTTCGACTCGCTGACCGCGGTCGAACTGCGCAATCTGCTACAGGCCAGGACCGGCGTCGCCCTGGCGGCCAGCCTGGTGTTCGACCACCCGACCGTCGGCCACGTGGCGAGGTACCTGGCGGCCGAGTTCGGCGCGCAACCCGCCGAGGCCGCCGTGATGCCGGCTCTCGCGTCCGTCGCCGACGATCCGATCGTGCTGGTGGGCATGGCGTGCCGGTTCCCGGGCGGCGTCTTCGGCCCGGAGGACCTGTGGCGGCTGGTCGCCGAGGGGACCGATGGGATCACGCCGTTCCCGGCCGACCGCGGCTGGGACCTGGACTCGCTGCTGGGCAGCGGCGGCCCGGGCACCGGTACGTCCGCGACCGGCGAGGGCGGGTTCCTCGACGAGCCGGGCGAGTTCGACGCGGCCTTCTTCCGGATCTCCCCGCGTGAGGCGCTGGCCACCGACCCGCAGCAGCGGCTGCTGCTGGAGGTGTCGTGGGAGGCACTGGAACGCGCGGGCATCGACCCGAGTTCGCTGGCCGGCAGTGCGACCGGTGTGTTCACGGGCGTCTACCAGACCGGTTACGCCGAACTGGTCGCACGAGCCGAGGAGCAGCTGCAAGGCCATCTGCTCACCGGCGCGGCCGGGAGCGTGATGTCGGGGCGCGTGGCGTACACGTTCGGCTTCGAAGGCCCTGCGGTGAGTGTGGACACGGCGTGTTCGTCGTCGTTGGTGTCGATGCACCTGGCGGCGCAGGCGCTGCGGTCGGGCGAGTGCTCGCTCGCCCTCGCGGGCGGTGTCACAGTGATGGCCGCGGCGGACATGTTCGTCCGGTTCACGCTGCAGGGTGGTCTGGCGGCGGACGGCCGGTGCCGGTCGTTCTCGGACGATGCCGAGGGGACCGGGTGGTCCGAGGGCGTCGGTGTGGTGGTGCTGGAGCGGCTGTCGGACGCTCGCCGCAACGGTCATGAGGTGCTGGCGGTGCTGCGGTCCAGCGCGGTGAATCAGGACGGCGCGTCGAACGGTCTGACGGCGCCGAACGGCCCCTCTCAACAGCGGGTGATCCGGCAGGCGTTGGCCGCGGCGGGGCTGTCCGCCGCCGATGTGGATGTGGTGGAGGCGCACGGCACCGGGACGAAGCTCGGTGATCCGATCGAGGCGCAGGCGGTGCTGGCGACCTACGGTCAGGACCGGCCAGAGGACCGGCCGCTCTGGCTGGGGTCGCTGAAGTCGAACATCGGACACGCGCAGGCGGCGGCCGGTGTCGGTGGTGTGATCAAGATGGTGATGGCGTTGCGGCACGGGCTGCTGCCGAAAACCCTGCACGTGGCCGAGCCGTCGACAAAGGTCGACTGGTCCCAGGGCAACGTGCGGCTGCTCGCCGAGGCGACGCCGTGGCCGGAGACCGGTCGCCCCCGCCGGGCCGGGGTGTCGGCGTTCGGCGTGAGCGGGACCAACGCGCACGTGATCCTTGAGGCTCCTGCCGAAGCCGACGCGGACGACACCCCGGCTGTCGAAACCCCGGCTGTCGAAGCCGTGGCCGGGGAGGAAGCAGCCGAGGTCGAGCCTGTGGTGCCGTTGGTGCTCTCGGGCAAGTCGGGTGGGGCGGTGCGGGCTCAGGCGGCCCGGTTGCTGGAGTACTGGGAGCGGTGTCCGTCGGTGGGTGGGGTGGATGTGGGGTGGTCGTTGGTGAGTTCGCGGGCGGTGTTCGGTCATCGGTTGGTGGTGGTGGGTGCTGGTCGGGGGGAGTTGCTGGCCGGTTTGCGTGCGGCGGCTGCGGGTGAGGCGGCTCGGGGTGTGGTGGGGGGTGTGGCGCGGGTGGGGAGCAGGGCGGTGTTCGTGTTTCCGGGTCAGGGTGCGCAGTGGGTGGGGATGGGGCGGGAGTTGCTGGCCGGGTCGCCGGTGTTCGCGCGGTCGATGCGTGCTTGTGGTGAGGCGTTGGGGCCGTTTGTGGACTGGTCGTTGGAGCGGGTGCTGGGTGATGAGGTGGCGTTGGGGCGGGTGGATGTGGTGCAGCCGGTGTTGTGGGCGGTGATGGTGTCGTTGGCCGCGGTGTGGCGGTCGTTCGGTGTGGAGCCGGCTGCGGTGGTGGGGCATTCGCAGGGTGAGATCGCGGCGGCGTGTGTGGCGGGTGGTCTGTCGTTGGCTGATGGGGCGCGGGTGGTGGCGTTGCGGAGCCGGGCGATCGCGGAAGAGGTTGCCGGTGGCGGTGGGATGGTGGCCTTGCCGTTGCCTGCCGGTCAGGTGCGTGAGCTGCTCGCGGAGCACCCGGACGTGTCGATGGCCGCGATCAACGGGCCGGAGTCGACGGTCGTCGCCGGCGAGACCGGTGCTCTGGAGCGGCTGCTGGCCGACTGCGAGGGGCGGGGTGTGCGGGCGCGGCGGATCGCGGTGGACTACGCGTCGCACTCGCGTCTGGTGGAGCGGATCGAGGAGCGGCTGCTGACCGACCTGGCGTCGATCGCGCCGCGGCCCGCGGCGATCCCGGTGTTTTCGTCCGTGACAGGGGAGCAGGCGGACACCGCGGAGTGGGACGCGGGGTACTGGTATCGGAATCTGCGGAGCACGGTGCGGTTCGAGGAGGCGGTCACGGCGGCGTTGGATGCCGGTGACCGGGTGGTGCTGGAGGTGAGTCCGCATCCGGTGCTGGTGCCCGCGGTGCAGGACATCGTCGACTCCCGTGAGGGCGTGGTGCCCGTCGCGGGCACGCTCCGGCGTGGCGAAGGGTCCCTGCACCGCATGGTGCTGGCGGTCGCCCAGGCCAGTGTCCACGGCGTGGCCGTGGACTGGACGACCGTGCTCCCGGACTCCGGGGCGCGGCGCGTCCAGCTCCCGACCTACGCCTTCCAGCATCAGCGCTTCTGGCCACAGAGCGCCGGCGGGGCGACCGACGTCGGCGCGGCCGGGCTTACGGCGGCGGAGCATCCGTTGCTGGGAGCGATGCTGTCGTTGCCGCAGAACGACGAGGTGGTCTTCACCAGCAGGCTGTCGGTGCGGACGCATCCGTGGCTTGCGGACCATGCCGTGCGCGATTCGGTGATCTTCCCCGGCACCGGGTACGTGGAGCTGGCGATCCGCGCGGGAGACAGCGTCGGCTGCGACCGGCTCGACGAACTCGTCCTTGAGGCGCCGCTCGTGCTCCCCGCCTCAGGCGGCGCGCAGGTGCAGGTGGTGGCCGGGGCGCTCGACGAGGCTGAACGGTGCAGCGTCACGGTGTATGCGCGGGTGGACGGCGAGGAGAGATGGACTCGCCACGCGACCGGTGTCGTGAGCGCGTCCGCCGCCGACGACCGGGCCGACGACGCGTTCCACCCTCTTGCCCATACCTGGCCCGCCGCGGATGCGGCACCGCTGGAGACCGAGCAGTTCTACCAGCGGCTGGCCGAAGGCGGTTTCCTCCGCTACGGCCCGGTGTTCCAGGGGCTGCGCAAGGCATGGCGGAGCGGGGACCGGATCCTCGCCGAGGTCGAACTGCCGGAGTCCGCCCGCGCTTCGGCAAAGTCGTTCGGCATCCATCCGGCGCTGCTGGACGCGGCACTGCACACCACGGTCTTCGCCGGTCTCGACGCGGCCGAGCAGGGCGGGCTGCCGTTCAGCTTCACCGACGTACGGCTGCGCGCCTCGGGTGCGTCGCGGCTGCGGGTCGTACTCACCCGGACCGGCCCGGACCAGGTCGCCGTCGCGGTCGCCGACAGCGCAGGCGCTCCCGTGCTGTCCATCGGATCGCTGGCCGTGCGGGCGCTCGCCCCGGACAGCCTGACGGCCGGCTTGGGCGACGGGGCCGTGTTGCTGACGCAGTGGAGTGAGACCGGGCCCGGCGCAGCCGACCCGATGGGTGACTGGGTGACAGTCGCCTCCCGTGGCGCGGACCACCTCGACCTGAGCGCGGTCGGTACCGCGCTCGACGAGGGCAGGCCGGTGCCCGGAGCGGTCGTGCTGGCCGTGGCCGGCGGGCCGCACCCGGTGGTCAGGTCCACGCACGAACTCACCGGCTGGGTGCTGCGGCAGCTGCAGTACTGGCTTGGTGAGGCACGGTTCGCGTCGATCCCGCTGGTGGTGTCGACCCGGGGCGCGGTGGCCGTGCGCTCGGGCGAGCCGGTGACCGACCTGGCCGCCGCCGCGGTGTGGGGTCTCGTGCGGTCGGCGCAGTCGGAGAACCCGGACCGGATCGTGCTGCTCGACACCGACACCGACACCGACACCGGCACTGGCATCGGGATCGAGGCCGGTGTGCTGGGCGCGATCCTGGCGTCCGGCGAGCCGCAGTGGGCGGTGCGCGGCGGGCGGTTGCACACCGCACGGCTCGTCCGGGCCCGGCCGGCCGACGAACTGCCCGCACCGCAGGACGTGCCCTGGCGGTTGGACTCCACGGACAAGGGCATGCTGGAGAACCTGGCGCTCGTGCCGGCTCTGGAACTGGCCGATCCGCTTGCACACGGGCAGGTGCGCGTCCAGGTCCACGCGGCGGGCCTCAACTTCCGCGATGTGCTCAACGCGCTCGACATGGTCAGCGACGTACGCGCGGCGGGCCCGCTGGGCAGCGAGGTCGCCGGTGTCGTCACGGAGGTCGGTCCCGGTGTGCCGCACCTGTCGCCCGGCGACCGGGTGATGGGCCTGGCGTTCGGCGCGTTCGGTCCGGTGGCGGTGACCGACCACCGGCTGCTGGCGAGGATCCCCGAGGGCTGGTCGTTCGCCACCGCGGCGTCGGTTCCTGTCGTGTTCCTGACCGCCTCCTACGGGCTGCTGGATCTCGCCGGGCTGGAACCCGGTGAGTCGGTGCTGGTCCATGCCGGCGCCGGCGGTGTCGGGCTCGCGGCGATTCAGCTGGCACGCCACCGAGGCGCGGAGGTCTATGCCACGGCGAGTGCGGGCAAGTGGGGTGCCCTGCGGGAGTGGGGAGTTACGGCCGGGCGGCTGGCGTCGTCCCGGGACCTCGACTTCCGTGAGCGTTTCCGGGCCGCCACCGCGGACCGGGGTGTGGACGTGGTCCTGAACTCGCTCGCGGGTCAGTTCGTGGACGCGTCGGTGGATCTGCTGGCTCCGGGCGGACGGTTCCTGGAGATGGGCAAGACCGACATCCGGTCACCGGAGGACTTCCGCGACCGGTCGTTGAGCTACCGGGCCTTCGACCTGATGGAGGCCGGCGCCGATCGGATCCAGGAGATGCTGCGGGAACTGGTGACGCTGTTCGAGGCCGGCGCGTTGCGGCCGCTGCCGGTGACGGCGTGGGATGTGCGCCGGGCACCGGAGGCGTTCCGGTTCATGAGCCAGGCCAGGCACGTCGGCAAGCTGGTGCTGACGGTCCAACAGCCCCTAACGCCCGACGGCACCGTGCTGATCACCGGTGCCGGCGGTCTCGGAGGCGTGGTCGCGCGGCATCTGGTGGCCGAGCACGGGGTGCGGAACCTGGTGCTGGTCAGCCGGCGCGGCTCCGACGCGCCGGGCGCCGCGGAGCTGACCGCCGAGCTGGCCGGACAAGGGGCCCGGGTGACGTTCGCCGCCTGCGATCTGACCGACCGGCGGGCGCTGGCCGCGGTGATGGGCGCCGTCGGACCGGAGCATCCGCTGACCGCCGTCGTGCACACGGCGGGAATCCTGGAGGACGGGGTCATCGGCTCGCAGTCGCAGGAACAGCTGGACCGGGTGCTGGCGCCGAAGGTCGACGCGGTCTGGAACCTGCACGAGCTGACCCGCGAGTACGACCTGTCCCGGTTCGTGGTGTTCTCGTCGCTGGCCGGACAGGTGGGGAACAGCGGCCAGGGCAACTACGCGGCGGCCAATGTGTTCCTCGACAGCCTGATGGCGCGTCGCCGTGCCGAGGGGCTGCCCGGGCAGTCGATGGCCTGGGGCGCCTGGACGACCGACGTCGGCCTGGTCGGGGCCCTGTCCGACACGGATCTGCGCCGCATCGCCAGGTCGGCGATGCCGCCGCTGGGTGTGGAGCAGGGCATGCACCTGTTCGATCGGGCGTGGGACTCGGGCGCCGCGGTGCTGGGGCTGGCCCGGCTCGACGTCCGAGCGCTGCGCGCACAGCGGGATGTCGCACCGCTGTGGCGATCGCTGACCGGCAACCCGGCGCGGCGCTCCGCCGACAACACGCAGGGCGGTCGCGACGGCCTGGCGCGGCAGCTCACCGGGATGTCCACCGCGGACGGGCTGGCGATCCTCGTCGAGCTGGTCCGCGAGGCCGCGGCAGCGGTGCTCGGCCACGCGTCGAGCGCGCAGATCGACACCGCGCAGCCGTTCACCGAGCTGGGCTTCGACTCGCTGACCGCGGTCGAGCTGCGCAATCTGCTACAGGCCAGGACCGGAGCGGTCCTGCCCGCGAGCCTGGTGTTCGACCACCCGACCGTCACTCACGTCGCGAGGCATCTGGCGGGCGCGTTCGACGACACCGGTCCGGCGGGCACGGCTCCGCTGCCGTCACCGGTCTCCGTCACCGACGACCCGATCGTCTTCGTAGGGATGGCGTGCCGCTTCCCCGGCGGGGTGGCGGATCCGGACGATCTCTGGCAGCTGGTCGCCGACGGAGCCGAGGGCATCACGCCGTTCCCCGCCGACCGAGGCTGGGACCTCGACGCGGCGCTCGGCGCCTCGGCGACGGGCGAGGGCGGCTTCCTGTCCGGCGTCGGCGAGTTCGACGCTGCGTTCTTCCGGATCTCCCCGCGTGAGGCGCTGGCCACCGACCCGCAGCAGCGGCTGCTGCTTGAGGTGTCGTGGGAGGCACTGGAACGCGCGGGAATCGACCCGACCTCGCTGGCGGGCAGCCAGACCGGGGTGTTCACCGGCGCGTATCACATGGGGTACAGCGAGCTGGTCGCCCGCGGCGGTGAACAGCTGCAGGGCCACCAGATCACCGGTGCCGCGACCAGCGTCATCTCGGGGCGTGTGGCGTACACGCTCGGGCTGGAAGGTCCCGCGGTGAGTGTGGACACGGCGTGTTCGTCGTCGTTGGTGTCGATGCACCTGGCGGCGCAGGCGCTGCGGTCGGGCGAGTGCTCGCTCGCTCTCGCCGGCGGCGTGTCCGTGATGGCGTCGCCCGACGCGTTCGCCTTGTTCACGCTGCAGGGTGGTCTGGCGGCGGACGGCCGGTGCCGGTCGTTCTCGGACGATGCCGAAGGGACCGGCTGGGCCGAGGGCGTCGGCGTGGTCGTGCTGGAGCGGATGTCCGATGCCCGTCGCAACGGTCATGAGGTGCTGGCGGTGCTGCGGTCGAGCGCGGTGAATCAGGACGGCGCTTCCAACGGTCTGACGGCACCGAACGGCCCGTCCCAACAGCGGGTGATCCGGCAGGCGTTGGCCGCGGCGGGGCTGTCCGCCGCCGATGTGGATGTGGTGGAGGCGCACGGCACCGGGACGAAGCTGGGTGATCCGATCGAGGCGCAGGCGGTGCTGGCGACCTACGGTCAGGACCGGCCCGAGGACCGGCCGCTCTGGCTGGGGTCGTTGAAGTCGAACATCGGACACGCGCAGGCGGCGGCCGGCGTGGCGAGCGTGATCAAGACGGTGATGGCGTTGCGGCACGGGGTGCTGCCGAAGACGCTGCACGTGGCGGAGCCGACCAGGCAGGTCGACTGGTCCCAGGGCAACGTGCGGCTGCTGACCGAGTCCGTCCCGTGGCCGGACACCGATCACCCGCGCCGGGCCGGGGTGTCCGCGTTCGGTGTCAGCGGCACCAACGCGCACATCATCCTCGAAGCGCCCGCCGACGCCGGGTCCGGACAGGGCGCCCCGCCCGCGGAGCCCTCCGGTGTCGGCGACTTCGCCGTGGACGCCGTGGTGCCGTTGGTGCTCTCGGGCAAGTCGGGTGGGGCGGTGCGGGCTCAGGCGGCCCGGTTGCTGGAGTACTGGGAGCGGTGTCCGTCGGTGGGTGGGGTGGATGTGGGGTGGTCGTTGGTGAGTTCGCGGGCGGTGTTCGGTCATCGGTTGGTGGTGGTGGGTGCTGGTCGGGGGGAGTTGCTGGCCGGTTTGCGTGCGGCGGCTGCGGGTGAGGCGGCTCGGGGTGTGGTGGGGGGTGTGGCGCGGGTGGGGAGCAGGGCGGTGTTCGTGTTTCCGGGTCAGGGTGCGCAGTGGGTGGGGATGGGGCGGGAGTTGCTGGCCGGGTCGCCGGTGTTCGCGCGGTCGATGCGTGCTTGTGGTGAGGCGTTGGAGCCGTTCGTGGACTGGTCGCTTGAGCAGGCGCTCGGTGACGAGGCGGCGTTGGGGCGGGTGGATGTGGTGCAGCCGGTGTTGTGGGCGGTGATGGTGTCGTTGGCCGCGGTGTGGCGGTCGTTCGGTGTGGAGCCGGCTGCGGTGGTGGGGCATTCGCAGGGTGAGATCGCGGCGGCGTGTGTGGCGGGTGGTCTGTCGTTGGCTGATGGGGCGCGGGTGGTGGCGTTGCGGAGCCGGGCGATCGCGGAAGAGGTTGCCGGTGGCGGTGGGATGGTGGCCTTGCCGTTGCCTGCCGGTCAGGTGCGTGAGCTGCTCGCGGAGCACCCGGACGTGTCGATGGCCGCGGTCAACGGACCGACGTCGACCGTCGTCGCGGGCGAGAGCGGTGCTCTGGAGCGGCTGCTGGCCGACTGCGAGGGGCGGGGTGTGCGGGCGCGGCGGGTCGCGGTGGACTACGCGTCGCACTCGCGGCTGGTGGAGCGTATCGAGGAGCGGCTGCTGACCGACCTGGCGCCGATCGTGCCGCGGCCCGCGGCGATCCCGGTGTTTTCGTCCGTGTCGGGGGAGCAGGCGGACACCGCGGAGTGGGGCGCGGGGTATTGGTATCGGAATCTGCGGAGCACGGTGCGGTTCGAGGAGGCGGTCACGGCGGCGTTGGATGCCGGTGACCGGGTGGTGTTGGAGGTGAGTCCGCATCCGGTGCTGGTGCCCGCGGTGCAGGACATCGTCGACTCCCGTGAGGGCGTGGTGCCCGTCGCGGGCACGCTCCGCCGTGGCGAAGGGTCCCTGCACCGCATGGTGCTGGCGGTCGCCCAGGCCGCCACCTACGGCCTCGCGGTGGACTGGACCACAATGTTCGCGGGCCGGGACGCCGTGCGGGTGCCACTGCCCACGTACGCGTTCCAGCACGAGCGCTACTGGCCCGATCCCGAACCGCCCGCCGAGCGGGTCGCGGTGGATCCGGCCGACGAGCGGTTCTGGGCCGCGGTGGAACAGCAGGACGTGCGGTCGGTGGCCGAGACGCTCGGGCTGGACAGCGGCGTGGTCGAGGCCATGGTGCCGGCGCTGGCGTCGTGGCGCGCCCGCCGCCGCGACGAGAACGCGGCCGACGGCTGGCGCTACCGGGAGACGTGGAAACCACTCGGTGGCAGCCACTTCCAGGTGACCTCCGGGCGCCGGCTCGTCGTGGTCCCGGCCGGGAAGAGCGACGACGCCTGGGTGAGCGACGTGGTTGCCGTACTCGGCGCGGACACGCTCGTGCTGGAGCACGGCGACGACGCGGGGTCGAGCGGCAGGCTGCGGGCCGCGCTCGACGCCGACGTCCCGGTGACCGCCGTGCTGTCCCTCACCGCAGCGCTGGAACCCGACACGACCACCGCGCTCGCAAGCACCATCGCCCTCCTGCGCGCACTGGGCGACACCGGTGCTCCGCCGCTGTGGGTGGCGACTCGCGGCGCGGTGTCGGTCGGCGGCCAGGATCCGGTGACGGCTCCGGGGCAAGGCGCCGCATGGGGCCTGGGCCGCGTCGCCGCGCTGGACCAGCCCGGCCTGTGGGGCGGCCTGATCGACCTGCCCGACACCCTGGACACGCGCAGCGGGCGCCTGGTCACCGCGGTGCTGTCGGGCACCTCGGGCGAGGACCAGGTGGCCGTGCGCCCGTCGGGGCTGTTCGGCCGGCGACTCGTCCACGCGCCGGCACCCCGGTCCCGCGCCGGGGCGTGGACGACCTCGGGAACGGCTCTGGTCACCGGCGGCACCGGCGGGCTTGGCGGGTACGTGGCCCGGTGGCTGGTGGAGCGGGGCAGTGACCACGTCGTGCTGGTGAGCCGGCGCGGCCCCGACGCCGAGGGCGTGGAACAGCTGCGGCTGCAACTGGAGGCCGCCGGCGCCGACGTGACGGTGGCGGCGTGCGACGTGACCGACCGGGCGGCGCTGGCCGACGTGCTCGCCGCCCTTCCCGAAGACCGCCCACTGCGGACAGTCGTGCACGCCGCGGGGGTCGTGGGCGAAACGGCACCACTGCCGTCGATGACCCGGGACCAGCTCGAATGGGCCCTGCGGGTCAAGGTGGACGGCGCACGCCATCTGGACGAGCTGACCGGGGACCTGGACCTCGACGCGTTCGTGCTGTTCTCCTCCGGCGCGGCGGCGTGGGGCAGCGGCGGGCAGGCGGGTTACGCCGCGGGCAACGCCTTCCTCGACGCGCTGGCGCTGCACCGCCGTGCGCAGGGCCGGACCGCGACGTCGGTCGCCTGGGGGGCATGGGACCAGGCCGGCATGCTGAGCGGTTCGGGCGTGGCACAACGGGACCAGCTGACCGCACTGGGCGTGGTGCCGATGCGGCCCGAACAGGCGATCGCCCAGTTGGAGCACGCCGTGCGGGAGGGCGAGACCTCGCTCGTGGTCACCGACATGGACTGGGCGCGATTCGCGCCGGTGTTCACCGCGATGCGACCGAGCGCCCTCCTGTCGGACCTGCCCGAGGTCCGGGCGGCATTGAACGGTGGCGGGCAGGACGGCGAAGCACCCGGCGGCTTGCGAGGCCGGCTGACCGGTCTGTCCGCGGCGGACCGTGAGCGGGCGCTGCTGGAACTGGTCCGCGGTTCCGCCGCGGTCGTACTCGGACACAGCTCAGGCACGCAGATTCCGCGGGAGAAACCCTTCAGCGAGCTGGGCTTCGACTCGCTGACCGCGGTCGAGCTGCGCAATCGGCTGCAAGCGGAATCGGGCGCCGCGCTGCCCGCCAGCGTGGCCTTCGACTATCCGACCGCGGCCCGGCTGGCCCAGTACCTCAGCGGCGTCCTGGAGCCGGATGCGGCCGTGGAAGGCGAAGTCGTCACGGCGCCGCCGGCACTGCCGGACGAGGAGGAGACGGCCCTGCTCGCCGCGGACGCGGACGACCTCATCGACCTCGCGCTGCGCGAAGACTGACCGGAACCGGGAGCTCACGATGACTGCGTCTGTGGACAAGCTGACGGAGGCCCTGCGCGCTTCACTGCTGGCCAACAAAAGGCTGAAGCAGGAGAACAAAGCCCTGACCGAGGCGGCCGACGACCCGGTCGTCCTCGTCGGGATGGCGTGCCGGTACCCGGGCGGAGTGCGGGGGCCGGAGGACCTGTGGCGGCTGGTCGCGAACGGGGCCGAGGGCATCGGCCCGTTCCCCCTGGACCGAGGCTGGGACCTCGACGCCCTACTGGGCACCGACGGCCCCGGTTCCGGGATCTCGGCGACGGGCGAGGGCGGGTTCCTTGAGGGGCCGGGTGACTTCGACGCGGCGTTCTTCCGGATGTCGCCGCGGGAAGCGCTGGCGACTGATCCACAGCAGCGGCTGCTGCTTGAGGTCTCGTGGGAGGCGCTGGAACGCGCCGGGATCGATCCCACGTCGCTGGCCGGGAGCCGGACCGGGGTGTTCGCCGGCGTCTACCAGTCCGGTTACAACGAACTTCTCTCGCGTGCCGACGAGCAGTTGCGCGGTCACCAGATCACCGGTGGCGCGCCGAGCGTGATCTCCGGCCGGGTCTCCTACACCCTCGGCCTTGAGGGCCCCGCGGTGAGCGTGGACACCGGCTGCTCCTCGTCCCTGGTCTCGATGCACCTGGCCGCCCAGGCGCTGAGGGCGGGGGAGTGCACGCTGGCGCTGGCCGGCGGGGTCGCGGTGATGGCCGCGTCCGACGCGTTCGTCGGGTTCACGGCGCAGGGCGGCCTCGCCGCCGACGGCCGGTGCAAGTCCTTCGCCGACGCCGCCGACGGCACGGGATGGTCGGAGGGTGTCGGGATCGTGGTGATGGAGCGGCTGTCCGCCGCCCGCCGCCACGGCCATGAGGTGCTGGCGGTGTTCCGTTCGAGCGCGATCAACCAGGACGGTGCCTCCAACGGCCTGACCGCGCCCAACGGGCCGTCGCAGCAACGCGTGATCCGGCAGGCGCTGACCGCCGCAGGACTGTCCGCTTCGGACATCGACGCGGTGGAAGCCCATGGCACGGGGACGAGGCTGGGTGACCCGATCGAGGCGCAGGCGCTGCTGGCGACCTATGGTCAGGACCGACCCGTGGGACGGCCGCTGTGGCTCGGCTCGCTGAAGTCCAACATCGGCCACACCCAGGCGGCCGCCGGTGTCGCCGGCGTGATCAAGATGGTCATGGCGCTGCGGCACGGAGTGCTGCCGAAGACGCTGCACGTGGACGCGCCGACCACGCAGGTCGACTGGACGCAGGGCGACGTGCGCCTGCTGACCGAGCCCCGGCCCTGGCCCGAAAGCGGCCACCCCCGGCGCGTCGGGGTGTCGTCGTTCGGCGTCAGCGGCACGAACGCGCATGTGATCCTCGAAGCGCCCGCCGACGCCGGCTCGCCCGCCGCGGCCCCCTCGGGCCCCGGTGTCCTCGGCGCCGCGGGCGTGGTGCCCTGGATCCTGTCCGGGAAGACCGAAGACGCCGTACGCGCTCAGGCGGCGAAACTGCTGGCACATCTGGAAGCGGATCCGGCGCCGAGTCCGCTCGACGTGGGGTGGTCGCTGATCACCACGCGGGCGACGTTCGAGCACCGCGCCGTGCTGCTGGGCGACGAGCGCGACGAACTGCTGACCGGGCTGAGGGCTGTCGCCTCCGGTGCGTCCGCTCCGGGCACGACGCTGGGCACAGCGGCCGAGGACAGCCGACTGGGCGTGCTGTTCACGGGGCAGGGCGCGCAGCGGGTCGGGATGGCGCGCGGGCTCTACGGGGAGTCGCCCGTGTTCGCGGCAGCGCTGGACGGGGTTCTCGCGGAGTTGGATCCGCTGCTGGATCGGCCGTTGCGTGAGGTGATGTGGGGTGAGGACGCGGAGCTGATCAACGAGACCGGTTGGGCTCAGCCGGCCCTGTTCGCGGTCGAGGCGGCGTTGTTCGAGGTGGTGCGCGCGTTCGGCGTGACGCCGGATTTTCTGCTGGGGCATTCGATCGGTGAGGTGACGGCGGCCTACATCGCGGGCGTGTGGTCGCTCGGTGACGCGTGCCGGGTGGTCGCGGCGCGGGCGCGGTTGATGCAGGCGCTGCCTGCGGGTGGGGCGATGGCAGCGATTTCGTTGCCGGAGGCCGAAGCCGTCGAGTTGCTGCCGAAGAGCGTGTCGGTCGCCGCGGTCAACACCGCGGATTCGGTGGTGATCTCCGGGCCGCGCCAGGCCGTGGACGGTGTCGTCGAGGCCGTGTCCGGGCAGGGACATCGGGTGTCGCGCCTGCGGCTGTCGCACGCGTTCCATTCGTCGTTGATGGAGCCGATGCTGGCGGATTTCCAGCGGGTTCTGGAGTCGGTGAACTTCGCGCCGCCGCGGATTGCGGTGGTGTCGAACCTGACAGGGGTACGGGCGACGGACGAAGAGCTGTGTTCGCCGGAGTACTGGACCCGGCAGGTGCGGTCGGCGGTGCGGTTCGCCGATGGCGTGCGCTGGTTGGGCGAACAGGGTGTGACGGCGCTGGTCGAACTCGGGCCGGACGGTGTGCTGTCGGGCCTGGCGCGGCAGAGCTGCCCGCCGAAGACGGTGGTCGTGCCGTTGCTGCGCCGCGATCGGGGCGACGTGCCGACCCTGCTGTCGGCGTTGGCCCACCTGTGCGCGCAGGGCGTCGAGGTGGACTGGACCACCCTGTTCGCAGGCCGTGACGCCACGCGGGTGCCGCTGCCGACCTACGCCTTCCAGCACCAGAGGTACTGGCACACCTCCAGCGGTTCCGCCGACGTGTCGGCGGCCGGCTTGACGGCAGCGGAGCATCCGCTGCTGGGGGCGATGCTGCCGTTGCCGCAGACGGACGGGCTCGTGTTCACCACCCGGCTCTCGGTGCGCAGCCACCCCTGGCTCGGGGATCACATGGTGCGTGGTGCCGTGATCTTCCCCGGCGCCGGCCTCGTGGAGCTGGTGATCCGAGCCGGTGACAGCGCCGGCTGTGACCGGCTCGACGAACTGGTGCTGGAGACTCCGCTCGTCCTGCCCGCGCAAGGCGGAGTTCAGCTTCAGGTCGTCGTCGGGAAGGACGATGCGCACCGGCGCACTGTCGCGGTGTACGCCCGGCCGGACGGCGAAGAGAGCTGGACCCGGCACGCCACAGGCACCGTGAGCCCGGCCGCGGCCGGGCCCGCGGACGACGCTCTGTTCGACGTGCTCGGTCGGCAGTGGCCCCCGGCGGGCGCGGCGCCACTGGACACCGAGCGGTTCTATGAGCGCATCGGCGGCGGTGAGTTCGTCTACGGACCGGCGTTCCGGGGGCTGCGCGAGGCATGGCGGGACGGCGACCGGATCCTCGCCGAGGTCGAGCTGCCCGAGCCCGGCCGCGGTTCGGCACAGTCGTTCGGAATCCACCCCGCTCTGCTGGACGCGGCATTGCACGCGATGGTCTTCGCGGACCTGGAGTCGGCCGGGGTCGGCTGGCTGCCGTTCAGCTTCGCCGACGTCGTGCTGCGGGCCTCGGGCGCCTCGCGGTTGCGGGTGGCGCTGACCCGGACGGGTCCGGACGAGGTCACCCTCGCGGTCGCCGACGGCAGCGGGGCGCCCGTGCTGTCCATCGGCTCGGTCACCGTACGGCCGCCGGCCGCCGGCAGCCTCACCGCCGGTGACGCCGGCACCCTGCTGAGGCCGGAGTGGACCGCGATCACCGGCACCGCCGCCGCGGTCGACGAGTGGCTGGTCGCGGATCCCGCCGACGTGACCGCCGTGGCGGCCGACGCCGAGCCCCAGGCGGTGGTGCTGGCGGTTTCCGGTGACCCGGAGGCAGTGGTCGCTTCCACACACCAGCTGACGGGCCATGTGCTGCGGCAACTGCAGCGGTGGCTGTCGGACGACCGGTTCGCCGCGATCCCGCTGGTGGTCGCGACATCGGGTGCGATCGCCGCGGAGCGGGAGCCGGTGCGCGATCTGGCCGCCGCGGCGGTGTGGGGCCTGGTGCGGTCGGCGCAGACCGAGCACCCCGGCCGCTTCGTCCTGCTCGACGCCGACTCCGCCGTGGACGCCGACATGCTGGGTCAGGTCCTGGCCGCCGACGAGCCGCAACTGGCTGTGCGCAAAGGGCAGCTCCTCGCGGCCCGGCTGACGAGAACCGGACCGGCCGACGAGCTGGCCGTACCGCGGGACACGCCGTGGCGGCTTGAGTCCACCGAGAAGGGCGTGCTGGAGAACCTGGCGTTGCTGCCGTGCCCCGAAGCGGCCGAGCCGCTGGAGAGCGGGCAGGTCCGGCTCCGGGTGCACGCGGCCGGCCTGAACTTTCGCGATGTGCTCAACGCGCTGGGGATGTACCCCGGCAAGGCGGGACCGCTGGGCGGCGAGGCGGCGGGCGTGGTCACCGAGACCGGCCCCGGTGTGACCGGCCTGCGCGTGGGCGACCGCGTGATGGGCCTGGTCCCCGGCGGGTTCGGGCGCGTCGCGGTGACCGATCACCGGCTCCTGACGGTGGTGCCGGACGGATGGTCGTTCACCACGGCCGCCTCCGTGCCGATCGTGTTCCTCACGGCCTACTACGGCCTGGTCGATCTCGCGGGTCTTCGCACCGGGGAGTCGGTCCTGGTGCACGCGGGTGCCGGTGGTGTGGGTCTGGCGGCGATCCAGGTCGCGCGGCACCTCGGAGCAGAGGTCTATACCACTGCGAGCGAGGGTAAGTGGGACGTCCTGCGTGAGTGGGGTGTTCGGCCGGACCGCCTCGCGTCCTCGCGGAATCCGGGCTTTCGCAAGGCTTTCCGCACCGCCACCGCCGGACGGGGCGTCGACGTCGTGCTCAACTCCCTGGCGGGGGAGTTCGTGGACGCCTCGCTGGACGTGCTCGCGTCCGGCGGCCGGTTCGTGGAGATGGGCAAGACCGACGTCCGCTCGGCCGAGGCCCTTGCGGACCGGTACCCCGGCCTGAGCTACCACGCCTTCGACCTGACCGACGCCGGCGCCGAGCGCGTCCAGCGCATGCTGCGCGAACTCGTCGACCTGTTCGAAGCCGGCGTCCTGCGGCCGCTGCCGGTGACCACGTGGGACGTGCGGCAGTCGCCGGAGGCGTTCCGGTTCATGAGCCAGGCCAGGCACATCGGCAAGGTGGTACTGACCGTGCCGCACGAGCCGGACGTCACGGGCACCGTGGTGATCACCGGTGGCACCGGCGCTCTGGGCGCTGTCGTGGCGCGGCATCTGGTCGGCGAGCACGGTGTCCGGCACCTGATGCTGCTGAGCCGCCGCGGCCCGGATGCCCCGGGAGCAGCGGAGCTGGTCGCCGAGCTGGCCCGCCACGGCGCCGAGGTCACGGTGGCCGCGTGTGACGTGACGGATCGGCGGGCGTTGGCGGACGCGCTCGCGTCCGTTGCCCCGGAGCATCCGCTGACCGGGGTGGTGCACACGGCGGGGGTGGTCGACGACGGGGTGCTCGGCTCCCTGTCACAGGACCAGGTGGACCGGGTCCTGTCGCCGAAGGTGGACGCGGCCTGGCACCTGCACGAGCTGACCCGGGACCTGGATCTCTCGCTGTTCGCGGTGTTCTCGTCGCTCAGCGGGGTGCTCGGCAGCGGCGGCCAGGCGAACTACGCGGCGGGCAACTCGTTCCTGGACGCGCTGATGCGGCGGCGGCGGGACCTCGGGCTGCCCGGACAGTCGATGGCGTGGGGGCCGTGGACCACCGAGACCGGCATGGCCGGCGCCCTGTCGCAAACCGGCCTCCAGCGGCTCGCGCGTTCGGCGATGCCACCGCTGACCACGGAGCAGGGCATGGACCTGTTCGACCGGGCGGCGCGTTCCGCGCAGCCGGTACTGGGCCTCGCCCGTCTGCATCTGCCGGCCCTGCGCAAGCAGCAGGACCAGCCCGTGTGGCGCACACTGGCGGGCGGGCGCAGGCGCTCCGCCGGCCGCCGCTCCGCCGGCGGGGGAGGACTGGGCGGGCAGTTCGCGTCGATGTCCGCGGCTGACCGTGAGCGGGCGCTGGCCGAGCTGGTCCGCGAATCCGCCGCCACGGTGCTGGGACACGCCTCGGGTGCCGGGATCGATCCGGCCCGGCTCTTCAGCGACCTGGGGTTCGACTCGCTGACCGCCGTCGAGCTGCGGAACCTGATCCAGGCCAGGACCGGGATCGCCCTGACGGCCGGCGTGGTGTTCGACCACCCGACCGTCACCCGGCTCGCCGGGCACCTGGCGGACCGGTTCGGCGACTCGCGCACGACGGGGCCGACCGCCGTGCCGGAGCCGGTGTCCGTGGCCGCCGACCCGATCGTGCTGGTCGGGATGGCGTGCCGGCTCCCGGGCGGGGTCACGGGCCCGGACGACCTCTGGCGGCTCGTCAGCGAGGCGGGGGACGGGATCGGCCCGTTCCCGGTCGATCGCGGCTGGGACCTGGACGAGCTGGTGGGCCCGGACGGGACCGGCATGTCGGCCACCGGCGAGGGCGGCTTCCTCACGGGCGCCGACGCGTTCGACGCGCCGTTCTTCCGGATCTCGCCACGTGAGGCGGTGGCGACGGACCCGCAGCAGCGGTTGCTCCTTGAGGTGTCGTGGGAGGCGCTTGAGCAGGCGGGCATCGTCCCCCAGACGCTGGCGGGCAGCCGGACGGGGGTGTTCACCGGCGCCTACCAGATGGGCTACGGCGAACTGGTCGCCCGGTCCGACGACCAATTGCGTGGACACCAGATCACCGGCGGCGCGACCAGCGTGATCTCGGGCCGGGTCGCCTACACGCTCGGTCTTGAGGGGCCGGCGGTGAGCGTGGACACGGCGTGCTCCTCGTCGCTGGTCGCCATGCATCTGGCGGCGCAGGCTCTGCGCGCCGGTGAGTGCTCGCTCGCGCTCGCCGGTGGTGTCACGGTGATGGCCACGCCGGAGGCGTTCGTCGGGTTCACGATGCAGGGCGGGCTGTCCCCGGACGGCCGGTGCAGGTCCTTCGCCGAGACCGCGAACGGGACCGGCTGGTCCGAAGGCGTGGGCGTGGTGGTGCTGGAGCGGCTGTCGGACGCCCGCCGCAACGGTCATGAGGTGCTCGCGGTTTTCCGTTCGAGCGCGGTGAATCAGGACGGTGCCTCGAACGGTCTGACGGCGCCGAACGGCCCGGCCCAGCAGCGGGTGATCCGGCAGGCGCTCGCCGCGGCCGGTCTGTCCGCTTCGGACGTGGACGTGGTCGAGGCGCACGGCACCGGGACGCGGCTGGGTGATCCGATCGAGGCCGACGCGCTGCTGGCGACGTACGGTCAGGACCGGCCGGAGGACCGCCCGTTGTGGCTGGGCTCGTTGAAGTCGAACATCGGGCACGCGCAGGCGGCCGCGGGCGTCGCGGGTGTCATCAAGATGGTCTTGGCGCTGCGCCATGGAGTGCTGCCGAAGACCTTGCACGCCGAGCGGCCGACCACGCGGGTGGACTGGGCGCGGGGCGAGGTGCGGCTGCTGACCGAGGCGGTGCCGTGGCCGCGGACCGGTCGTCCGCGCCGGGCCGGGGTGTCGTCGTTCGGCGTCAGCGGCACCAACGCCCACGTCATCCTTGAGGCCCCGGCCGAAACCGGCGCGCCGCACGAGCCCGCGCCGGTCACCGGTGTGGTCGGTGCCGACGGTGTGGTGCCGTGGGTGCTGTCGGGCCGGTCGGACGAGGCGGTGCGGGCGCAGGCCGCCCGGCTGCTGGAGTACGTGGAGGGCGCGCCCTCGGCGCGGCCCGTCGACGTGGGCTGGTCGCTGGTCACCTCGCGTACCGCGTTCGACCACCGGGCCGTGGTGGTCGGCGGCGACCGGGAGGAGCTGATCAGCGCAGTGCGTGCGGTCGCCGGCGGTGCCCCCGGTGTCGTGCGGGGCACGGCTCGCGGCGGGCACCGGCTGGGTGCGCTGTTCACGGGGCAGGGTGCGCAGCGGGCCGGCATGGCGCGTGGGCTCTACGAGGAGTCGCCGGTGTTCGCGGCGGCGCTGGACGAGGTCTGTGCGGAGCTGGATCCGTTGCTGGACCGGCCGTTGCGTGAGGTGATGTGGGGCGAGGACGCGGAGCTGATCGACGAGACGGGCTGGGCGCAGCCCGCGTTGTTCGCCGTCGAGGCGGCCTTGTTCGAGGTGCTGCGGGCGTTCGGCGTGACCCCGGACTATCTGCTGGGACATTCGATCGGTGAGGTCACGGCGGCCTACGTCGCCGGGGTGTGGTCGTTGGCCGATGCCTGTCGGGTGGTGGCGGCGCGGGCCCGGCTGATGCAGGCGTTGCCGTCCGGCGGGGCGATGGCCGCCGTAGGGATGTCCGAGGCGGAGATCGCCGGACTGCTGCCGAAGACCGTGTCGGTGGCGGTGGTCAACACCGCGGACTCGGTCGTGGTGTCGGGGCCGCGGGCCGATGTCGACCAGGTGCTGAGCCTGGCCTCGCAGCGCGCTGCCCGGGTGTCGCGGCTGCGGGTGTCGCACGCGTTCCACTCGTCGTTGATGGACCCGATGCTGGACGAGTTCCAGCGGGCTTTGGAGTCGGTGCGCTTCGCGTCACCGCGGATTCCGGTGGTGTCGAACGTGACCGGGGTGCGGGCGTCGGACGAAGAGCTGTGTTCGCCGCAGTACTGGGTGCGGCAGGTGCGGTCGGCGGTGCGCTTCGCCGACGGTGTGCGGTGGCTGGGCGAGCAGGGTGTCACCACGATGGTCGAGTTGGGCCCGGACGGCGCGCTCTGCGGGTTTGCGCAGGACCGTTCGGCCGTGGCCGCCGTGCCGATGCTGCGCCGGCACAAGCCCGGCGGGCAGTGCGAGTCGGGCCTGGTGCTGTCGGCGATCGGGCAGTTGTCCGCCCACGGTGTGGCAGTGGACTGGACCGCGGCGTTCGCCGGTCGTGGCGCTGTCAGGGTTCCGCTGCCGACGTACGCCTTTCAGCACCAGCGGTACTGGCCCGACACGGTGCGGGCCGCCCCGGAACCGTCCGAGGACCAGGCGGACCGGCGGTTCTGGGCGTCGGTCGAACACCAGGACGTGCAGGGCCTGGCCACGACGCTGGGACTCGACGACGGTGTCGTGGCGCCGGTCGTGCCCGCGCTGGCTTCGTGGCGGGCCCGCCGGCACGAACAGGCCCTTGTGAACGGCTGGCGCTACCGAGAGGTGTGGAAACGGCTGGCCGTCGCGGGAGCGCCGACGACCGGAGAGTGGTTGGTCGTGGTCCCGGAAGGCGCGCGCGACGACGCCTGGGCGGCCGAGGTGGCCAACGCACTCGGCGCGAGCACACTCGTGCTCGACCACAGCGGGGCCGAGCTGACCGAGCGGCTGCGGGAAGCCGGTGACCGCGCCGCCGGAGTGACCGGTGTGGTGTCGCTGGCCGCCGCCCTGGAGCCGGACGTCGTTGCCGGACTGGCGGCGACGACATCGTTGCTGCGCGCCGTGCTGGACAGCGGCCTCGCCGCCCGGATCTGGGTGGTGACGCGCGGCGCGATGTCCGTCGGGCCCCACGACCCGGTGATCTCCCCGGCACTGGGCGGGGTGTGGGGCCTGGGCCGGGTCGCCGCACTTGAACTGCCCGCGCTGTGGGGCGGGCTGGCCGATCTGCCCATGGTGCTCGATCCGCGCAGCGCGCGCTGGCTGGCCGCCGCGCTGCCGGGGACGACCGGCGAGGACCAGATCGCGGTGCGCCCGGCAGGCGTGTTCGGTCGCCGGCTCGTTCACGCGCCGGCGACCGGATCGGACGCGCCGTCGTGGACGACGTCCGGGACGGCGCTGGTCACCGGGGGCACCGGTGAGCTGGGCGGGTACGCGGCGCGCTGGCTGGTCGAACGCGGAGCGGAGCACGTGGTGCTCGTGAGCCGCCGTGGTCTCGACGCCGAGGGCGCGGACGCGCTGCGGCTGGAGCTGGAGGTCGCCGGCGCCCGGGTCACCGTCGCCGCTTCCGACGTGACGGACCGGCAGGCGCTGGCCGAGGTGGTGGCGGGCATCCCGGAGGAGTGGCCACTGCGGACCGTCGTGCACGCGGCCGGTGTCATGAGCGAGGACCGAGCGCTCACCTCGGCGACCGCCGACGACCTCGACCAGCAGGTACGGGCCAAGGTCCACGGCGCGCACCACTTGGACGAGTTGACCCGCGAGCTGGAGCTCGACGCGTTCGTGCTGTTCGGCTCCGGTGCGGGCGTCTGGGGCAGCGGCGGGCAGGCCGGATTGGCGGCGGCCGACGCGTACCTGGACTCGCTGGCCCGCCACCGCAGGGCGGCGGGACGCACCGCGACCGCGATCGCGTGGGGTTCGTGGGACCGGGTCGGGGCGCTGAGCGATCCGGGCGCGGCGCAACGCGAGCAGCTGCGCCTGCTCGGGGTCGTGCCGATGCGGCCCGAGCCGGCCCTCGCCGCGTTGCAGCGTGCGGTGCACGACGACGAGACCGCGATCGTCGTCGCGGACCTGGACTGGGCGCGGTTCGCGCCCGTGTTCACCGCGGCGCGGCCGAGCGCCTTGCTGTCCGGGCTCCCGGAGGCCGAAGCGGCACTGACCGCACCGCGGGAGGACACCGCGCTCTCCGGAGAACTGCGGGACCGGCTCGCCGTACTGTCCGAGGCGGACCGCCGGCAGATACTGCTCGGCCTCGTCCGTGACGCGTCGGCGGCCGTGCTGGGCCACGGGTCGGGCGCGGAGATCGAGAGCGACCAGCCGTTCAGCGAGCTGGGCTTCGACTCGCTGACGGCGGTGGAGTTGCGCAACCGGTTGCAGGCGGCGACCGGGGTCGCGCTGCCCGCGAGCCTGGTGTTCGACTACCCCACGGCGAATCGCCTCGTGGACCACCTCGCCGGCCGGTTCGGCGTGACGGAATCGGCCGAACCGCCGGTCGGGCCGGCGGTGGTGCCGGTCGCCGACGATCCGATCGTGCTGGTGGGCATGGCCTGCCGGTTCCCGGGCGGGGCGTCGAGCCCGGACGCGCTCTGGCGGCTGGTGGCCGAGGGGGCGGACGGCATCACGCCGTTCCCGATCGACCGCGGCTGGGACCTGGACACGCTGGTGGGCACGGACGGTCCCGGTTCCGGGACGTCGGCGACGGGTGAGGGCGGGTTCCTCGACGAGGTCGCCGACTTCGACGCGGCGTTCTTCCGGATCTCGCCGCGGGAGGCGCTGGCCACGGATCCGCAGCAGCGGTTGCTGCTCGAAGTGTCCTGGGAGGCGCTGGAGCAGGCGGGAATCGATCCGACCTCGCTGGCGGGCAGCCCGACCGGCGTGTTCGCCGGCGCCTACCAGTCCGGGTACCTCGAACTGGTCTCCCGGGCCGACGACCAGTTGCGGGGCCATGCGCTCACCGGTGGTGCCGGCAGTGTGATCTCCGGGCGGATCGCCTACACACTGGGCTTGGAAGGTCCCGCGGTGAGTGTGGACACGGCGTGTTCCTCGTCGCTGGTGGCGATGCACCTGGCAGCGCAGGCACTGCGCGCCGGCGAGTGCTCACTGGCGTTGGCCGGCGGGGTGACGGTCATGGCGGCGGCGGACACCTTCGTCGGGTTCAGCATCCAGGGCGGCCTGGCCGTGGACGGCAGGTGCAAGTCGTTCTCGGACGACGCGGACGGCACCGGGTGGTCCGAGGGTGTCGGTGTGGTGGTGCTGGAGCGGATGTCGGACGCGCGCCGCAACGGTCATGAGGTGTTGGCGGTGCTGCGGTCGAGCGCGGTGAACCAGGACGGTGCGTCGAACGGTCTGACGGCGCCGAACGGCCCGTCCCAGCAGCGGGTGATCCGGCAGGCGCTCGCCGCGGCCGGTCTGTCCACCGCGGACGTGGACGTGGTGGAGGCGCACGGCACCGGTACGCGGCTGGGTGATCCGATCGAGGCGCAGGCGCTGCTGGCGACCTACGGTCAGGACCGGCCCGCGGACCGGCCGCTGTGGCTGGGGTCGTTGAAGTCGAACCTCGGGCACATGCAGGCCGCCGCGGGTGTCGGTGGTGTGATCAAGATGGTGCTGGCGCTGCGGCACGGCGTGTTGCCGAAGACACTCCACCTGGCGGAGCCGACCAGCCAGGTGGACTGGTCCGAGGGCAACGTGCGGCTGCTCGCCGAGGCGACGCCGTGGCCGGAGACCGGTCGCCCGCGCCGGGCCGGGGTGTCCTCGTTCGGCGTGAGCGGGACCAACGCGCACCTGATCCTCGAAGCCCCCGCCGACTCGCCTGCGCACCCGGCCGCCGCCGGCGCCGACGGGGTGGTGCCGTGGGTGCTCTCCGGCAGGAGTGAGGAAGCGGTGCGGGCGCAGGCGGCGCGACTGCTGGAGTTCGTCGAGGCGGATCCCGCACCGCGTCCGCTGGACGTCGGGCACTCGCTCGTCGGCTCGCGGGCCGCGTTCGACCACCGGGCCGTCGTCGTGGGCGGTGATCGGGACGAACTCGTCGCCGGGCTGCGCGCCGCCGCCGCCGGTGAGCCAGCGCCGGCCGTGGTGCGGGGGACCGCGCGGACCGGGAACCAGGCCGTGTTCGTGTTCCCCGGCCAAGGCGCGCAGTGGCTCGGCATGGCGCAGGACCTGTACACGCACTCCCCGGTGTTCGCCGAGTCGATGTGGCAGTGCGCGAGGGCCTTGGACCCGTTCGTGGACTGGTCGCTTGAGCAGGCGCTCGGTGACGAGGCGGCGTTGGGGCGCGTGGATGTGGTGCAGCCGGTGCTGTGGGCGGTGATGGTGTCGCTGGCCGCGGTGTGGCGGTCGTTCGGCGTCGAGCCCGCGGCCGTGGTGGGGCATTCGCAGGGCGAGATCGCCGCCGCGTGTGTGGCCGGTGGTCTGTCGTTGGCTGACGGGGCGCGGGTGGTGGCGTTGCGCAGCCGGGCGATCGCGGACACCCTCGCCGGGGACGGCGGGATGGTGGCCCTGCCGCTGTCCGCCGCCCGTGCCGAGGAACTGCTCGGGCAGCGGCCGGGACTCTCCGTGGCGGCGGTCAACGGGCCCGCGTCGGTGGTCGTCGCCGGAGGCGCGGAGGCCGTGGACCGGCTGTTGGCCGACTGCCGGGACGAGGAGATCCAGGCGCGCAGGATCGCCGTCGACTACGCCTCGCACTCGCCGTCGGTGGAGCGGATCGAGCAGCGGTTGCTGACCGATCTCGCGCCGATCACGCCTCAGCCTTCCGCGATCCCCGTCTACTCCTCGGTGACCGGGGAGGTGGCGGACACGGCCGGCTGGGACGCCGGGTACTGGTACCGGAACCTGCGCAACACCGTGCGGTTCGAGGAAGCGCTCGTGGCGGCGCTTACGGCCGGGCACGGCACGGTGGTCGAGGTGAGTCCGCATCCGGTGCTGGTGCCCGCGGTGCAGGACCTCGTCGACGAGCGCGGGGCCGCGGTGGCTGTGGTGGGCACGTTGCGCCGCGACGAGGGGACTGTGCAGCGGATGGTGCTCTCGGTGGCCCAGGCGTACGCGCACGGTGTGGCAGTGGACTGGACCCCGGCGTTCGCCGGCCGGGGCGCGGTGCGGGTCGCGTTGCCGACGTACGCGTTCCAGCATCAGCGGTACTGGCCCGAGCTCGCGAGTGGCCCGGCCGACGTGTCGGCGGCCGGGCTGACCGACGCGGAGCATCCGCTGCTGGGCGCGATGGTGCCTTCGCCCGACTCGGACGCGGTGGTGTTCACCAGCCGCCTGTCGGTGCGGACACATCCGTGGCTGGCCGATCATGCGGTGCGGGAGTCGGTGGTGTTCCCGGGAACCGGTTTTGTGGAGCTTGCCATCCGGGCCGGCGACAGCGTCGGCTGCGACCGCCTCGACGAGCTGGTCCTTGAGGCGCCGCTGGTGCTGCCCGCTCACGGCGGAGTGCAGATGCAGGTGGTGGTCGGCGACAGCGAGGACGAGGCGCAGCAGCGCAGTGTGGCCGTCTACGCGCGCCCCGACGGAGAAGACACCTGGACCCGCCACGCCACCGGGTTCGTGGGCGCCGTACCGCCGGGAGGCGGTGGACACGACCTGTTCGGCGTCCTTGAGCGGGCCTGGCCCCCGGCCGGGGCGACGCACGTGGACACCGAGGGGTTCTACGAGCAGCTGCGCGAAGGCGGTTTCCTCCGGTACGGCCCCGTTTTCCAGGGGCTGCGCAGGGTCTGGCGGCGCGATGACCAGATCTTCGCCGAGGTCGAGCTGCCCGAGTCCGCACGCGATGCGGCCGAGTCGTTCGGGATCCATCCGGCGCTGCTCGACGCCGCGCAGCACGCGACGGCCTTCGCGGAGCTCGGCTCCGCCGGGACCGGCGGGCTGCCCTTCAGCTTCGGCGGCGTCGTGCTCCGCGCCTCGGGTGCGGCACGGCTGCGGGTGGCGCTGACGCGGACGGGTCCGGACGAGGTCACGATCGCGGCCGCCGACAGCACCGGGGGGCCGGTGCTCACGGTCGGCTCGATGGCGGTGCGGCCGGTGCCGGCCGGCGAGCTCGGCGCCGGCACCGGCGACCGGACACTGCTGAGGACACAGTGGGTCGACACCACCCCCTCGGCCGGGGCTTCGCCGGCGCGATGGCTGACCGTCGGTCGGGCCGGCGAGGACCACACCGGAACGGAAGCGGTCGCCGCGGCCCTCGACGACGGCCTGCCGGCGCCGGACGCGGTCCTGCTGGCCGTCTCCGGGGACGCGGACCAGGTGGTCGAGTCCACGCACGAGCTGACCGGCTGGGTGCTGCGCCAACTGCAGTACTGGCTGAGCCAGGACCGCTTCGAGTCGATCCCGCTGGTGGTGACGACCCAGGGCGCGATCGCCGCGCGGCCCGGCGAAACGGTGACGGACCTGGCCGCCGCCGCGGCGTGGGGGCTGGTGCGCTCGGCGCAGACCGAGAACCCCGGCCGGATCGTGCTGCTCGACACCGGCTCGGGCAGCACGCTCGACGCCGGGGTGCTGGGCCGGGTCCTCGCGGCGGACGAGCCGCAACTGGCGCTGCGTGACGGACAGCTCCTCGCGGCCCGGCTCACCAGGGTCGGCCCGGCCGACGAGCTCGCGATGCCGCCGGACACCCCGTGGCGGCTCGACTCGACGGGCAAAGGCGCGCTGGAGAACCTGGCCCTGCTGCCGTGCCCCGACACCGAGGAGCCCTTGGCCCGCGGGCAGGTACGCATCCGGGTGCACGCCGCCGGCCTGAACTTCCGGGACGTGCTCAACGCGCTGGACATGGTGCACGACGCGCGTGCGCAGGGCCCGCTGGGCGGCGAGGTCGCGGGTGTGGTCACCGAGGTCGGCCCCGGCGTGTCCGATCTGCGGCCCGGCGACCGGGTCATGGGCCTCGTCTCGGGGGCGTTCGGCCCGCTGGCCGTCACGGACCGGCGGTTCCTGACCGAGGTGCCGACAGGCTGGTCGCTCGCGACCGCGGCGTCGGTGCCGATCGTGTTCCTGACCGCCTTCTACGGCCTGGTGGACCTTGCCGGGCTGCGCCCCGGTGAGTCGGTCCTGGTGCACGCCGGCGCCGGCGGTGTCGGCCTGGCGGCGATCCAGCTCGCACGGCACCGGGGTGCGGAGGTCTACGCCACGGCGAGCGAGGGCAAGTGGGCTGTCCTGCGGGAGTGGGGAGTCCCGGCCGAACGGCTGGCCTCTTCGCGTGATCTCGGCTTCCACGAGACCTTCCGGGACGCGGGTGTGAACGTCGTCCTGAACTCGCTCGCCGGTCAGTTCGTGGACGCGTCGCTCGACCTTCTGGCCCCGGGCGGGCGGTTCCTGGAGATGGGCAAGACCGACATCCGATCACCGGAGGACTTCCACGACCGGCCGCTGAGTTACCACGCCTTCGACCTGATGGACGCGGGCGCCGACCGGATCCAGGAGATGCTGCGGGAGCTGGTGACGCTGTTCGAGGCCGGCGCGTTGCGGCCGCTGCCGGTCACGGGCTGGGATGTGCGCAGGGCACCGGACGCGTTCCGGTTCATGAGCCAGGCCAAGCACGTCGGCAAGCTCGTGGTGACCGTCCCGCAGGACCTCGACGCCGCGGGCACCGTCCTGCTGACCGGCGGGACCGGTGGCCTGGGCGGTGTGCTCGCCCGCCACCTCGTCGCCGAGCGCGGCGTGCGGCACCTGCTGCTGGTCAGCCGACGCGGCGCGGACGCCCCTGGGGCCGCGGACCTCGTCGAGGAGTTGACGGCGCGGGGCGCGGAGGTGACCGTCGCGGCGTGTGACGTGACCGATCGGCAGGCACTGGCCGGGGTGCTCGCCGCGGTGCCGCCGGAGCATCCGCTCACCGGTGTGGTGCACACCGCCGGCGTCCTCGACGACGGGGTGCTCGGGACGCAGTCACAGGACCGGCTGGACCGGGTACTGGCACCGAAGGTGGACGCGGCCTGGCACCTGCACGAGCTGACCCGGGACCTGGATCTCTCGCTGTTCACGGTGTTCTCCTCCGTCGCCGGGCAGCTGGGCAACCCGGGACAGGCCAACTACGTCGCCGCCAACGTGTTCCTGGACGCCCTGATGCAGCGCCGCCACCGCGAGGGCCTGCCCGGGCTCTCGATGGCCTGGGGCGCGTGGACCACCGAGATCGGCATGGTCGGTTCGCTGTCAGGGACCGACCTGCGCCGCATCGCGCGGTCGCCGATGCCGCCGTTGTCCGCTCAGCAGGGCATGGACCTGTTCGACCGGGCCGTCGCCACCGGTTTCCCTCTGCTGGTGCTGACCCGGCTGGACACGCGCGCTCTGCGCGCCCAGCACGACCTCGCGCCCCTGTGGCGGTCGCTGGCGGGCGGAGCGCCGCGGCGAGCCGCCGACAACACGCGCCACGGCCGGGACGAACTGCGCCGGCGGCTGGCGGCACTGTCCGGTGCGGACCGTGCGGAGTTGCTGACCGAGCTGGTCGGCGAAACCGCCGCGGCCGTGCTGGGCCACGGCTCCGGTGTGCGGATCGATGTGGACCAGCCCTTCAACGAGCTGGGTTTCGACTCGCTGACGGCCGTCGAACTACGCAACCTGCTGAAGGCCAGGACCGGCGCCGTGCTGGCCACCAGCGTCGTTTTCGACCATCCGACCGTCGCGCGGCTCGCCCGCCACGTGGGCACGTTCTTCGGTCAGGCCGAGGTTCCCGAACCGGCCGAGGTGTCGGAGGCGGCGGTGCGCGCGGCGCTCGGCTCGATCCCGCTGGCGAAGCTGCGCAAGGCCCGGCTGCTGGACGCGCTGCTCGAACTGGCCCGCGACGGCGACGAACCCGCGGTCGACCGGCGAGAAGAGGAAGAACTCCTGCTCGCGGCGGATGTCGGCGAACTCGTCGACATCGCGTTGCGGGCCGAATGACCGGAGGTCACGATGACGGTGCCCGTGGACAAGCTGACGGAGGCGCTCCGTGCTTCGCTGCTGGCCAACAGCCGGCTGCGCGAAGAGAACCGGGCACTGGTCGACGCCGCGCACGAGCCGATCGCGCTGGTGGGAATGGCGTGCCGGTTTCCCGGCGGGGTGCGCGGCCCGGAGGATCTGTGGCGGCTGGTCGCGGACGGCGTGGACGGCGTCGGCCCGTTCCCCGCGGACCGCGGCTGGGACCTGGACGCTCTGCTGGGCCCGGACGGCCCCGGCTCCGGGACCTCGGCGACCGGCGAGGGCGGGTTCCTGGACGAGCCGGGCGAGTTCGACGCTGCGTTCTTCCGGATCTCGCCGAGAGAGGCGGTGGCCACCGACCCGCAGCAGCGGTTGCTGCTTGAGGTGTCGTGGGAAGCCCTCGAACACGCGGGCATCGACCCGAGTTCGCTGGCCGGAAGCCGGACCGGCGTGTTCACCGGCGCCTACCAGTCCGGCTACGCCGAGCTGGTCGCCCGGGGCGGCGAGCAGGTGCGGGCCCACCAGATCACCGGCGGCGCGGGCAGCGTGATCTCGGGCCGGGTCGCCTACACGCTCGGGCTTGAGGGCCCGGCGGTGAGTGTGGACACGGCGTGTTCCTCGTCGCTGGTGGCGATGCACCTGGCCGCGCAGGCGCTGCGGGCCGGGGAATGCACGCTGGCTCTCGCCGGTGGGGTCACGGTGATGGCCTCACCCGGCATGTTCCTGGGTTTCACCGCACAGGGCGGGCTCGCCGCGGACGGCCGGTGCAAGTCCTTCGCCGACGCGGCCGACGGCACCGGCTGGGCCGAAGGCGTCGGTGTGGTGGTGCTGGAGCGGTTGTCGGACGCTCGTCGGCACGGCCATGAGGTGCTGGCCCTGGTGCGGTCCAGCGCGGTGAACCAGGACGGCGCTTCCAACGGTCTGACGGCGCCGAACGGTCCGTCGCAGCAACGCGTGATCCGGCAGGCGCTCGCCGCGGCTGGTCTGTGCGCCGCGGACGTCGATGCGGTCGAGGCGCACGGCACCGGGACGAAGCTCGGTGATCCGATCGAGGCGCAGGCGGTGCTGGCGACCTATGGTCAGGACCGGCCCGAGGACCGGCCGTTATGGCTTGGCTCGTTGAAGTCGAACATCGGACACGCCCAGGCGGCCGCCGGCATCGGTGGCGTGATCAAGACGGTGCTGGCGCTGCGGCACGGGATACTGCCGAAGACGCTGCACGTGGACGAGCCGTCGAGGCAGGTGGACTGGTCGCAGGGCGATGTGCGGCTGCTCACGGAGGCGATGCCGTGGCCGGAGACCGGCCGCCCCCGCCGGGCCGGGGTGTCGTCGTTCGGCGTCAGCGGCACGAATGCCCACGTGATCCTCGAAGCCCCGGGCGAAGCCGCTGCCGGTCCCGCCGGACCGCCCTCCGGGCCGCCTGCCGTCGAGGGCGTCCTGCCGTGGGTGGTGTCGGGCAAGTCGGCCGACGCCGTGCGGGCCCAGGCGGCCCGATTGCTCGAACGGCTCAAGGCGGACCCGGCGCTGAGCCCGGCCGACGTGGGCTGGTCGTTGCTCACCTCGCGTGCGGCTTTCGACCACCGCGCCGTGCTGGTGGGCGGCGACCGGACCGAGCTGCTGGCGGCCCTGCGCGCCGCGGCGGACGGCGAGCCCACCGCGAACGTGGTCCTGGGCACTGCCCGGAACTGGGCCAAACTCGCTGTCCTGTTCACGGGCCAGGGGGCGCAACGGGTGGGGATGGCCCGCGACTTGTACGACCGTTCGCCGGTGTTCGCGCGAGCGTTGGACGAGATCCTCGCCGAGCTGGATCCGTTGTTGGACCGGCCGTTGCGCGAGGTGATGTGGGGCGAGGACACGGAGCTGATCGACGAGACGGGCTGGGCGCAGCCCGCGTTGTTCGCCGTCGAGGCGGCCTTGTTCGAGGTGCTGCGCGCGTTCGGCGTGACCCCGGCCCATCTCCTGGGACATTCGATCGGTGAGGTCACGGCCGCTTACGTGGCCGGGGTGTGGTCGCTCGGCGACGCGTGCCGGGTGGTGGCGGCTCGGGCGCGGTTGATGCAGGCGCTGCCGTCCGGCGGGGCGATGGCCGCCGTCGGGCTGCCCGAGGCGGAGATCGCCGGGTTGCTGCCCGAAACCGTGTCGATCGCCGCGGTCAACACAGCGGATTCGGTGGTGGTCTCGGGGCCGCGGGAAGCCGTGGACTCGGTCGTCGCGGTCGTGTCCGCTCGTGGTGCCAAGGTGTCGCGGCTGCGAGTGTCGCACGCGTTCCACTCGGCGTTGATGGACCCGATGCTCAAGGACTTCCGGCAGGTTCTGCAATCGGTGCGGTGTGCGCCGCCACGGATTCCCGTGGTGTCCAATCTGACCGGAAAGCGGGCGCCCGACGAGGAGTTGTGTTCGCCGGAGTACTGGGTGCGGCAGGCGCGGTCGGCGGTGCGGTTCGCCGACGGTGTGCGGTGGCTGGCCGGCCACGGCGTCGCGGCGATGGTCGAGCTGGGTCCGGACGGGGTCCTGTCGGGCCTGGCGCGGCAGAGCTGCACCTCGGTCGCGGTGCCGATGCTGCGCCGGCGGAAAACCTCCGAACGCGGCGAGGCCGCGACGGTGGTGGCGGCCCTCGCGCAGCTGCACACGCAGGGCGTGGCGGTGGACTGGAGCACTCTCTTCGCCGGGCAGGCCGCCACGCGGATCGCGTTGCCGACGTACGCGTTCCGGCATGAGCGCTACTGGCTCGACGGCTCGAACCGGGCGGTCGACGTGTCCTCGGCCGGGCTGACCGCCGCGGAGCACCCGTTGCTGGGTGCGATGCTGTCGCTTCCGCAGACCGACGGGTTCGTGTTCACCAGCCGTCTGTCCCAGCGCACGCATCCCTGGCTGGCCGGGCACCCGGTGGGAGGCTCGGCGGTACTGCCCGCCACCGCCTACGTCGAGCTGGCCGTGCGCGCCGGTGACAGCGCCGGGTGCGACCGGCTGGACGAGCTGGTGGTGGAGACCGCGCTTGCGCTGCCCGCTCGCGGCGGTGTCCAGCTTCAGGTCGTGGTCGGCGACCGCGTGGACGGGCGCCGCGAGGTGGCGGTGTACGCCCGGCCGGACGGTGAGGAGACCTGGATACGGCATGCCACGGGGACGCTGAGCACCGGATCATCCGATGGCGACGGTGACGAACTGCTTACCGCGTTGGGCCGGGAATGGCCGGTGCCCGGTGCGACGGCCGTGGACCTCGGCGACACCTCCGGGAGCGGCCCGCTCGGCCCCGCCGTGACCGAGGTCTGGGCCCGCGGCGACCAGGTGTTCGCCGAAGTCGAGCTGCCGGATTCCGAGCACGCTCCGGCAGCGTCCTTCGGCATCCACCCGGCGCTGCTGGACGCGGCTCTGCGGGCGGCGGCCTTCGCGCAGCCGGGCGAGAGCACGGCGGTCCCGGCCGCCTTCGGCGACGTGGTGTTGCGCGCGTCTGGCGCGGCGCGGCTCCGCGTGGCCTCGATACGGACCGGCCCGGACGAGATCTCGGTCGCCGCGGCGGACGGCGCGGGACTGCCGGTCTTGTCGATCGGATCGGTGATCGCGCGGCGGACGGACGGCGCGCCCCCCAGGACCGGCGACCGGTCCGTCCTCGCCGTGGAGTGGGTCGGGATCACCCCGGCGGCCGGCGCGGACCTGCGTGACTGGCTGCTGGCCGGCCCGGACGACGCCCGCTTCGCCGACCTGACCGCGCCCGGTGAGGAGAGGCCGGTGCCGCAGGCGGTGGTGCTGGCCGTGTCCGGTGCCGCGGACGCGGTCGTGGAGTCGGCGCACGAGCTGACCGGACGCGTCCTGCGGCTGCTGCAGCACTGGTTGGCCGACGGCCGGTTCTCGGCTGTCCCGCTGGTGGTCCTGACGTCGGGAGCCGTCGCCGCCGGGCCGGACGAAGGGGTGCGGGACCTGCCCGCGGCCGCGGTGTGGGGCCTGGTGAGGTCGGCCCAGACGGAGAATCCCGGCCGGTTCGTGCTGCTCGACTCGGACACCGAACCGGACGGCGCGACCGTGAGCCGGGTCCTGGCCTCGGGCGAACCGCAGATGGTGATCCGCGAAGGCCGGATGCACGCGGCCCGGCTCGTCCGCACCGAGCCCGGCGGACACGCCTTCACGCCGGTCGGGCCGGGCACCGTGGTGATCACCGGTGGGACCGGCGCTCTGGGCGGTGTCGTGGCCCGGCACCTCGTCGCCGCGCGCGGGGTCCGGCACCTGTTGCTGCTCAGTCGTCGGGGAATGGCCGCCCCGCAGGCCGCGGACCTGGTCGGGGAGTTGGCGGCACAGGGGGCGGAGGTGACCGTCGCGGCGTGCGACGTGACGGACCGGCAGGCCCTGGCGGAGGTGCTGGCGGCGGTTCCGCCGCAGAGGCCGGTGACCGGGGTCGTCCACACGGCCGGTGTGGTCGACGACGGCGTGCTCGGTTCCCTGTCACAGGAGCAGGTCGACCGGGTGCTGGCGCCGAAGGTGGACGCGGCGTGGCACCTGCACGAACTGACCCGGGAACTCGATCTCTCGCTGTTCGCGGTGTTCTCCTCCATCGGCGGCTCGCTCGGCAGCGGCGGGCAGGCGAACTACGCGGCGGGCAACGTGTTCCTCGACGCGTTGATGCAGCAGCGCCGGCACGCCGGGCTGCCGGGGCTGTCGATGGCGTGGGGTCCGTGGACCACGGAGATCGGCATGACCGGCACGCTGTCCGACGGGGACCGCCGGCGCATCGCCCGCTCCGCGGTCCCGCCGCTGACGCCCGCGCAGGGCATGGAGCTGTTCGAGCGCGCCCTGGTCACCGATCGGCCCGTGCTGGTGCTGACCCGGTTGAACCTGGCCGCGTTACGCGCTCAGACGGAGGTCCCGCCCCTGTGGCGCACGCTCGCCGGCGGCGTGCGCCGCCGGCGGGCCGACGACGCGACCGGCGGCCAGGACGGCCTGCGACAGCGGCTCGCCGGACTGTCCGAAGCGGACGGACTGCGGCTGCTGACCGGTCTCGTCCGGGACAGCGCCGCAGCCGTGCTCGGTCACGCGCCACAGACGCGGATCGAGGCGGACCAGCCGTTCAGCGAGCTGGGCTTCGACTCGCTGACCGCGGTCGAGCTGCGGAACCTGGTGCAGGCCAGAACCGGTCTCGCGATGCCCGCGAGCCTGGTGTTCGACTACCCGACCGTCGGCCACGTCGCGCGTCACCTGGCCGCCGAGTTCGGCGACGTGGGCCCGGAGGTGCCGTCCGCCGTACCGGAGCCGGCGCCGGCTCCGGTCGCCGACGATCCGGTGGTGCTGGTGGGGATGGCGTGCCGGTTCCCGGGCGGGGTGCGCGGGCCGGAGGATCTGTGGCGCCTGGTGGCCGACGGCACCGACGGAATCACGCCGTTCCCGGCCGATCGCGGCTGGAACCTGGACGCGTTGCTGGGACCCGACGGCTCCGGATCGTCCGCGACCGGGGAAGGCGGGTTCATCGACGGCGCAGGCGACTTCGACGCGGCGTTCTTCCGGATCTCGCCGCGTGAGGCGCTGGCCACCGACCCGCAGCAGCGGTTGCTGCTGGAGGTGTCGTGGGAAGCCCTGGAACAGGCCGGGATCAAGCCCGCGTCCCTGGCCGGCAGCTCGACCGGCGTGTACGTAGGCGCGTACCAGTCCGGGTACGCCGAGCTGGTCTCCCGCTCCGACGGACAGCTGCTGGGCCACGCCCTCACCGGCGGCGCAGGCAGTGTGATATCCGGCCGGATCGCCTACACACTGGGCTTGGAAGGCCCTGCGGTGAGCGTGGACACGGCCTGTTCGTCGTCATTGGTGGCCATGCACCTGGCGGCTCAGGCACTGCGGGCGGGGGAGTGCTCGCTCGCGCTGGCCGGTGGTGTCACGATCATGGCTTCACCGGACACGTTCGTCGGCTTCAGCGTGCAGGGTGGCTTGGCCGCCGACGGGCGGTGCAAGTCGTTCGCGGATGCGGCCGACGGCACCGGCTGGGCCGAGGGCGTCGGCGTGGTGGTGCTGGAACGGCTCTCCGATGCTCGGCGCAACGATCACGAAGTCCTGGCTGTGCTGCGTTCGAGCGCGGTGAACCAGGACGGTGCGTCGAACGGGTTGACGGCGCCGAACGGCCCCTCGCAGCAACGGGTGATCCGGCGGGCACTGGCCGCGGCGGGACTGACCGCTTCGGACATCGATGCCGTGGAATCCCACGGTACGGGTACGAAGCTCGGTGATCCGATCGAGGCGCAGGCGTTGCTGGCGACCTACGGCCAGGATCGGCCCGCGGAACGGCCGCTGTGGCTGGGCTCGTTGAAGTCGAACATCGGCCACACGCAAGCGGCCGCCGGCGTCGGTGGTGTGATCAAGACGGTCATGGCGTTGCGGCACGGCGTGTTGCCGAAAACGCTGCACGTGGACGCGCCGTCGACGCAGGTGGACTGGGCGCAAGGCGACGTCCGGCTGCTGACGGAGTCGGTGCCGTGGCCGGAAACAGACCGCCCTCGGCGGGCCGGGGTGTCCTCGTTCGGCGTCAGCGGCACCAACGCGCACGTCATCCTCGAAGCGGCCGCCACCGCCACGGCCTCACCCGGCGGCGGCCCCGGCGGCGACCCCGGCGGTGTCGTGCCGTGGGTGCTGTCCGGCAAGACGGAAGAGGCGCTGCGGGCGCAGGCAGCGCGCTTGCTGGCGCACCTCGAATCCGACGCGTCGTGGCGCCCCGTGGATGTGGGCTGGTCGCTGATCCACTCGCGGACGGTGTTCGAGCACCGCGCTGTCGTCGTGGGCACCGATCGGGACGAGTTGCTGACCGCAGTGCGCGCTGCCGCCGCCGGCGAACCCGCCGCGGGCCTTACCGAAGGCGTCGCCCGGGCCGGTGACGCAGTGGTGTTCGTGTTCCCGGGCCAGGGTGCCCAATGGGTGGGGATGGCCCAGGACCTGCTGGCCGAGTCGCCGGTGTTCGCCGCGTCGATGCGCCAGTGTGCGGCGGCGCTGGCGCCGTTCGTCGACTGGTCCCTGGAGCAGGTGCTCGGTGACGAGGCCGCGTTGGCGCGAGCCGACGTCGTACAGCCGGTGTCGTGGGCGGTGATGGTGTCGTTGGCGGCGGAGTGGCGGTCGTTCGGGGTCGAGCCGGCCGCGGTGGTGGGGCACTCGCAGGGTGAGATCGCGGCCGCGTGTGTGGCCGGTGCCCTGTCCTTGTCGGACGGTGCTCGTGTTGTGGTCCTCCGCAGCCGCGCGATCGCCGACACGCTGGCCGGTGGTGGGGGCATGGTGGCCTTGCCGATGGCGGTCACCGAGGTCGGGGAACTGATCTCGCGGCGGCCGGCGGTTTCGGTGGCCGCGATCAACGGCCCGGCATCCGTGGTGGTCGCCGGGGAGCCGGACGCCCTCGACCGGTTGCTGGCCGACTGCGCAAGCGACGGGATCCGGGCGCGCCGGATCGCGGTGGACTACGCCTCGCACTCGCCGTCGGTGGAGCGGATCGAGGAGCGGCTGCTGGCGGACCTGGCCCCGGTCAGTCCCCGCTCGTCGACGGTCCCGGTCTACTCGTCGGTGACCGGGCAGCTCGCGGACACCGCGTCGTGGGACGCCCGGTACTGGTACGACAACCTGCGCAACCCGGTGCTGTTCGAAACGGCGCTCGCGGCCGCTCTCGACGCCGGTCCCGACCTGGTGATCGAGGTCGGTCCGCATCCGGTGCTGGTCCCGGCGGTGCAGGACATCGCGCAGCGGCGAGAGAAGCCCGCGGCCGCGGTGGGGACACTCCGCCGCGACGAAGGAACCCTGCGGCGAGTGGTCCTGTCGGTGGCTCACGCGTGTGCTCTGGGCGTCGAGGTGGACTGGGCCCGGGTGTTCGCCGACCGCGGTGCGCGGCGGGTCCCGTTGCCGACGTACGCCTTCCAGCACCGGGTTTTCTGGCCGGACACGACCGGCGGCAGGGCCGATGTGTCCGCGGCCGGGCTGGCGCCTGCGGACCACCCGCTGCTGGGGGCGACGCTGCCGCTGCCGCAGACCGACGGGGTGGTGTTCACCAGCCGGCTTTCGCTGCGTACGCATCCGTGGCTGGCGGATCACGCGGTGCGGGACGCGGTGGTCTTCCCCGGCACCGGGTACGTGGAGCTGGCGATCCGGGCAGGCGACAGCGTCGGGTGCGACCGCCTCGACGAGCTCGTCCTTGAGGCACCGCTCGTGATGCCCGCGCACACCGGGGTTCAGCTGCAGGTGGTGGTGGGGGACCTCGATGCTCCTGCCGCGGCCGGAGCGCGCGGTGTCGCGGTGTACGCGCGAGCGGACGGCGAGGAGTCCTGGACCCGTCATGCCACGGGCGTGGTGAGCGCGGGCCCGGGTGAGGCGGGCGGCACCGAGCTGTTCGGCCCGGTGAGCGGCGACTGGCCCGGGCCGGGCGCGAAGGCACTCGACACCGACCACTTCTACGACAGGCTCGCCGAGGAGGGTTTCCTCCGGTACGGCCCGGTGTTCCGGGGGCTGACCCGGGCCTGGAGGTGCGGGGACCGGGTTCTGGCCGAGGTCGAGCTGCCGGAGTCCGGGCGTGGCCCGGCCGAGTCGTTCGGGATCCATCCGGCGCTGCTGGACGCGGCGTTGCACGCCTCGGTCTTCGCGGGGCTGGAAGCGCGCGCGGCGTTGCCGTTCAGCTTCACCGGCGTGGTGTTGCGCGCCTCGGGTGCGTCCCGGCTCCGGGTGGCGTTGACCCGGACCGGACCCGACGAGGTCGGCGTCGTGGCGGCCGACAGCAGCGGCTCACCGGTGTTGTCGATCGGCTCGCTGGCCGTGCGGCCCATGTCGGCCGGCGGCCTCCGATCCGTCCCGGGTGACGGTGCTCTGCTGAAGGCCGGCTGGATCGCCGCCGAGGGTCCGGTGGTGCCGGTGGCGGACTGGCTCCTGGTCGATCGCGCGCGTTCGGCCGGCACCGGGTACGCCGACCTCGCCGAGGTCGGTGCCGCGGCGGCGGACGGTGTTCGTCCGCAGGCGGTGGTGCTGGCCGTGGCCGGCGACCGGGACGCGGTGGTGGACTCCGTTCACGAACTGACGGCCTGGGTACTGGGGCAACTGCAGCACTGGCTGGCCGAGGACCGCTTCGCCTCGATCCCGCTGGTGGTGGCGACTCGGGGCGCGGTCACGGTCGAGGCCGGCGAGCCGTTGCGGGACCTGGCCGCGGCGGCGGTGTGGGGGCTGGTGCGCTCGGCGCAGACCGAGAACCCCGGCCGGATCGTCCTGCTCGACACCGACACCGACACCGACACCGCGCTGGACCACGACGTCCTGGGCCGGGTTCTGGGCACCGACGAGCCGCAGCTCGCGTTGCGCGGCACGCACCTGCACGCTGCCCGTCTGACGAGGGTCCGGCCGGCGGACGACCTGGTCGCACCGGAGACGGAAGCCTGGCGGCTGGAGTCCGTGGAGAGGGGCACGCTGGAGAATCTCGCGTTGGTGCCGTGTCCCGAGGTGACGGATCCCCTGCGGCCCGGGCAGGTCCGGATCGAGGTGCGCGTGGCCGGCCTGAACTTCCGCGACGTGCTCAACGCCCTCGGCATGTACCGCGGTCAGGCCGGCCCCCTGGGCAGTGAGGTCGCCGGGGTGGTCACCGAGGTCGGCCCGGAGGTGACCGGGCTGACGATCGGCGACCGGGTGATGGGCCTGGCCTTCGGCGGCTTCGGCCCGGTGGCCGTGACCGACCGGCGGTTGCTGACGGTGATCCCGGCCGGCTGGTCGTTCGCCGTCGCCGCGTCGGTTCCGATCGTGTTTTTGACGGCGTACTACGGCTTGGTGGACCTCGCGGGTCTGCGGGCGGGTGAGTCGCTGCTCGTGCACGCTGGTGCCGGTGGTGTGGGCCTGGCGGCCATTCAGCTCGGCCGGCACCTCGGCGCGGAGATCTACGCGACCGCGGGCGAAGGCAAATGGGGTGTCCTGCGCGAGTGGGGTGTCGACGAGAGCCGGGTGGCTTCGTCGCGAACCCTGGACTTCCGGGAGCGCTTCCGCGCTGCCACGGACGGGCGCGGTGTCGACGTGGTGCTCAACTCGCTGGCCGGCGAGTTCGTGGACGCCTCGCTGGACCTGCTCGCGCCCTCCGGCCGCTTCGTCGAGATGGGAAAGTCCGACATCCGGTCGGCCGAGGACCTGCGGGACCGTTGCGCCGACGTGAACTACCAGGCGTTCGAACTGACCGACGCCGGGTTCGAACGCATCCAGCAGATGCTGCGGGAACTGGTGAGCCTGTTCGAGGCCGGGGCGCTGCGGCCGTTGCCGGTGCGCAGCTGGGACGTGCGCCAGGCCCAGGACGCCTTCCGGTTCATGAGCCAGGCCAAGCACGTCGGCAAGCTGGTGCTCACCGTCCCACGGGCACCGGACTCCTCGGGCACGGTCGTGATCACCGGCGCCGGCGGCCTGGGCGGTGCCCTGGCCCGCCACCTGGCCGGCGCGCACGGTGTCCGGCACCTGCTGCTCGTCAGTCGGCGCGGCCCGGCCGCTCCGGGTGCCTCAGCGCTGGTCACCGAGTTGGCCGCGCAGGGCGTGACGGTGACGTTCGCGGCGTGCGACCTGACGGATCGGGAGGCCCTGGCCGCGGTGCTGGCCGGGGTTCCGGCCAGGCGACCGGTGACCGGGGTGGTGCACACCGCCGGGATCCTTGAGGACGGCGTACTCGGCTCGCTCTCGCCGGATCAGCTCGATCGCGTGCTGGCGCCGAAGGTCGACGCGGCGTGGCACCTCCACGAGCTGACGAGCCATCTGGACCTGTCGTTCTTCGTGGTGTTCTCCTCTCTCGCCGGGCTTTTGGGCAGCGGCGGCCAGGCCAACTACGCCGCGGGCAACGTGTTCCTCGACGGTTTGGTGCAGCACCGTCGTGAGCGGGGGCTGCCGGGCTCGTCGATGGCCTGGGGCGCCTGGACGACCGAGGTCGGGCTGGTGGGCACCTTGTCCTCGGCGGACCTTCGCCGCATCGAACGGTCGGCCCTGCCGCCGTTCTCGGTGGCGCAGGGCATGGACCTGTTCGACCGGGCGCTGCGCTGTAGCCGGCCGGTGCTCGGACTGGCCCGGCTGAACGCACGGGCGTTGCGGGCTCAGCAGGACGTGCCGGCCCTGTGGCGGTCGCTCACCGGCGCCGTGCCGCGCCGCACTGCCGACAACACCCGCGACGGTCGGGGCGGGCTGGGCAAGCGGTTGGCGGAACTGTCCGTGCGGGAGCGTGAGCAGACACTGGCGGAGCTGGTCCGGGAGTCCGTCGCGGCGGTGCTGGGCCACGGCTCGGGGGCACAGATCGACCCGGACCGTCCGTTGCGGGAGCTGGGCTTCGACTCGCTGACGTCGGTGGAGTTGCGGAATCTGCTGCGGGCCAAGACGGGTGCGGTGCTGGCGGCGAGCGTGGTGTTCGACTATCCGACGGTCACGCGGCTGGCGCGGCACCTGGCTGCCGGGTTCGGTGCCGGGCAGCCGGCGGAGCCGACCGCGGTGCCGGCGCCGGTGTCGGTTTCCGACGATCCGATCGTGCTGATCGGGATGGCCTGCCGGTTCCCGGGTGGTGTCGCGGGTCCGGACGACCTGTGGCGGCTGGTCGCCGATGGCGTCGACGGCGTCACCCCGTTCCCGGCCGATCGCGGCTGGAACCTGGACACCCTGATCGGGCGTGAGGGACCCGGATCCGGAACCTCGGCCACGGGTGAGGGCGGATTCCTCGCCGGTGTCGACGAGTTCGACGCGGCGTTCTTCCGGATCTCGCCGCGTGAGGCGCTTGCCACGGATCCGCAGCAGCGGTTGCTGCTGGAGGTGTCGTGGGAAGCCCTGGAACAGGCGGGAATCGATCCGACCTCGCTGGCGGGCAGCCCGACCGGCGTGTTCGCCGGCGCGTACCAGTCCGGATACGGCGACATGGTCGCCCGCGGCGGCGACCGGCTCCTTGGCCACCAGATGACGGGTGGCGCGACCAGTGTGATCTCCGGTCGGGTGTCCTACACGCTCGGTCTGGAGGGCCCTGCGGTGAGCGTGGACACGGCGTGTTCGTCGTCGTTGGTGGCGATGCACCTGGCCGCGCAGGCGTTGCGGGCGGGCGAGTGCACGCTGGCGCTGGCCGGCGGGGTGACCGTGATGGCCTCACCGGACACGTTCGTCGGCTTCACCGTGCAGGGCGGAATGGCCGCGGACGGGCGCTGCAAGTCCTTCTCCGACGCCGCCGACGGCGCCGGCTGGGCCGAGGGCGTCGGTGTCGTCGTGATGGAACGGCTGTCCGAGGCCCGCCGAAACGGGCACGAGGTCCTGGCTGTCTTCCGGTCGAGCGCCGTGAACCAGGACGGTGCGTCGAACGGGTTGACGGCGCCGAACGGTCCCTCGCAGCAGCGGGTGATCCGCCAGGCGCTCGCGGCGGCCGGACTGTCCACCGCGGACGTCGACACCGTGGAAGCCCACGGCACGGGCACCCGGCTCGGCGACCCGATCGAGGCGCAGGCGCTGCTGGCCACGTACGGTCAGGACCGGCCCGAGGGCTGGCCGCTGTGGCTCGGGTCGTTGAAGTCGAACATCGGCCACGCGCAGGCGGCCGCGGGCGTCGGCGGCGTGATCAAGATGGTGATGGCGCTGCGCCACGGAGTGCTGCCCAGGACGTTGCACGTCAACCGGCCCTCCACCCAGGTCGACTGGACCCAGGGTGATGTGCGGCTGCTGACCGAAGCGGTGCCGTGGCCCGAAACCGGCCGGCCGCGGCGGGCCGGCGTGTCCTCGTTCGGGATCAGTGGCACCAACGCGCACGTGATCCTTGAGGCTCCCGCCCGCACCGACGTCGTCCCGGCCGCCGACACCGGCGCCGTGGTGCCATGGGTGCTGTCCGGCAAGTCGGCTGAGGCGGTCCGGGCCCAGGCGTCCAGGCTGCTGGGGTTCGTGGCGGCGGACCCGGCCCTGCGTCCGGTGGATGTGGGCTGGTCGCTGGTCGGTTCGCGGGCGGTGTTCGACCACCGCGCCGTGGTCGTGGGCGGCGAGCGGGCCGAACTGCTGGCGGGCCTGCGTGCGGTCGCGGCCGGTCAATCGGAGCCCGGTACGGTTCGGCCGGGCACTCGGCTGGGTGTGCTGTTCACGGGCCAGGGTGCTCAGCGGGTGGGCATGGCTCGGGACTTGTTCGACCAGTCCCCGGTGTTCGCCGCCGCGCTGGAGGAGATCCTCGCCAAGCTGGATCCGTTGCTGGACCGGCCGTTGCGTGAGGTGATGTGGGGCGAGGACGCGGAGCTGATCCATGAGACGGGGTGGGCGCAGCCGGCGCTGTTCGCGGTGGAAGCCGCATTGTTCGAGGTGCTGCGCGCCTTCGGCGTGACCCCCGACTACCTGCTGGGGCATTCGATCGGCGAGCTGACCGCGGCGTATGTGTCAGGTGTGTGGTCGCTGGCCGACGCGTGCCGGGTGGTGGCCGCGCGGGCGCGGTTGATGCAGGCGTTGCCATCCGGCGGCGTGATGGCCCAACTGGAGATTTCCGAGGCCGAGATCGCGGACCTGTTGCCGGACGGCGTGTCGCTGGCGGCGGTGAACACCGACGATTCGGTGGTGGTCTCGGGTCCTTCGGCCGCGGTGGACCGGGTGGTGGCGGCCGTGGGCGAGCGTGGCCGCCGGGTGTCGCGTCTGCGGGTGTCGCACGCGTTCCATTCGGCGTTGCTGGACCCCATGCTGGGCGAGTTCACGCGGGTGTTGGAGTCGGTGCGGTTCGCAAAGCCGCGGATTCCCGTGGTGTCCGATGTGACCGGTCGGGTGGCGACGGCCGAGCAGTTGTGCTCACCGCAGTACTGGGCCCGTCAGGTCCGAGTGCCGGTGCGGTTCGCCGACGGTGTGCGGTGGCTGGCCGAGCAGGGTGTGACGGCGATGGTCGAGCTGGGTCCGGACGGCGTGCTGTCCGCGCTGGCGCAGGGCAGCTGTGCTCCAGGGACGGTGGTGACGCCGGTCCTGCGGCGCGAGCACGACGACACGTCGACGCTGTTGGCGGCGCTCGGGCAGCTGTACACGCGAGGCGTGGCCGTGGACTGGGCCACGGCGTTCGCCGGTCGAGGAGGCACCCGGATCAGCCTGCCGACCTACGCCTTCCAACGGCAGCGCTTCTGGCCCGACGCGGCCGTCGGCCGGACCGAGGCATCCGCCGGATTGCGGTCCGCTGACCACCCGTTGCTCGGGGCGGTGCTGTCGCTGCCGCAGTTCGACGGTGTGGTCTTCACCAGCCGCCTGTCCCTGCGGACCCACCCGTGGCTCGCCGACCACGTGGTGCTCGACGAGGTGGTGCTGCCCGGTGCGGCGTACGTCGAGCTGGCGATCCGCGCCGGCGACAGCGTGGGCTGCGGTCGGCTGGACGAGCTGGTGCTGGAAGCGCCGCTGGTGCTGCCCGGTCGAGGCGGCATGGAACTTCAGGTCGTGGTCGGTGGTGCCGACGCCCCCGGACCCGAAGGGCGGCGGAGCGTCACGATCCACGCCCGCCCGGACGGCGTAGAGACCTGGACCCGGCACGCCACCGGTGTGGTGAGCGTGGCTTCGCCGCCGACTCGGGCGGACGGGCTGTTCCAGGCCGTCGGCGGGACCTGGCCGGTGCCCGGTGCGACGCCGGTGGATGTCGAGCGGGTCTACGACCGGCTCGCCGACCTCGGACTCGACTACGGGCCGGCGTTCCGGGGCATGACCGAAGCCTGGGAGAGCGGGGACCTGACCTTCGCCGAGGTGGATCTGCCCGAGCCCGCCCGCGCGATGGCGGGTTCGTTCGGGATCCATCCGGCGCTGCTGGACGCCGCTTCACATCCGGTCGCCGTCGCGGGCGCGGGCGCGGACCCGGACGGTTCCGGCCGGTTGCCGTTCCGGTTCGCCGACATGGTGTTGCGAGCCTCGGGTGCGGCCCGGCTTCGGGTGGCGCTGAGGCGTCTCGGGCCGGACGAGGTGGCGATGGCCGCAGCGGACAGCACCGGCATGCCGGTGCTGTCGATCGGTTCGCTGGCCGTGCGGGCCCCGGTGGCAGGCAGCCGCACCGCCGGCGACGAGGCGCTGCTGCGGCTGGAGTGGCTTGAGACCACCGGCACCGCGGCTCCGGTGAGCGAGTGGCTGACCATCGAAGCCGCTGTCGAGCGGGAGACGGCACCGCAGGCTGTCGTGCTCAACGTGTCCGGTGACCCGGACGCCGTCGTGGCGTCCACCCACGAGATGACCGGCCGGGTCAGGGATCGGCTGCGGCACTGGCTGGACGAGGACCGGTTCGCCGCCGTCCCGCTGGTCGTGGTCACGCGGGGTGCTGTCGCGGTCGAGCCCTGTGAGCCGGTGAGCGACGTGGCCGCTGCCGCCGTGTGGGGTCTGGCGCGTTCGATGCAGGCCGAGAGGCCGGGCCGGCTCATCCTGCTCGACACGGATGCCGACCTCGACGCCGACGCGCTGGGGCGAGTCGTGGCCGCCGACGAGCCGCAGCTGGCCCTGCGCCGGGGCCGGCTCCACGCCGCCCGGCTCACCCGGACCGGCGACACCGACCAACCGGTCACGTCACTGGCGTCGGGCGCGGTCGTGATCACCGGCGGTGAGCGTGCCCGTGTGGTCGCCCGGCATCTGGTCGCCGAGCACGGTGTCCGGCGTCTGCTGCTGCTCGGTCGACGCGGTACGGACGAGCCGGAAACGGCCGAGCTGGTGGCGGAATTGGCTCAGCGGGGCGCCGAAGCAACGGTCACCGCGTGCGACGTGACCGATCGGCGGGCCTTGGCCGAGGTGCTGGCCTCGGGTCCCGCGGATCAGCCGCTCATCGGCGTCGTGCACACCGCCGAGGCCCGCTCGCTGCCCGAGGAGGGCTCGGACCCGGTGCCGGGGCCGACGGCCGACGCGGCTTGGCATCTGCACGAACTGACCAAGGATCGGAATCTGGCACTGTTCGTGATGTTCTCGTCGTTCGCCGGCCTTGAGGGCAGCGGCGGGCAGGGCGGCGACGCCGCGTTTGTGGCCGCGCTGGCGTGGCACCGCCGTGGTCAGGGCTTGCCGGGCCTGTCGATCGCCTGGGACGACCGGGCGGGCGAGCCGGAGTTGTCCGCGGCGCGGGAGATGGCGCTCTTCGACCGGGCGCTGGGCACCGGTGACGCGGTGGTGGCAGCGACCCGGCTGGATGTGCGGGCGATGCGGGCCCGGCCGGAGATCCCGGTGCTGTGGCGGTCTCTGGCCGGTGGTCCGGGCCGGCGGGCGGCCGACAACAGCCGACCCGATCGCGAGGGGCTGAGGAAGCGGCTCGCCGGGCTGTCCGAAGCGGACCGTGAGGAGGTGCTGATCGACGTGGTCCGCGAAGCGGTGGCGGCGGTGCTGGGCCACACCTCGGATGTGTCGATCGAACCGGACCGGCCCCTCGGCGAACTGGGTTTCGACTCGTTGACGGCGGTCGAACTGCGCAACTCGCTGCATGCCAGAACCGGCGTGGCGCTGGCCGCGACCCTGGTGTTCGACCATCCGCACCTGCGCAGCCTGGCCACGGAGCTGAACGCGGCGATGTCCGAGCTGCCACGGGTCGGCGACGGCGGTGGTCCGCTTCCGGAACACCACGACCTGTTCGGTGAGCTCTACCTCGAAGCGATCGAGAACGACCGGCCGGAGCTCGGCGACGAACTCATGATCAAGGCCGCGCGGTTGCGCGAGAAATTCGACGACCCGGCGCAGGTGAAGGCGAAGCCGGCCGTGGTCCGCATGTCCCCGGCGGGGGACGGGCCGCACGTGATCTGCGTGTGCCCGACCATCATGACCACCGGGCCACAGGTTTACCTCCGGCTCGCCGCGGAGCTCACGGCCCGGGGAAACCAGGTGTCGGCCCTGGTGCCTCCGGGGTTCGCCGCCGGCGAGCCGCTGCCCGCGACCCGGGCCGCGTTGGTGACCGGTTTGGCCGACACGGTCGAGGAGTTCGTGGGTGAGACGGAGTTCTCCCTGACCGGGCACTCCTCCGGTGGGGTGGTGGCGTACGAGCTCGCCCAGGAGCTGCACGCCCGTGGCCGGGCTCCCGCCGGCCTCGTGCTGCTCGACACCTACACCTTGAATCTCAAGGGCGAGCGGGGCGTGTTCGACGACGAGGACCTGCAACACGCGTTGCGCACCAGGCTGGTCGAGTACGTGCGCCGGATGGGCTTCGACACGCTGTCCGAACGGATCACCGCGCAGCTGTGGAACCTCGATCTGCTCAGGGGCTGGCGGCCCGAGGGGATGTCGGTGCCGTCGCTGTACATCCGTTCGACGCAGGCCCTCGCGCACGGGGCGGGGGACGAGTGGCGTGATGAAGTGGCCGCCGCGGCGGACTCGGTCGTCGAAGTGCCTGGTGACCACTTCACCATGCTGGAAGCCGAGCAGGTGAGCTCGACCGCCAGGGCCGTCGGGGAATGGCTGGACAATGTGCGGTGAAAGCGGCTGCGGTGCGGGAATCCACTGGCCGGGGTGTGCCGTGGGTGCCGCATTTCCGGCGGCAGAAAAGGACGGCGTTTTCGGGGCCGGCGAGTGCGGCCGGGCAGTATCGGGGAACCAGTTCCTCTTTACCCGTGTCTGGGTTTCCTTTACCATTTTGGATATGGCCCGTGTTCCCTATCTCACTTCCTCCACCGCTTCCGAAACCATTGCCGAACCGCTGTCGAAGCTGCCGTCGCTCCACGTTTTCGGATTGATGGCCCACGCCGAGACCGCGTTCCGGCCGTGGCTGCGCTTCAGCGGAGCGCTGCTCAATCACCTCGCCCTGGACCCGGTGCTGCGCGAGCTGGCGATTCTGCGGGTCGGGCAGCTCACCGCCCGCTACGAGTGGGACCAGCACCTGCCCCTCGCGCTGGCGGTGGGCGCGACCCAGCAGCAGATCGACGCGCTGGACCGGGGTGACCTCGACGCGCTGGAGCCGTTGCCGCGCGCCGTGGTCGACTTCGTGACGGGTGTCGTGCGCGACGAGGTCGACGACGCGACCTACGCGACGGTCAGCGCGTTTCTGGACGACCGGGAAGTCGTGGAGCTCACGCTCGTCGCGGGCCACTATCTGATGGTGGCCCGGATGATGACGACCCTGCGCATCGACCCCGACCCGGCGGCCGGCGCGGACGCGCTGCTGCTCGGCTGACCCGGACCTCGATCACGGGCGCGGCCTGACGCCGGACCCGCGATCGGGGCTCTGGCGGTCGGCCGTCAGCCGGCGGTTCGCTGATCCGAGGTCAGACTCACCCAGGTGCGGGCCAGTTCCACCCGCGAAGAGACCTCCATCTTGCGGAAGATCTTCTTCAGATGGAACGCCACGGTGTGCTCGGAGATGTAGAGCTGGCGGCCGACCTGCACGTTCGTCAGGCCCTGGCTCACGAGGTCGGCCACCGCGAACTCGGTGTCCGTGAGGGAGCCGGTGCGGTGTCCGTCGTGGCGCATCTGCCGCCGTACGCGGCCCGACCGCACACCGAGTTCCCGCAGCTTGCTCGCGACCCGGGCGAGGTCGCGGGTCGCACCGGCCCGCTTGTAACCGGCGGCTGCGCATTTGAACTGTTCGACGGCGCGATCCTGGCCCAGGTGCAGCGAGGCCCACGTCTGGGCCAGGTCTTCGGCGGCCGACGCCGACGCCCAGCCGTCCGAGTACAGTTCGCAAGCGGCGCGCAGCCTGTCGGGATTCCTTTCGAACAGCCCCTTGGCGTGCAGTGCCGCCGCGTGGGGCGAACGAAAACCCCACGACTTCACGGTGAGTGATTCGGCTCGCATCACACACTTGAAGGCGAGCCGCTCGTCTCTGATGCTTCGCGCGAGGCGGACGAGCCACGCCGCGGCGGCGGGCTGGGACGCGAGGAGTTCCTGTGTCAGCTGGTCGTCGGAGATCAGGCGCTCGACGAGGTGGCGGACGCAGGCCGGACCACCGTCGGCCTCGAACGCCTGGGCGGCGGCCCACACGCACTGCCCGCGCATGTGCGCGGTGCGGCCGAGCAGAGCGTCATCGCCCAGGTTGCGCGCGAATCGCAGGCCGGTCGACGTGGCGGACTGCCGGACGGCGCTCAGCGCCAGGACGACGTGCAGGTCCGGCAGCAAGGCGTAGGCGCCGACCCCTTCGACCAGCCCGAGGCCGACGTTCGCCTCGGCGAACGCGCTGCCGGCGTCACCCGACGCGAGCGCGAACTCGGCGCGGCAGGTGGTCAGCGCGGCGGAGACATCCGCGTCGTCGGTGACGTCGTACGAGGTGGTCAACTCGTCGAGAACCCGCGTGGCTTCCGGGAGTTCGCGGACCCGGGTCAGGAGCCGGGCGTGCCAGATCTTGGCGAGCCTCGGGTCGTTCTCGTCGTCTCCTGGTGTGGCGGCCAGCTCGATGGCCCGGCGGACCTCCCCGGCGAGCCAGGCGGACAAGGAGCGTGCGAGCGGGTCGTCTCGCTGGTCGTCGGCCGCGGTGGCGGCAAGACCTTCAGGCGGTGTCTGGGGTAGCTGGGTGTGCAGCTGGCAGCGGCTATAACGCATGACGCCCATCTACCTTTCTCTGAAATTTGGGTACCGTGCGCGTGAGTGCTTCGAGCGGTCGTTTTTTACTCACCTGAAATTTCCGATCCGCAGTTCTCTGCAATTCGCTACGTCGCGTCAGGCGCCATTGTCGGACTGAGCCGGCCGCGATGTCCGGCGGGTGGTTCTGCCGGCGTCTGCGCTCACGGTTCGTGGTGCCTGGCTACGACGGACGCCGTCTGAGTACAGAGGGGAGGCGGGGGACGGACGACGCCGAGGCCATCCTCCCCCTGTGCGCCGTCATCAACAACGGCGAATTCGAGAACTACTGGCGCTTTCTTACCTACTTGTTGGCGCATACAATTACGTCCCAGGCTTGGTACGGACGAAAAGGCATGGATGTCGGCCTCGGTCCTTCTCGGATCTTGGACGAGGGCAGGGGGACATCGAAGGGTGCGGCCCGCCATGACCATGTGATTCCACGGTCAACTCGGTGTTGGAGTTCGGGAGTTGTACACGCCAGCGAAACTCCCCTGGCTCCTGGAGGCGGTCGGCGCCGTGCCCGGCCCGTGTTCTCCGCACCTGGTCACGTACGCCCTCCGGATGCTGCTCGGCCTGGTGGCTCACGGGGGTGAGGCAGCCGAGCCGTTTCTGGATACGCCTGCTGTTGTAGAAGCCGTCGATGTTCCCCTCACGGTTTGGGAGATCATGGTGAGGTTGGTGACCCACAGCCGGTTCGGCGCGCTCGCGGTGAAGCCGCGCTCGTCCAGGCCCGGCGCGGGCGTGGCCGTGGGGGCGCGGCGCGTGAAGCCCTTGCGGCGTGGGCTGATGCCCGCGATGCCGGCCTCGCGCATCAGATGTTCGCCCCGTTTGCGGGCGACATGGACCTCGCGTTTGAGGACGGCGTGCACGCGCGGCGAGCCGTAGACGCCACAGGACTCCGCGTGGATCTCCTTGATCCGCCCGGTCGGCTCGACATCGCGGCGCTGCCGTCCGCCCGGCCCGCGCTCGGCGCGGCGCCGGCGGTACCCGCCCTCGCACAGGCCGTCGGTGAGTCCTTCGACGAATGCGGCGTGCCACGGGTTGCGCAGCCCGTACGCCCAGATCTCGCCCTTCGCGTCCGCGTCGTCGACGAACGGGTTGTCCGGCGGGGTCGCGTACGGCTTGCCGCCACGCGGATCGATCCGCAGGAGCTTGCCGAGCGGCGTCGCCGTCGTCACAGCGAGGGAAGTGACGAGGCAGATGGCGCCGATGACCGCTGCGCTTCGGGTGCGAACTTTCACCGTGGCCGTGGACGGGGGAGGCCACCCGGCTGCTCGGCCAGGTTCAGGTGGTATCGCCCGTGGCGGCACGCAACCCGGGCGGGGGATGGTATGCCACTGGCCTCGATGACTCGGCCCGGTATCGGGTTCCGGCAGGGAGCGTGACAAGTCCCTTTGAAGACCGGTCAGTCCACGAGTAGCACGAGTTTGCCGCGCACGGTCCCGGCTTCGCCAACGCGGTGGGCGTGGGCCGCCTCGGTCAAAGGGAAGGTCCGGCCGACCTGGATGAAGAATCGTCCCATTTCAACCATTTGAGCGACCTGGGCCAGCGCGTAGGTCGCGCGGCCGGTGTCGCCGCGGCTGAAGCGGACGCCCGTCTGCTGCGCGCCGCGGAAGTCGGCGACCGTGATCACGCGCTCGGGCGCACCCGCGAGCTCCACGAGTTCGGGAAGCACGCCGCTGCCGGCGACGTCCAGTGCGAAATCGACACCCGATGGCATGCTCGTCCGGACGCGTTCTGGCATCCCGCCGCCGTATGCCACCGGCTCAGCCCCGAGCGAGCGCAGGGCATCGTGCGTGCCTGGACTACCCGTGCCGATGACGCGCGCGCCGCGCTCAACGGCGAGTTGGACAGCGGCACTCCCGACGCTGCCGGATGCCCCGTTGATGAGCACGGTGCTGCCCGCTGTGACGCCGAGCTGGTCGAGCGAGCGCGCTGCGGTCTCGGCCGCCGCGGGGATCGCTGCAGACCTCGCATAGTCGAGCGAGTTCGGGATCGGGGCCCAATAGGACAGTACGGCCAACTCCGCTTGGGCGGCTCCGTAGGGTGAGGCTCCGAAGACCCGGTCGCCGACCGTGACGCCCGAGACGTCGTCGCCGATCTCGTCAACGATGCCCGCAGCCTCGTAGCCCAGGGTCTGTGGCAGTTCCTGGTCCATCAGGCCCTGGCGCTTTTTCCAGTCGCTGGCGTTGATCCCCGCGGCACGGACCTTGATCCGTATCTCTCCGGCACCGGGACGGGGATCGGGGAGGTCGACGATCTCAAGAACCTCCGGGCCGCCGAACCGGCTGAACTGTGCTGCCCTCATGACGCACTCCTTCCGCGGAAGAAGTGGCGGATCGTCCGATACCGCGTGTGCGCGTACTCCCTGTCCGGCCTTCTGCTCGGCCCCAGAGCACGTTTCTACTCCGATACATGAACTCTACGTCATGACCGCCCCCACGTGGCGAGCCGGCTCCGGGACCACCTCGACCCACACAGCCCCGCCAGCTCCCATGCCTGCGGACAGGAGCAGGTACGGCTGTGGAGAACCCACGAGATCCCTGCTCTCGCCCCGGCTTCAGACCCCGACTCCACACGGCGGTCGTCCGGACTTCTTCCCAGCGGGGAGCAGGGGCTCCAGCTTCGCCCACTGTGCATTCGTCACATCAAGATCCACTTCTGAAGCACGCCCTAGCATGACCGCATGACGGACCCAGTTCCCACCACGGTCTCCAGCCCGGTCCGCGTGGACTACCACACGTTCGAACTGACCGACTCCGGCAAACGGGCACCAACGGGGTTCGACACGTCGAACGGACTGGTCTTCTCCCTGCCCGGTCAGGCCGTGATCTGCACCGGCACCAGCTCGGGCTGGGTCAATGTGGCCGTCCAGGTGCGTCGGCATCCGCCCGCCCAGGTGGATGCCGACGCATGGGACGACATCATCGATCACAGCATCGAAACTGCCACGGGTGCCCTCCGCGTCACGAGCGTCATGGCCGACGCCCCGGACCTGCCTCAACTCACACCCCAGGGGCCTGGAACCTATCGTCTCCGGGTGCATGCGCGGGGCCGGGACATCGCCCCCGACGGTGTCGCCGACGAACCCGTAGAGGACTACCTGCTCATCATCTGGCCGGCCGATCCGCAGCCGGACGCGATCCACAAACAAACAGACAGCTACGGCGCTGAGCTCCGAGCCCAGCCCAGCATGCCGGCGCCCGCGCCGCCTGGAGACGACGCCGGAGACGAAGTCCGCCGGCGCGCACGCGAGCGGCTTCACCGCCGCCGCACCCCGTAGGACTCGCCGAGGTTGCCGAGGACGCGGTCCTGCTGCGGCGCCGGTCGAGGCCGTGGATTTCCATCGCTTCGAGGACGCGGTGCGGGCGAACGCGGGCCAGCCGGTGATCACCGGTCCGGAGGGCGGACCAAGCCCTGGCGGGAGAAGGGCCATCGTCGCCTGCTGACCTGTGCGTTCGGGCCGGTGAGCGGGAGCCGGATCGCCTACCGCGGCCGGGGCGTCGCCAACGTACACCCGGCGGACGAAGCGTTGTCGCTGCCCGCCGGCCGGCACTCCCGCGGACTCGCCCGGCTCGCGGCCCTGGAAGCGGTGCGAGGCTCGTTCGACCAGGCCGCCGCCGCGATCGAGCGACGATGCGGAAAGTGCTGGGCAAGCGCCGCCTCACAGAACTCGTGGTCGCCTCCGCCATCGATATCGCCGCCCACTATGCAGGGAAGATCCCCACCCGGTGCACCCGCGAGATGCCCCTGGTCGTCCAGATCGACGGCAAGGGGGTGGTGATGCGCCCCCGCGGCCCTGCGCGAGGCCACCCGCCGGGCCGCGGCCAAGAGCGCGGCGGCCGGACGCCGCGGACACCTGGCCCGGGCGAGAAATCCAACCGGTTCTCGGGCTGTGACTTCGGGGGACCCTCCAGCGTGACCCTTGAACTCGATCGGGTCAGAGACCTCCTCCCGGACGTGAGCCACGGCACGCGGAGCAACACCTGCAACACGTCGAACTGGGGCGAGATCAAGACGAGCGGACAGTTCTCCTCCATCTGCATCGGCTCGACTAGGCTCAACGTCAACAGGGTTGTCACCAACTACTGACAAGCCATCGGACCGTCGGCGGCCCCCGGTTCTTCCGGGGGCCGCGCCTCTCACGGGAAGTCGACAGCAGGCCAGAATGACCATCCACGTCTCGCGCTGTTCCTTCGGATACCGGCGCCGGGATCTCGTCCTCGAAGACCTGACGCTCGACCTGCCGCCAGGATGCGTCGTACTCCTGGGGCCGAATGGCGCCGGGAAGTCGACGTTGCTGTCGATCCTCGCCTCCGCGCTCAGGCCCCGCGCGGGCAGTGTGACGCTCGGCGACCTCGACACCCGAAGGCGGGGCGATCTGAAGCGGTATCGACGGCAGGTCGGCTGGCTGCCGCAGCAGGTGACTCCCGTCCCGGGGCTGCGGGTCAGGGAGCAGGCGGCGTACGCCGGCTGGCTGAAGGGCCTGTCGCGGCGGGACGCATGGGACAGTTCTCTGGAGGCGATCGAGCGGGTCGGACTGGGCGAGTTGGCCGAACGCTCCGCCGCCCAGCTCTCGGGAGGCCAGTTACGGCGCCTCGGTATCGCCCAGACGCTGGTGCACTCGGCGCGGGTGGTGCTCATGGACGAACCCACCGCCGGCCTCGACCCGACACAACGGAAGGTGTTCCGCGCCCTCTTGGACGACCTCAAGGACCGGGCGAGCTTCGTGGTCTCCACCCATCAGACGGAGGACCTGGCGGACAGCTACGACTCGGTCGTCCTCCTCGACCAGGGACACATTCTCTTTCAGGGATCCACCGCTTCTTTTCTGGACCTCGCGCCCGGTCAGGTCGCGCAGGCGCGCCGGGCCGAGGCCGCCTACGCCGGCCTGGTCGAGGAAGAGGTGTGAGCATGCCGTGGCGCATCGTGCTGCGGGTGTCCGTCGCCCCCCGCATCGGCGTTCTGCTGATCCTGTGGCTGCTCGCCTACAGCGGCAATGTCACCGAACTGGTCACCGACGGGTACTGGGAGTCGGTTGCCGCGCAAAGCGCTTCTCTGCTGGTCTGGACGGCACCGGCCGTGGCCGCCTGCGGCGCTTGGGAAGGGCTGCGGGTCCGGCAGTCCCGGGCCCTGCAAGCGGCACCGGCGCGGACCTTCAGCAGCGTGTCACTCGCCGCCCTGACACCCACACTCGTCCTGGGAGCCCTTGCGGTGGTACTGGCCCTCGGCCTGCTGCTGCCGCAGGCCGCAGGCGCTCCCGGCCGCGGCGTTGTGGCCGTACTCGGTCTGGAATTGCTGGTCGTCGCGGCGCACACCGCCGTCGGCTATGTCATCGGGCTCCACCTGCCCCGGCTGCTGGCCGTTCCCGTGGCGCTGGTGGGCAGCTTCGTGTGGATGGCCTACCCGGCGGCGATGAACGTCTTCTGGGTCCGGCAGTTGAACGGCACGAACCTCGCCGAGTGCTGCGCGCTCGACCAAGTAGCGGCACCCCGCAGCATTCTGGCCCCCGCGCTGGTTTCGATCGGGCTGCTGCTGGCCGCCCGGCTGGTGACGGTACGGCAGTGGGGGATGCGGGCCCTGGCCCCGGTCGTGCTGGCCGTTGTGGTGACCGTCTCGGCATGGATCGTCCATCCCCTCGGGTACAGCGCGGCCGAATCCCGTCCCACCGCCTCGCGTACCTGCTCGCACACGCAGCCACGAGTCTGCCTCTGGCCCGAACAGGAGCATGTCGCCGCGGACATCATCGCATGGGCGACGGACGCACACACCCGGCTGGCCGCCCTCGGTGTCCCCACCGCTCCCGAGCTGTCGCCATGGTCGACCATGCCGACTTCCCATGACATTCGCTCACTCGTCGCACTGAGCGCTGTGCCCCAAGACATTCCGGCATGCGCCACGTCCGGTGAATGGCCGGGAAACGAGGCTGTCGGGCCGCTCCGTGTCTGGCTCAGCCTGACCGCAGGAGCGGACTCAGAGGTCGTCGCGTCCCGTTACGGACCAGAGGAAGTCGAGGTCGCCACCCGCGTTCTCGCACGTCCCCGGCAGGCCCAACTGGCCTGGTTCCAGCGGAATGTGACGACGCTCTCTCGGTGCGACAAGCAGCCTGTACTCGACCCAGCCCGCTTCTGAGCCCGCCACCAAGAGCCAACCGACAGAGGGAAACAATCATGGACTGGTGGCTTCACGTGCGCCGAGTACCCGCGGTCTGCGCCGCCCTCGCCGCCTGCCTGGTCCTCGGCGCCGTCGCCGATTCCATCCAGGTACCCGTGCCGGTCGTAGTCGGCGGACTCTCCTTCGCGTTCCCTCTGCCGTTCCTGCTGCCGCTCGCACCGGTGTGCCTCATCCTGTACGGGCAGTCCCGCGGTGGCAGCGCCATCGAAGTGACCGCCGTGCGACCTGCACGGCTGTGGGACACCGGGTTCATGACGGCCTGCACCGTACTGATGCTGGCCGGAGGCTGGCTCGTGTCGTCCATGACCGGCCATATCCTCGCCGCGGGCATGGCCCGCAACTTCCTGGGCTACCTCGGACTCGCCCTCCTGCTGCGCACCCTCACCAGCCTTCGGATCGCGGCCACGAGCGTCACGCTCTTCCCGATCGCCTGCGCAGCCTTCGGCGTTCACCACGGGACCCCTGCAAGCTGGGCATGGCCACTCCACGAGCCCACCTACCTACCGGCATTCATCGTGGCTGTCGTCTTGGGGACCGCCGGACTGGCCGCTGCCGTTCTCCCTTTCTTCCCCGCCCGCCAGGCTCAACCATCGGAGCAATGACCTCAGCTTGACTCTGTCGGGGATCTTGGAATTTCCCGGTGCGCCAGCATGATCAGCGAGCGACGGGCTGTAGTGCGCCAGGGATTTCGCTGGCCGGTACCCGCGCGACGGACGCCCTGGCATCTCGCCGGCCCAACTGACCCCTGTGTGTGTACTGCAGTTCCTGCTCGGTCTCGCAAGGAGGGTCTGCCGTCCCGGTGTCAGGCGCCGTCGGCGGCTGGCGGTCCGCTGCCGGTGGGCGGTCGGCGGGCGAGGAAGAGTCAGGCCGAGCCGGACAGGTCGATCGCTGACGGGTACACCAGCACCGAGGCTCCTGGCGTTGTGGTCGCTCTTGGCCGACACCCGTCCACCAGCAGCTTCGCCTCGTCCAGCAGCCAGCCCTCAAGCCTCACCCACCGCCGGGACGGAGGGCTCAGTCGCTCCCTAACCGAGCCGCGCGCCGAGTTCGGTGGCGGCGGCGACGACAGCGCCGCTGAGGAGGGCGAGTTCCGCGCCGGCCCGCCTCGCCGGGCCGGATACAGACAGCGCACCGCAGGCCACGCCCTGCCGGTTCCGTACCGGGGCGGCCACCGCGCAGAGGTCCCACTCGCTTTCCTCCATGTTGGTGGCGTAGCCGGTCTCCCTTACCTTCTGGAGCTCGGCCTCAAGCGCCCGGCGGGTGCTCACCGCGCGCTCGGTTCCGCCTCGCAGCCGCGCGCCCGGATAGCGGCGCCGCAGCTCTTCGCGGGGAAGCTCGGCGAGCAGTACCTTCCCTGCGGCAGACGCGTGCGCCGGGCCTCGCTGCCCGGTACGCACCCCGGCACGGATCACCTGCTGGCTCTCCACACCTTCGACGAAGACGGTCTCTGTGCCTTCCAGCACGAGCAGATGCGCGGTCTCGGAGGTGTCCTCGACGAGCTTTTCCAGCAGGGGACGCGCTTCGTCGCGGAGGGCGACCGCCCCCATCACGGCGATGCCGAGCCTGACCAGGGCGGGCCCGGCTCCGTAGCCCTTGGTCTGGGGGTCCTGGCGGAGCAAGTCGCGGGCCTGCAGGGTGGTCAGCATCCGATGAGCGGTCGACCTGGCCACTCCGAGTTCGGCGGACACGTCGGTAACGCGCAACGACGGGTTGTCCACCAGCATCAGCAGGATCCGCGCGGCGTTGTCGATCGATTCCACCGGGTAAGCGGCCGGCACTGCCACAACCCCTCCATCCCGCCGTCGTCACTTCGGCGCGGCTGTTCTGGTGATCAGAATGTCGATTTCGCCTGCCAGAATAACCGCAGTCCCCTCTCGACGTCGCGGCGGATCTCGCGAATCAGCCCGCAGCCGTGTTGGTGGTGTGTCACGGCGCCGCCTCAGGCGCCGGAGCCGCCTTCGAGCAACTTCCGCGAACGGGTTGCGGCAGGTTCTTTCCGCCGGTCGGGCATCACCGCCGTGGCCGCCATCCCGCCGATGTACCGCCTCATCTTGTTCTGCTGGGCAGATCACCTGCCGTTCAGAAGAACAACACCGTTGACCACATTCAGAGGGTCGAGTTACTGTGCAGAACATGATCTGTCTTGCAGAACGCTACCTCGGAGGAGCGCCGTGACGACTCCGACACCGTCCGTCGCGGAACTCGGCCATGTCGGCCTGCGCTGTCACGACGTGAGCAGGCAACTCGCGTTCTACACCGAAGTCCTCGGACTGACGGTCACCGACCACGACGAGCGGCTGGGCATCTGGTTCCTGTCCGCCCGGCCGGACACCGAGCATCACGAGCTGCTCCTGGCCGAGGGACGGGACGCGCCGGTCGGCACCAAACTCATCCAGCAGGTGTCGTTCCGGTGCGCGCGCTTCGAGGACGTCCTCGGCTTCCATCGGCGTTTCCGGGAGCACGACGTCCGGCTCGACATGATCGTCTCGCACGGCAATGCCGTCGGCGTCTACTTCTACGACCCGGAGGGCAACCGGTGTGAGGTCTACTGGCAGACCGGGTTCGTGGCACGGCAGCCCTTCGTCGAGCACATCGACATCGAGACCGACCCCGAGGAGCTTCTGGACGCCATCCGGGCTTCGGTCGAGCGCCACGGCGCGACAGGTTTCACCGAGGAGACTTACCGCGCCTGGACGCGCGAGCAAGCGATGCTGGCCGACGGCGCCGCAGCCAGGGAGGCAAGGCAGTGAAGTTCGTTCGCTACGCGGACGGGCCGTCCTCACGCGTCGGCGTGGTGAACGGCGACCTGGTCCGGATCATTGACGGTCTGGCAGACCTGCTGCCTCTCATCGAGGCCGGCGAGGCCGAGCTGCTCGCGGCTGGACGGACCGCGCTGCGGCGCGGCGCGACCGTGCCGCTGCCGGACATCGTTCCCCTGTCGCCGATCGCGACGCCTCCGACCGTCCGCGACTTCTACGCCTTCGAACAGCATGTCCGGGCAGGGCGCGCCTGGCGGGGCCTTGAGATGGAACCGGACTGGTACGAGCTGCCCGTCTTCTACTTCTCCAGCCCCTACGCCGTGATGGGCTGCGGGCCGGTGCCGATGACGCCGGGTGCGGAGCGTTTCGACTTCGAGCTGGAGGTCGCCGCGGTGGTGGGGCGCGGCGGTCGCGACCTGACCGCCAAGGACGCCGAACACGCCATCGCCGGTTACTGTGTGCTCAACGACTGGAGCGGCCGGGACGTGCAGCAGCGCGAGATGAAGCTGTCGATGGGACCGGTGAAGGGCAAGGACACCGCGACGAGCCTCGGCCCGTACTTCGTGACCCCGGACGAGATCGCCGACTTCCGCGAGGGCAACGGATACCGCCTCGACATGACCTGCACGGTCAACGGTGCCTCCTACTCCCGCGCCGTGTGGTCGGACGTCCACTGGTCGTTCGGCGAGATGATCGCCTACGCCTCCCGCGGCGCCGAAGTGAGGCCGGGCGATGTGATCGGCTCCGGCACCTGCGGCACCGGCTGCATCCTGGAGCTGTCCCGCACTCACGACTCGGCGGCCTACCCCTGGTTGCAGCCGGGCGACGAGGTCGTCGCGGCGATCGAAGGTCTCGGCGAGTTGCGTAATACCGTCACCGAGGCGGCGCCGGTCATTCCGTTGCGGCCCCGCGCGGCAGGGCAGGAGGACGGAACACGACCGGGCTTCACCGACGGAGCGCGCTGATGGACGCTCCCGTATCGGCGGAGGACCCGGCCAAGCTGCGGGCCGCGTTGCTGCGTGCCATGCCGATGTCCCGGATGCTCGATTACGGCATGGATCACGGAGACGCGGTCCACCTGGCCGATGCGTGCGCCTCGGAACCGTGGCACGAAGTCGCGACTCGCCTGGCCGAGGCGCAGTTGACCCGCGCGGAGACGGCCGCCGACCGAGGCGATGCCGAGACCGCGGTCGCGTGCTATCGCCGGGCAACGGCCTCCCTGATCTTCGCGCAGATGGCCTTCAACACCGACCACCCGGCCAAACGCGCGCTCTACGACCGGCTCACCCGGGCCTACCAGGCCGCGGCCGAACTCGATACCGAGTTGCGCGTGGAACGGCTGTCGATCCCGTTCCGGCAGAGCCACTGCACCGCCTGGCTCGTCAGTCGCTCCGGCGATCGCCCCGGCCCCACGGTGGTCATTGTCGGCGGACAGAGCGGTTGGGGCCCGGCCTTTCATCAGCAGGCCGAAGCCCTGGCCCGGCGGGGACTGTCCGCTGTCCTGTTCGAGGCACCGGGCCAGGGCGAGACGCGCATGACCGGCGGACTCCACCTCGACAGGAACGTCGACCGAGCCTTCAGCGCCGCCCTCGACGCCGTGCGTGCCCGTACCGGCTGTCACGGCCCGTACGGGGTGTGGGGAAACAGCTTCGGTGGACTGCTCGCCGCCCGTGCCGCGGTCCACGACAGCCGTTTCGGCGCGTGCTGCGTCAACGGGGCCGGCGCGAAGCCGGAGCCACTGCCGTTCCGGACCTCACGCGAACAGTCTCGGGCGCTCCTGGGCGTCGACACCGACGACGAAGCCGCGGCAGTCCTCCGCACCCTGTGGCTCGACCCGGCGGTCGAGCGCACGAGCGCCGCGATGCTCGTGCTGCACGGCGGCAACGACCCGCTGGTCAGCCTCGACCAGCAGAAGGCGTTCCTCGACCTGTCGGCGCGTCCCACCCTGCGGGTCTGGGAAGACGGCGACCACACCCTGTACAACCACTCGGCCGAGCGCACGGAGTTCGTCTGTGACTGGTTCCGTGCCCAGCTCGGCCGCGCGTGACCCACAGACCACACATCCGACTCGCACAGCTGACGAGAACATCGAGGTGACCGTGAAAGCAATCGCACTCCCGCGTTACGGCGGCGCGGACGACCTGGAGCTGACGGACCAGCCGACACCGGCGGTCGCGCCCGGGGAGTTCCTCGTCCGGGTCAAGGCGGCCGGAGTGAACCCGGCCGACGAAAAGATCGCCGTCGGCACTCTCGACGGCATCATGGTGACCCACTTCCCCCTCATCCCGGGCTTCGAGATGTCCGGCGTCGTCGAGGCTCGCGGTTTCGGCGCCACCGAGTTCGAGATCGGCGACGAGGTGATCGGCTTCGTCGTCAAGGACTGGGCGCAGAACGGTACCTACGCCGAACTGGTCTCAGCCCCGGCCCGCACTCTGGCACGCAAGCCGGCGTCCTGGGACTGGCTGCATGCGGCCTGTCTGCCGCTGAACGGGCTGACGGCCTACCAGGCCATCAAACGCATCAACATCGGCGAGGGCGACACCGTTCTGATCCACGCGGCGGCCGGTGGGGTCGGTACGCTCGCCGTGCAGATCGCCGCCGTCCGGGGCGCACACGTCATCGGCACCGCCAGCGAGCGCAACCACGACCACCTGCGTGAACTCGGCGCCACACCGATCACCTACGGAGAAGGACTGGCCGAGCGGGTGCGCGAGCTCGCGCCAGAGGGCGTCGACGCGGCGCTCGACTTCTACGGCGGGGACGCGGTGGCCGTCTCGCAGAAGGTCTTGAAGGATCCCGCGCGGGTCGCCTCCGTGGCCGACATCTCCGCTCCCGAACAGGGTGGCCAATTGGTGTGGGCACGCCCGAATGCCGAAGAGCTGACTGAGGTGGCTGCGCTCGCCGAGTCAGGGAAGCTGTCCGTCCCCGTGCATCGCTCCTTCCCGCTGGAGCAGGCCGCCGACGCCTGGCGGTTGCTCCACGCGGACGGCCGCGCCCGCGGCCGGATCGTGCTGGACATCGACGCCGGCTGAGGGGTCTTCCGGCACGTACAGGCTCCGGTGCAAGGGAAGGGTTGGGACACATGAAGCTCGCCGATGAACGCGGCACATCCACACTCACGCCGGATGCGGGGGATGCGGATGTCCTCATCATCGGGTACGGCCCGGTCGGTCAGACCCTGGCTGCTCTCCTGGGGGCGCCGGGGCATCGCGTGCTGGTGTGCGAACGGCGGGTCGGGCGCTACGAGACGCCACGAGCCGGACACTTCGATCACGAAATCATGCGCGTCTTCCAGTCTCTGGGCATTGCCGACGATGTAAGGCGCATTGCCGAACCAGCTCGTGCGTATGAATTCCTCGATCCCGACGGAGGCGTGATCTCTCGGCTGCCGAGGCAATGGAGCGCTCCCTCCGGCTGGGATGCGTCGTACCACTTCTACCAGCCGGAACTCGAAGACGCCCTGGACGCGGCAGTCCGCGGAGCATCCACTGTGGACGTGCGTTTCGGTGCGGAACTGGTCGACCTGCGCCAGGGGGCCGACCACGTGGTGGCGACGCTGGCGGACGGCGGCGTCGTCACCGCTCGCTATGCGGTCGGGGCAGACGGCGCCAACAGCGCGGTACGCACGCTCTGCGGCATTCCGACGAAAGATCTCGGTTTCCGGGGCGACTGGCTGGTCGTTGACGTCCGGCCTCGGCCCGGCGCCCCGACCCTGAACATCCCGGACACCGGCCAGGTACTCGACCCCGCGAGGCCGAACCACATGGGCCGGGTGGCTCAGCGGTACTTCCGGTGGGAGTTCATGCTCGTCGAGGGCGACGATCCCACCGAGATGGTGAAGCCGGAACGCGTCTGGGAGTTGCTCAGCCCCTGGATCGGCCCACAGGAGGGGGAGGTGATCCGGCAGACCGTCTACCAGTTCCGATCCATCCTGGCCGATACGTTCCGCCGCCGGTCGGTTCTGCTTGCCGGTGACGCTGCTCACGTCATGCCGCCATTCCTCGGACAGGGCATGAGCTCTGGTATCCGAGACGCCGCAACCCTCGGCTGGATGCTCGACCTCGTGCTGACCGGCGTCGCGGACCCGAAGCTGCTGGACCTGTACACGCTGTCGAGAAGGCCACAGGTCATCGACTACATCGAAGAGTCGGTGCGGGTCGGGACCGTCGTCTGCGAGACCGACCCCGATCGTGCGGCGCGACGTCGTGAGGCGATGCGGTCGGCGACCGAGCTTCCGCCGCCGTTCGAGCCGCCTGTCGGCGCGGGCTTCCGAGACGGACAACCGCTGGCCGGCCACTTGGCTGTACAGCCCTTTCTGCGTACGGGCGGCGGGAAGACCGAGCGGTCCGACGACGTGCTCGGCCGCGGGTTCACCCTGTTCAGCCTGGTCGAACCGGACGCGGCGACGACCGCGGCCGTCTCGGAACTTGAGCGCGTGATCGGGCTGCGATCCCTGGTGGTCGGCGCCGAGGGGGTCCAGGAAGAGGGCGAGGCGCTGAGTGACTGGCTCAGGGAGTCCGGTGTCGTGGCCGTGCTGGTCCGCCCGGATTTCTACGTCTTCGGCACTGCTACCGGGCTCTCCGAGGTGGTGGATCTGCTCGCCTCACTTCGCGCGAGCCTGTCGCTGGTGTAGCGGCGTGACACCCGCTCGCACGGCGACCGACGACAACCTGGATCACGTGACACACGGAGGAATCCCATGCCGAGGACGAACAACGGTATCCACTACGAGGAGCGGGGAAACGGGCCGGACGCGATCGTTCTGCTGCCCGGACTCGGGTGCTCACTCAAGTGCTGGTCCGAGGTGGCACCCCTGCTCGGCGGCTATCGCCTCGTTCTCATGGACCTGCCGGGCCACGCGGGCTCCATCCATGCGCCCGCTGACGGATCGAGCCTTACCCGGATCGCCGAAACCGTGATCGATGCTTGTGATCAGCTCGGCCTCGAACGCTTCGCCCTCGTCGGTCTCTCCTTCGGTGGCGCGCTCAGTGTGCGGATCGCTCTGGACCGGCCCGGCCAGGTGTCCGCGGTCATGGCGCTCATGCCGTGGAACGCGGGCGGTACCGAGGCGGGCGATCCGGTCATCGAAGGGTTCCACAAGTCCTTCCGTGACGTCGAGGCCATAACGCAGGCCGTTCGGGCCATCTCGCTGGAGCCGAGCAGGACGACCGATGTCGTGCACACGATGACGAGTGCTGTCACCGAGCAGTTCTGGCGCAGCTGGCTGGGAACCGGGGGCGGTGCTTACACGAGCATGTTCGAGGAACTGTCCGGGATCGCCGTGCCGGCGTGCTACGTCATCGGCGGCAGAGACACCATCGCTCCGCAGGACAAGCTGATCGCCGACGTCCGTGCGATGCCGGGAGGCCGGCTGGTCTTCCTGGCGGACGCGGGACATCTCGCCCCGTACGAGTCTCCCGAACTCGTCGCCCGGGAGATCCACGAGTTCGTCAGCCGCTACGCGAACACGCCGTCGCCGGGCGCGGGTTCCGCGCCCGGATCCACGCCCAGCGCACGGCCGAGCAGATCACGGTGACTGTTCGGCCGCAGTCGTCTCCGCCGCGAACGCGGTCGGCCAGTGCTGCGACCAGGCACCGCCCCTCAATGTCCCGTCAAGACATCAGGAGGCGGTCGAACGAACCTCGTTGGCGAGCAGCAGCCCAGCCGGGCGCAGGCTGGGCGGACCGCAACTGGGGCTGGGCAGAGTTGGCTGCGGCAGCTAGTCTGCGGGGAACGCGTCAAGTCGGGCGTGGGTGTGCCGGGAAGTCTGGTCGGCGTTTTCAGGAGCTGTGTGCCCGTTCGCCGATGTTGCCCGGAGGATTTCGCCGTCGTGACTCTTTCCGCCAAACCGCATGCTGGCATCACCTTGGTATGCGTAGGAGCACTGATGTGCCTTGCCGGAGTCGCGCTCTACGTGATGCCCGGTCCTGGCTTCCCCGTCCTGGGCCCGATGCGCCCGCGTGGCCTTGCGCTTCTCGCCTTCTACGCCGCTGCGCCGCTCAACGCCGTTCCCCGCCTGGCCGACGCCCCGCCCTTGATCACCCTGGCCGCCACGGGCCTGGCGATGGTGGCGACACTCGCGGGATGCATCGTGGTGATCGTCGCCACCCAGCGGACCAGGGCCACCCGATGACCGGCCGTACACGCTGGTTGCGGCACGCCTGGTCCCTCACAGCCTGGTGGCTGCTGCTGGCCCTGGCTCTGTGGCTCCTTGGCCATGCTGTCGGCCAGGCCGCTTCCCTCATGGCATGCGGCGCCTCCTCAGCGTTCCTGGTGGGCGTGGGGGAGACCGGTGACTGGCTGCGTCGACGCCGGGCAGCTCACCGTGGACCGTCAGGGACCGCCGCTCAACGATCCCGTTCCAGGCACGTGCAGGGGTGATCTCGTGCTCTCTCGTTGGTGGTATGCCCTGATCAGCGCCGCGTGCCTGCTGGGCTTCCTCGTCGCCGCGACCTTGGGGGCCTGGGCCGATGAGCACAAGGTCGGCTGGCTGTCTTCCGGCTGTGTCGCCGTCGGAGGCGCCATGCTGGGCGTCTCACTGGTCATGGCCGGGCGGGCCCTTCTGCCTGGCCGGCTGCGGCGGGCGATGTTCCGGGTGCCCCCGCCCGAAGGACGGCACCGGCGACCAGGGCCGCCGCGCTGAACTGCCTGCAACGTCATGAGCGGGCCGCCGTCGAGCGGCCGTCTGGCACTGGTCACGGCCGCTTTCCGTGTGTGTATCGCGTTTTCCCTGCGCGCCGAGGCGCCGGGACCGGACCTCACGCTCCGGGACGCCTATTCGATCGCCCCGTTCGGCAACCGGGTCAGCAGCCCCGGGCACCCGCGGCGCGCGAGTTGGGCCGGGACACCATGAGCGACAGCGGAAACCCGGTCGGCGGCGAGGAGTCGGGCGTCCGACCGCATCGGGCCCAACCAAGTCAGGCGCTGTGTCGTCCTGTACGGGTGGCGGGACATGTGTTTCGCCGCGGTGCGCCGCGCCATGGCGGCCGTCCGCGAGGGCCGAGGACAGGAGAGCCAGGATGAAGCGACGCATACGTGTGCACGCGAGGGCGCGGAGGTCCGTGGGCGGGGCGCTGATCGCCGCGCTGCTGCTGGGCGCGAGCCTCACGGACACGAGCGGGGTGGCTGCCGCAGCCGGCGCGGGTCCCGCGGGCCGGACCACGACCGTGACCGAGTCCTACGACCTGGGCGACACGGCGTTCGCCGACCCCGTCAGCGGCACCGTCAGCGAGATCCGTGCGGTGGTGCACCGTCCCGGCCGGGTGAGCGGCCGACTGCCGCTGGTGGTGCTCTCCCACGGCTCCTGGTACGCGTGTACCGACCCGGACGCCACGGCCTGGCCCTGCGAGCGAGGGCGGCCGTACCCCAGCTACCGGGGCTACGACTACCTCGGTCGGGCCCTCGCCGAGCGCGGTTTCGTGGTCGTCTCGCTCAGCGCCGACGGCATCAACATGACGTCCTTCGACTACGGGGACCGCGCCCGGCTCATCAACGAGCATCTGCGGCTGTGGCGGCAGCTCTCCGCCGGCGGTGGCGTTCTCGCCCGGAGTCTGCCCGCGCTGCGCGGGCACGTGGACATGCGGCGCGTCGGGACCGTCGGGCACTCCCGGGGCGGCAAGGGCGTGATGTGGCAGGCGTCCGACAAGCACCAGGACGAGGTTCCCGACGGTGTCCGTATGGGCGCCGTACTCGCCCTGGCGCCCGTGAAGTTCGACTGGCCGGAGGGGGACAACAGCGACACCCTGATCACCCGCACGCCCGTCGCCGTCGTGACCTCCGGCTGCGACGGCGCCGTACACGAGGCGGGCCAGGAGTACCTGGACGACGTCGAGGGGCGCACCACCGAACCCGCGTACTCGGTCTCGCTGCGCGACGGGAACCACAACTTCTACAACACGCGGTGGACCCCGCCCGCCGCGCTCGGCGAGGACGACAGCACATGCCCCGGCCGCGGCCTCGGCCCCGCGACCCAGCAGAACGCGCTGACCGCCTACGCCACCGCCTTCTTCGACCAGCACCTCAAAGGCGACGCCACGGGCGAGGCCCTTCTGACGGGCGAGCGTGCCCTGCCGGGTGTGGTCTCCACGACGCGCGTGGTCCGACCGGCAGCCGGCCGCTGACACCGGCACCACGAGCGGAGGGCAACAGCACACACCAGCCCGCTGTTCAGTCGGCCGTGTCCCAGAGCGGGGCGGTGCTGCGGGCGACGCGGATGGCGTCGTTTGAGGCTCCGGCCGCGATCATCGGCCAGACCATCTCCTGTTGGTTCACGACGAAGTCCACGACGACGGGGGAGTCGTCGATCTCCATGGCCGTGTGGATGGTGGTGTCGAGGTCCGCGGCGCGGTCGCAGCGCAGGCCGACGCCGCCGTACGCCTCCCCCATGGCAGCGAAGTCGGGGAGATGGCGGGTGGCGCAGTCGGTGCCGAAGTGGCGGTCGTCGAAGAACAAGGACTGCAACTGGCGCACCATGCCCAGTCCGGCGTTGTTGATCACCGCGACCTTGATGGGAATGCCCTCGATGGCGCAGGTGGCCAGGGTGCGGCAGGTCATCTGGAAGCAGCCGTCACCGTCGACGGCCCACACGGTGGTGTCGGGCCGCGCCAGTTTGGCGCCCATCGCGGCGGGCAGCGCGTATCCCATGGTGCCCGCACCACCCGAGTTCAGGAAGGAGCGAGGACGCTCCAGCGGAAGGTAGTGGCTGGCCCACATCTGGTGCTGACCGACCCCGGAGACATACACGGCGTCGGGGCCGGCCAGTTGCCCGATCCGCTCGATGACCTGCTGTGGGGCGAGCGAGCCGTCACCGGGTGTCTCGTACGTCATCGGATGGGCGTCGCGCCATGCCTCGATGGTGTCCCACCAGCGGGCGACAGGCGCCCAGGGCGTCCGCTCGGCGAGCCGGCCGACCGTGTCGATGAGGCCGGTGAGCACCTCGCGTGCGTCACCCACGATGGGGATGTCGACCCGGCGGTTCTTGCCGATCTCCGCCGGGTCGATGTCGGCGTGCACGATCTTCGCGTGCCGGGCGAACGTCGTGGGGTCGCCGGTGACACGGTCGTCGAAGCGGGCGCCCACCGCGAGGACCAGGTCGGCATGTTGCAGGGCGGCGACCGCGGGAACCGTGCCGTGCATGCCCGGCATCCCCAGATGCCGGCGATGGCTCGCCGGGAAGGCGCCGCGCGCCATGAGCGTGGTGACCACGGGTACACCCGTGAGCTCGACGAAGTGCGCCAGTTCCGCGGCGGCGTCGGCCTTGACGACACCGCCGCCCGCGTACAGCACCGGCCGTTGAGCCGTTCGCAGCGCCTCGGCCGCCTGGAGGAGGCTGTGCGGGTGGGGGCGCGGCGTGGGTTTCAGACCCGGCAGGTCGATACGCTCGGGCCACGCATACGGCGCACGCTCCTGAAGGACGTCCTTCGGGATGTCCACCAGGACCGGACCGGGCCGTCCGGTGGTGGCGACGTGAAAGGCTTCCGCGATCGTGCGCGGAATGTCCCGTGCCGCGCGCACCAGCCAGTTGTGCTTGGTGATGCTCCGGGTGATGCCGCAGATGTCGGCCTCCTGGAAGGAGTCGGTGCCCAGCAGATGGCGGGCCGCCTGACCGGTCACCGCGACCACGGGCACCGAGTCCATCGCGGCGTCGGCCAGGGCCGTCACCAGGTTTGTCGCGCCGGGCCCCGACGTCGCCAGGCACACCCCCGGCCGGCCCGTCGCGCTCGCGTATCCGGCGGCCGCGTGCCCGGCGTCCTGCTCGTGCCGCACCAGGATGTGCCGCAGCCGTGTCGAGTCCATCAACGGGTCATAGGCGGGCAGGATGTTCCCGCCCGGCATCCCGAACAGGATCTCAACTCCCGCCTCTTCCAGGGCCCGGACCAGAATCCGGGCACCAGTCATCGCCTCAGTCACGTCATCTTCCCCAAACGTGTGCGGTGTTCGCGCGCGTGCCGAGGGCCCGGTGGGCCCACGGGTGCCGCGTCGCTCGATGTGGACGGCTCTCACCGCGCCGAGAAAGACGCATCGCGTGCGGATCGGGCGACGCGACGGAGAGCCGGAGAAAGGAACCGCACGAGGGTCGACTCGCAGCAGTGGCGTCGGAAACCGCCGGTGCCCCGCGATACAGGGGCCTGCCGACGTTTCCGCAGGTTCCGTTTCTGCACTATAGCCGCCCGCGGCACCTGTCCGGCAAGGAGCTACGCACCCACGCCGCGCACGCCGCCCGATCCGGCTCGCCGGTCCACCCGTCCGGCCGAAACGCCCACGGCGCAGCGGTCGTTGCGCGCGGGGAACAGACGGCCGGTCTCGATGCCGGACCGGGTCCGCGCCGGACGAGACCGGGCGGCAAGCCGCAGCCCGCCACGGGAAGCGGATGATCGAGTTCACCGCCGCCCCCGAACGCCCGCCGATGGACCCGGAGTTCGAAGGCGCCCCCAGACGTGCCGCCTGGTTCGGTGACCCACGTCACACGCGGCTCCTGTCAGCAATCGGGGCGCCGTCTCGTTCAAGGGGCACGCGAACGAGACAGGAGCAACGCCATGAAGCACCGTATCGTCGTCCTCGGCGCCGGATACGCCGGGGCCTTCGCCGCCGGGAACCTGGCACGCCGGCTCTCCCCCGCCGACACCGAGATCACCGTCGTCAACGCCGTGCCCGACTTCGTCGAGCGGATGCGGCTCCACCAGCTCGCGATCGGTCAGGACCTCGCGTTTCGCAAGCTCGCCGACGTATTCGCGGGCACCGGGGTACGGCTGCGCCTGGCGCGCGTCACCGGCGTCGACCCCGAGCGCAGGAGCGTCGCCGTGACCGACGAGGACGGCGACGCCGAGCTCGCGTACGACACGCTTCACTACACGCTCGGCAGCTCCGTCGCCCACCATGGCGTCCCCGGCGCGGCCGAGTACGCCTTCGACGTCACCGGCCTGTCCTCGGCGCTGCGTCTGCGCGAGCGCCTGGCCGGCCTGAGCGAGGGCGGCACCGTGCTCGTCGTCGGTGAGGGGCTGACCGGCATCGAGACCGCCACCGAGTTCGCCGAGTCCCGGCCCGACCTCTCCGTCACGCTCGCCGCTCGCGGCGAGCTGGGCGCCTGGCTCTCCCCGAAGGCCCGCCGTCACCTGCGCCAGGCGTTCGACCGACTCGGCATCACCGTCCACGAGCACAGAGGCATCGAAGTCGTCGAGCCGACACGGGCGATCGCCGCTGACGGTACGTCCATCCCGGCCGACGTGACCGTGTGGTCGGCCGGGTTCACCGTGCACCCCATCGCGGCCGCCAGCGGCCTTGAGGTCGCCGGGACCGGCCAGATCGTCGTCGACCGCACCATGCGCTCGGTCTCGCACCCCGACGTCTACGCCGCCGGTGACTGTGCCTACGCGATCGGCGAGAACGGCCGGCCGCTGCCGATGTCCTGCGCCTCGGCAGGCTTCACCACCATGCAGGCGACCGCCGCGATCATCGCGCGCCTGACAAGCAGTGAGGTCCCGACCACCGGGCTGAAGTACCACGGCAACCACATCAGCCTCGGGCGGCGGGATGCGATCTTCCAGATGGTGGACGGGGACGCCCGGTCGAAGTCCTGGTACCTGGGCGGCCGGACCGCCGCGCGGCTCAAGTCGGGCGTGCTCAAAGGGGCGGGATGGGGCATCGTCCACCCGACCTTCGGCATGCCGAAGCGCAGGCGCCGCCTGGCCAGCGCGCCCGACCGGGCCGGTGTGAGGGTCGCCGCATAGGCTGCTGCACATGGACAGCGCCGCCATCGATCGCTTCGAGGCCAGCCGGGGACGGCTGGCCTCGCTCGCGTACCGTCTGCTTGGCTCGGCCGCCGACGCCGAGGACGCCGTACAGGACACGTTCCTGCGCTGGCAGGCCGCGGACCGCGAACGGGTCGGGGTGCCGGAAGCGTGGCTGGCCAAGGTCGTCACCCATCTCTGCCTCGACCGGCTCCGCTCGGCGCAGGCGCGCCACGAGCGAGCGGCCGGTGCCTGGCTGCCCGAGCCGCTCCTGGAGGGCGACCCGATGCTCGGCCCGGCCGACACCTTCGAGCAGCGCGAATCGGTGTCCTTGGCCGTACTGACCCTGATGGAGCGCCTCTCGCCGGTCGAACGGGCCGTTTACGTCCTGCGTGAGGCATTCTCGTACAGCCACGCCGAGATCGCGGGGATCCTCGACATCACCGAGTCCGCGAGCCAGCAGCATGTCCACCGGGCCCGCATCCGGGTCACCGCCGGGCGCCGCCGCGGCGGCGAGACCGACCCGGCGTCCGCGCGCCGGGTCGTCGAGGAGTTTCTCGCCGCCGCGATGTCGGGGCGCACCGAACGACTGGTGGCGCTGCTCACCGACGACGTGACGGCGGTCTCGGACGGCGCCGGACTGAGCAAGCGGCTGCTGCGGTACGAGACGCGCGAGCGGGTCGCCTCCTACGTGCGGGCCGGCTTCAAGCCCACGTCGGCGAAACGGCGGCTGGCCGGCGGCTCGATCGCGATGCATATCGCGCTGGTCAACGGCTCCCCGGCCGTCCTCGCCGTGGTCGCCGATCGGGTCGTGGGCGCCGTGGCGTTCGAAGTCAGCGACGGCAAGGTCGCGTCCCTGCGCGGCATCGCCGCCGCGGACCGGCTCGTGCGCCTCAACGAGGCATGGCGGCAGCACGAACCCGCCTGTCATCACCGCATGGTGACCAGAGCCATGGGAAACCAGCGACCTGAGTCAGAGCAAGGACGGCACCCCAGCCGGTACGGCCACTCGGCATCCCCGTTTCCTCGCCCCGTACGACCAGGTCCACTGGCAGGGAAGCCGAAACGACCGAGTTGAAGGGACTCATGACGCCCCCCGAAATTCGGGAGAGGATCGGGGGATGACGACGTCGAGGAAGACGAGAGCCCGGCTCGGGATGATCCCGTTGACGGCGATGGCCCTGCTGGCCGCGGGGTGCGGAACGCAGCGAGCAGGGGATACCGCCGACGCGTACCGACGTTCGCATCCCACACCGACCGGCATATCGACGCCGAGTACACCGGCGGACTTCCCCTGCCCCGGCGAGAACCCCGAGCCGACTGCTCCCACGGCCGCCACCACCCCCGGCTCAGCCGTGCCGCCGACCGACCACTACGCCGAGAACCACGGCTTCAGAGTTCCCATCCCGCTCCACGGCCAGAGCCGCTGCGACGGGCTCACCGCCGTCGGACGTGTCAAGAGTGCGCTCGAACCGCTGCGCCGGCGCGGCGACTTCGCCCCGGACAGCGTCCGCGACGCGCTCACCCGCCTCGGCTACTCCGCCGGAAAGATGCAGACGTACCAGGACGGGTCCGCCGGGGTGGGCTTCCTCATCGACGTCGGCGCCTCTCCCTGGTGTGTGGAGGGCACGATGAGCGATGACGCCACCAAGGCGGATGCCTTCGGCGGCTATCCCGACGGCACTGGCTGCGAGCCCCCGAGCGGCGGCCACTGACCACAGCCGTCCCACCGGTCAAACGTCGGTGGCAAACCATAGGTGCCGGTCCAGGGGGCGAGGAGGGTCTGCAGCCTCGGGATCTGCATCGGCAGGTATGGTCCGACGAACGCCCGTTCATCGTCAGTCAGTTGCACGCGCGTCGCGCAAGAAGACCTACCGGTCCGGGCCCCGCCGCGAGGGCGATTCCCGCAGATTGATCACGGTCCGATATGCGCCCTGAGCTCAGCCGAGACCACGGTGGGCGGCCCACAACGCCCCGGCACGGCTGGCGGCGTCGGAGACCAGGGCCGCCAGTTCGGGGTCATCGGGGACGGGGAACGAGACGTATGCGCCCCGGCCACCACCGACTGGTCGGCCATAGGCCTTCACGGCGAGGTGACCGTCCGGGAGAAGCCGGACGTTGAGTGTGGTCAGCGTGAACGCTTGACCGCGTCGAGTGTCCGTCCAGCGGAGCGCCTGCGGGATCGCGACATTGATCGCCAGAGCACTGACTTCCAGATCGCTGCTCATGGACGGATGATCTCACGTGAGTCGCCGCAGGCGGCCGCCACCGGGCTTATGCGTCCTCGTTGTCCTGGACCTCACAGACAAACCCGACGAACTGGGCTCGGCACCCGCCTGCGTCCACGTCCGCACCGTCCCCGGCCCTGCCTGCGACCCGAGACTCCGTCCCGGTTCTGGAAATACCCCTTTCGCGGTCGGCCTTGGGGTGCTGCCCGTCCTGGCCGGCGTGAAAGTTCGCGCAGAGGAAGCCGGGCGTCTCCCTGGCGTCGTCGTCCTGTGTGTGAGGCCGGAGGTGCCCCTAGCCTTTATTGCACATATATTGCAGGTGCGGATTTCGCGCAGAAGGAGCTGGGTCGATGGGTGGACCAGTGGTTCTCGGGATCGAGTCCTCGTGTGACGAGACCGGCGCCGGGATCGTGCGGGACGGGAAGTTCCTCGCCCATGTCGTGGCGTCGAGCATGGACGAACACGCCCGCTTCGGCGGGGTCGTGCCCGAGATCGCCGCCCGCGCGCACCTCCAGGCGTTCAACCCGGTCGTGCGTGAGGCACTTGACCAGGCAGGGCTGCGGCTGGGCCAGATCGACGCCGTCGCCGTCACCACCGGCCCAGGTCTCTCCGGCGCCCTGCAAGTCGGCCTCGCCGGAGCCAAGTCGCTCGCCTACGCGGCGGGGGTGCCGCTGTACGGGGTGCATCACCTGGCCGGTCACGTGGCCGCGGACACGCTGGAGCACGGGCCGCTGCCCGCTCCGTGCGTCGTGCTGATCGTTTCCGGCGGACACACTTCGCTGCTGCTCGTGCGGGATCTGGTGCGCGAGCCGATCCTGCACCTCGGGGACACCCGCGACGACGCGGCCGGCGAGTGCTTCGACAAGGTCGCCCGCATCCTCGGCCTGCCCTACCCGGGCGGGCCGGCGATCGACCGTGCGGCACGGACGGGCGACCCGCGCGCGGTCGACTTCCCCCGGCCCCTCACGCGCCCAGGCGACGACCCGTACGCATTCTCCTTCTCGGGCCTCAAGACGGCCGCGGCCCGGTGGGTGGAGAGGTACCGGCTGCGCGGTGCGGAGGTGCCGGTGGCCGACGGTGCCGCCGCCCTGCAGGAGGCCGTCGCTGACGTGCTGACCCGTAAGGCGCTCGCAGCCTGCCGCGCCTACGACGTGAAGACGCTGATCGTGGTCGGTGGCGTCGCGGCGAACTCCCGGGTCCGCGGCCTGGCCGAGCAGTGGTGCGCCGCCGCCGGGGTGGAGCTGCGGGTGCCGCCGATGACGCTGTGCACGGACAACGGCGCCATGATCGCGGCCGTCGGCGACCTCCTCGCCCGCTCCGGGGCCGAGCCCGCGCCACTGGAGGTGTCCATCGATCCGTCGGCGCCGCTGGAGTACGCCGCCCTGGCCCCGCGTCCGGCCCCCTCACCGCAGGCCGCCTGATGTCTGCGGTTGTCCGGCAGGTCTCCGGGCGGGGTCTGCCGCCGTACGCGGACGGGGTGCGCGCCGTATACGCGGACGCGCTCGGTGCCTCACCGTGGTGGGGGGCGCCCGAACGCGCCGATGCCTCACCGTGGTGGGGGGCGCCGGAACGCGCCGATGCCTGCATGGAGCGACCCGCCCAGGACGTGCGGCGCTCCGGCTTCACCGCCGCCCTCGCGCTCGACGGGCCCACGGTGCCGGGCTGGGCGACGACCTGGACCACCCCGGCGCCCTTCCCCGCTTCTACGAGCGGGTCGGCTGGACCCAGGTCACGCATCCCGTACCCAGGGGTATGGGCCATGCCGCTGTCCTCGGCCCCCGCCACCCGGCCCGCGCAGCCGCCCCCGCCCCTCATGACCTATCGACCGGAGCAGTGAGACCCTTGCGTACCGCCGACATCCGCCAGCGCTTCCTCGACTTCTTCGACGCACGTGGCCACACCGTGGTGCCCAGCGCGCCGCTGCCCACTCCCGATCCGACGCTGCTGTTCGTCAACGCGGGCATGGTGCCGTTCAAGCCGTACCTGACCGGCGAGCAGGCCGCCCCGTACGCCCGGGCCACAAGTGTCCAGAAGTGCCTGCGCACGCTGGACATCGAAGAGGTGGGCAGGACCGCCCGGCACGGTTCGTTCTTCCAGATGAACGGCACCTTCTCCTTCGGTGACTACTTCAAGGAAGAGGCCATCGCGTTCGCCTGGGAGCTGTCGACGAAGCCGCAGGCCGAGGGCGGTTACGGGCTCGACCCGGGGAGGATCTGGGTGACCGTCCACCACTCCGACACCGACGCCCGTGGCATCTGGCGCGAGGTCGCCGGCCTCACGGACGAGCGGATCGTCGCCCGCGGGGACGAGGACAACTTCTGGTCCATGGGCGTGCCCGGGCCCTGCGGCCCGTGCTCGGAGCTGTACTACGACCGGGGTCCGGCCCTCGGCCGCGAGGGCGGACCGGCGGTCGACGAGGACCGGTACATGGAGTTCTGGAACCTCGTCTTCATGCAGTACGAGCGCGGTGAGGGCACTGGCAAGTCCGGCTTCCGATCCTCGGCGAACTGCCCCGCCGCAGCATCGACACCGGCATGGGTCTGGAACGGATGGCCACTCTCCTCCAGGGCAGGGACAACCTGTACGAGATCGACGAGACCCGACCCGTCCTCGACCGGGCCGCCGAACTGGCCGGCGTCCGCTACGGTGCCGACGCGCGGGCAGATGTCCGTCTCCGCGTGGTCGCGGACCACGTGCGTACCGTCCTCATGCTCCTCGCCGACGGCACCACCCCCGGCAACGAGGGCCGGGGCTACGTCCTGCGCCGCATCCTGCGCCGGTCGGTCCGCTCCATGCGCCGGCTCGGCTTCCACGATCCCGCCCTGCCCGAGCTGCTGCCGGTCGCTCGCGACTGCATGGCCCCCTCCTACCCGGAGGTCACCGAAGGCTTCGCCCGCATCGCCGACCAGGCGTACGGGGAGGAGGATGCCTTCCGTACGACCCTCAAGCAGGGCACCACCGTGCTGGACACGGCCGTCACCAAGGTCAAGGAAGCAGGCGGCCGTTCGCTGCCCGGCGCCCAGGCGTTCCTGCTCCATGACACCTACGGCTTTCCCATCGACCTCACCCTGGAGATGGCCGCCGAACAGGGCGTCGAGGTCGACCGCGAGGGTTTCACCGCCCTGATGAACGAGCAGCGCGAGCGCGCTCGCGCCGACGCCCGTGCCCGCAAGTCCGGCGGAGCGGCCGACACTGTGGCATTGCGCGGTGTCCTGGACGCCCACGGACCGACGGACTGGCGTGCCTGGGACACCCTCACCACCGAGTCGACCGTCCTCGCCGTCCTCGGCGCGCACGGGACCGTCCCGCAGCGCTGGATTTACTAGGGCGCCCAACTATGTAGTCGCGAGTACAAGGCCCGCGGTGCAGGGAAGCCGATGTGAATCCGGCCCGGTCCCGCCACTGTGACTGGGGAGTACGCCGTCGAGCAGGACGCCACTGACGAGCTGGATGTCGGGAAGGCGGACGGCCAGGGTGACGTCCGGCCGTGCGAGGTCCACGCGCAGCCCCGGGACCCGGGCCAGGACCCGGGCCCCGACGCACACCGCTGTCCGGCGTACGCACCGGTGGCAGATCTTCGGACTCGCGGGCGTGTCCCGTGTCGTACGAGACCCCCTGCTGGCCGTCGCTTCCCAGGCCCGGTATGTCGGATCCAGCGCGTGTGACGGCGGTCGTTCCCGCTCTCCGCTGCGGGGCAGTCCCGGTCTTGCGCCGGGCTCCCTCTTGCGTCGCCGAATACAGCAGTGCCCGGCGAACCACCAGCACCGCCGGGCCCGAACCCGGCCGGCGCCGCCTATCGCGCCGATTGCGCGGCCACGGCCGGCACCACAAAGGCCGACCACGTTCCAGCTCGGCGCTTCCCCGCCCGGCTCCCCACCCGGCGCCCGAGCCACCGCCCAGTGCGTCACCGAGCCGGGACGGGTGGGCATTCCTGCCGACAATGCGCAATTCTGGATGATGTGTCCTGGTCGCGCGCAGCCCGTATACCCGCGGACGCGATCGGCGACCACACCGGAGGTCCTACAGCCGATGAGCAGCCCCGAGCATGGACCGACAGGCGCCCGCGACACCACCGAGGGTCACGTCTACACGATCACCGGAGGCGGCTGGGACGAGATCGTCTCCGCGGTCGCGAAGGCGGACGACGAGCGGATCATCGTCAACATGGGTCCGCAGCACCCGTCCACGCACGGTGTGCTGCGGCTGATCCTGGAGATCGACGGCGAGACGGTGAAGGAGGCCCGCTGCGGCGTCGGCTATCTGCACACCGGCATCGAGAAGAACATGGAGTTCAGGAACTGGGTCCAGGGCACGACGTTCGTGACCCGCATGGACTACCTGATGCCGCTGTTCAACGAGACGGCCTACTGCCTGGCGGTGGAGAAGCTGCTGGGCATCACGGACGACATCCCGGAGCGGGCGAGCGTCATCAGGGTGCTGATGATGGAGCTCAACCGGATCTCCTCACACCTGGTCGCGGTGGCCGCGGGCGGGATGGAGATCGGCTCCACCACGCTGATGGTCTACGGCTTCCGTGACCGTGAGGTCATCCTCGACATCTTCGAGCTGGTCACCGGCCTGCGCATGAACCACGGCTACGTGCGGCCCGGCGGGCTGGCGCAGGACCTGCCGCCCGGCGCGCTGGACAAGATCCGTGAGGGCGTGAGGCTGCTGCGCTCGCGGCTGCCCGAGTACGACAAGCTCGCCACCAACAACCCGGTCTTCAAGGCCCGGCTGATGGACGTCGGCTATCTGAACTTGGCGGGCTGCATGGCGCTGGGCGCGACCGGCCCGATCCTGCGGGCCACCGGCCTGCCGCACGACCTGCGCAAGTCGCAGCCGTACTGTGGGTACGAGGGCTATGACTTCGAGGTCGAGACCGCGGACACCTGCGACTCCTACGGGCGGTTCCTGATCCGGCTGCACGAGATGGAGCAGTCGCTGCGGATCGTCGAGCAGTGCCTGGAACGGCTCATGGGCGGCGGCGAGGTGATGGTCGCGGACAAGAAGATCGCGTGGCCGGCCCGGCTGGCGCTCGGCGCGGACGGGCTCGGCAACTCGCTCGACCACATCCGCAAGATCATGGGCGAGTCCATGGAGGCGCTGATCTACCACTTCAAGCTGGTGACGGAGGGCTTCCGCGTCCCGCCGGGGCAGGCATACACAGCGGTCGAGTCCCCCAGGGGCGAGCTGGGCGTGCACGTCGTCTCCGACGGCGGCACGCGTCCGTACCGGGTGCACTTCCGCGACCCGAGCTTCACCAACCTTCAGACGGTGGCCGCGATGTGCGAGGGCGGGCAGGTCGCGGACGTGATCGTCGCGGTGGCCGGCATCGACCCGGTGATGGGAGGCGTGGACCGGTGATAGGCATCGCGTGACCGTGGTTGACTCGTCCGCCCGCTCCCCGACTCCGGCGACGGCTGCGGCGACCCTTCGGCGCCCGACCAGCATCACCGCCCCTGTGGCCCCCGGGCCCCTTCCTACGCCCCTACGCGGTTTGGGTCTTCGGCAGTTTCAGCCGCGGCGCCCCCCGAGCCGCACGACGTGGAACGCTACGCCCGCCCCGGCGTCGACGCGGTCGCCACGCACGTCGTCGCGTCTGGCCCTGCCGCCCGCCGTCGGGGCTGATCACAGCGGCCTACGGCACGATTCCTGAGTTCCAGGCGGCCTCGCGACAAGCCGCACGTCATGCCGTTCGGTGACATCATGAGTAATGGATTCCGCAACATGACGGTCGTCCGACCGGGCGACCCCTGAGCCTCTTCCTGCCTGTCAGCACGGGAAGGCGGTGAGCACGTGAGCGACGCCGAGCAGGAGCCCACTGCGGCCGAAGGAACAGAGGCGGAGACCACCCCCGAGGAGTCACCGGCCACGACTGAGGCCGGCCCTGCGGAGGGCGAAGAGCCGACCCCCGAGGCGGCGGAGACGGAAGCAGAAGAACCCGCGACCCCCGCGGCCGAGGAGACCGGGACCGAGGAACCGGCCCCCACCGCGGCCGGGGAGACCGGGGCTGAAGAACCCGTCACGGAGGAGTAGGAAAACGGCTGTGCGCGACGACCATCGCGCACAGCCACGACGGCAGTAGCGAAAAGCAGGCTCGGGACACCCCTCAAACGCACTCGCCGGCTGCTAGCCCCCCGAGTCGGGGCCCGAGAACTCGTACACCCAGTGGCCCATGCCTGACATCCTGCCGGGAACACCGAGCACCCCACGGGTCAGGCACGCAGGCGGTGGAGCGGATCCGCCCGAAGGGATCCCAAGGCACCGCTGATCAGACAAGTGGGCGGCCCCGTCGGTGGCCTGCGCCTCGATTGTGGCGCTGAAGTCCTCACGCGTGGCAGCGCGCCGGCGTACAAGGGCCTCGTCGGTGTCGGCGTTGACGAGGGCGGCGTACCGCCTGCTACCAATACGCTGCCTTTCCACCCACTCAACTCCCAGTTCTCGCAGTGCAGCACGCTGAGTGCGATGTGCCGGTTCGGTGTCGGTAGGTGGGTGTCGGTGACGGCATGTCAGGCCAGGGTGTTTCCGCTGGTGGGGTGCTGAGGACGGGCAGGGTCACTGTCGTGGGGTGGTATCCGCAGTCGACGCGGCTGTCATAGGGCGGTACACCCCGCTCCGCTCCACTGTCTTGAGAACGGCACTTCTGATCCTTTGGAGGTCTGCGCGGCCGCACCGTGGTGGGGTCGGTGTCCACGGCGGAGGGTTTTTCGGTGGGCGAGCCGGGCGTGTGAGGTGAGGTCACGACAGGGCTGAGGGTGTCCCGGCCGGTGCTGGTGGCGCGGCTGCTGGAGTTCGATGCGGCCGGGGTGTTGACCACGGCGCATGTGCGTGCGGGCGCCCAGGTTGGTGGGGTGACTGCGCGGACGGTGTGGCGGTGGTGAGAGGCGGCGCGGACTGAGGGCCGTGTGGAGCGCAGGCGCCGGGCCCGGCTGGAGTTGTCCGACCAGGCGTGGGAGGTGCTGGCACAGGAGGGTGGGAACGTGGCGGTGCTGCACCGGTATCTGAAGCAGGCCGGAGGTCAGGTGCGTTCGCCGGCGTCGTTGTACCGCGTGGTGCGCCGGGACTCGGAGGCTGTCAGGGTTTTGCCGGACCGTGCGGTGGTCCGGCCGGAGCGGGAAGAGCAGCAGACGAGGCAGGCGATGGCGGTGCAGGGCGCGGTGTGTGTTTGGCGACCCGGGCCGGGGCAAGACCGTCGCCGGGCGGATGGCGCTTCACGAAGTGCCTCCAGGCTGGAAGGTGACGTGGATGCCGGTGCCGGTACCGGTTCGCCCGTCGGTGGCCGGCATGAGGCGGGCGGTGTTCGATGTTCTGGCGCTGCCGGGCCGCTTCCCACACACCTCTGCGCCGGCCGACGCCGCGGTCGCGGGGGCACTGAGCGAGGCGCGGGTGCTGGTAGTCGATGAGGCGCAGCGCCTGCCTGCGCCGTGCCTGGAGTACTTGCAGAGCGGGCGAGGACGGTGGCCGTGGAGGCCGGGCGGGCGTCGGCCGTGCCGGGGTCCGCGAACTGTGGGCCGTCGTCTCGGACTACGCCGAGCTGAAACGGTACGGCCCCCGGGCAGCCACCATTCGCCATGCCCGCGCGTCCCCCGGGCCCCGACCGGTCCCCTCAGGTTGCCGCACGCAGGTGCCGCACACGCGCCGGGCCGTCGATGGTGCCGCGGGCGATGCGGTGGGCCAGCTCTTCGAGCCGTTCCTGGGTCGTGCGATCCGCCGGTTGGTACACGACGACGCGGGTGCGGGGGTTCTCCTCAAGCAGCAGGGTGATGGCGCGCACGGACAGGCTGCCGACGTGCCGTGACCGGACGCGCTTCACACGTCCGGGATCGGTGGACACGTCCGCCTGCTCCCACAGGCGCACGAACAGCGGTGACTCCTCGCGGAGTCGTGCCAGCAACGGCGCCCACGCCGGATCGGTGACCGACTCGCCGTGGTACGCGCGCAGTTTGGCCACGACGGCCGCGCATTCCCGTTCGTGGCCGGAGTGTCCGGCGATCCAGTCGGGGTGCGTGAAATGCAGGTAGGCGCAGTTGCGATCGGCCGGCGGCAGTGCCTCCAGGTCGTCGATCATGAAACGGAACGGCGCGTTGTAGGCCAGCGGCTCGAACCAGGGGTTCATCACCACCGCCGGGTGCGGAGAGAGGCTGTCCAGCAGTGTCTGCACCCGGCCACTTGTCCCTTCGCAGTTCGAGGGTGGTTCTGCGTCCGGGTGTCCGCCGAGGAGGAACAGGTGCCGGCGCTCGCTGCTCGACAGGCGCAACGCGTCCGCGATCGCGGCCAGCACCTCGACGCTGGGCCGTACGTCACGTCCCTGTTCGAGCCAGGTGTACCAGCTCGACCCGACGTTCGCGAGAACCGCGACCTCCTCCCGGCGCAGTCCCTTCACCCGGCGTCGGCCGCCACCGCCGGGCAGACCCACGTCCGCGGGCGAGAGCCGGTCACGCCGTGCCCGCAGGTACGCGCCGAGTTCGCGAGATCGTACATCCGCCATGGCTTCGATCATCGCACGGTGAGACCAGGCCAGACTGGTGGTCCGAGCACCAGCATCACCGCACTCTGGGTCGTGGCCCGCTGGACGCGCAGGGTGAGTGCATGCAACGGACCTGGTCGGTTTACGTCGCGGCATTCGGCGCGACGTACACGTTCAGTATCGGCAATGTCACCGCCCCGCGCCTCGGACCGGAACTGGGCGCCAGTCGTGGCGAAGTCGCCCTCGTGCTCGCCGCGTTCGCGGTGTCGTTCGCGGCTGGGCTGATCCTCGCCGGCCGCCTCGGCGACCGGTATGGCCGCAGGCGGCTGCTGGGCATCGGGCTCCTTGCGCTCGCACTGACGTCGGCGCTGGCCGCGGCGGCACCCGGTCTGTGGCTGCTGGTCGCCGCCCGCGTCCTGCAAGGCGCGTCCTCCGCGATCGTGATGCCCCAGACCCTGGCGATCGTCCAGACCTTGGGCAGCGAGCCCGCCCGGGCACGTGGGCTCGCGGCGTTCACCGCGAGTTCCGGCGTAGGAACAGTGGCGGGTCAAGTCGTCGGCGGCCTCGTCATGGGGCTCGGCCTGCCCTTCGCGGGATGGCGAGGGGCGGTCCTGACCTCCGCGATCCCCAGTGTCCTGGCGCTGCTCGGTGTGCGCCGGCTCCTGGTTCATCCGCCGAACAGCACCGAACGGCCCGACCTCGGCGGCGCGCTTCGGCTGGGCACTTCGCTCCTGGCTCTGGTTGCCGGGCTGTCGCTCGGCCCGGCAACGGGCTGGGCCTGGTGGGCGCCGGCGCTGGTGGCACTGGGGTTCCTTGGGTTGTACGGCTTCTGGCTCGACCAGGGGCGGCGCGAGCGTGTGGGACGTCCGGTTCTCGTCGCGCCCTCCAGCCTGCGGCTGCCCTCGGTTCGGCTCGGCCTACTGATGGCTGTGCTGCTTTTCGCCGGCTACGGCGCGTTCAGCTACGAGTACTCGATGCTCACCCAGGTCGGCCTCGGGTTGACGCCGGTCCAGTCCGGTCTCGCGCTGACCGCGTTCGCGGGGACCTTCGTACTCGCCGGGCTTCGCATGCCGGGCATCATGGCGCGGTTCGGCGAGCGCACAATGGAGCTGGCCGCGGGCCTGCTGAGTGCCGGCCTGATACTGCTCGGCGTGGCCTCGTGGTTCGCTCAGGGCAAGGGCGCCGAGATCTGGGTCGGCTGCTTCGAAGTGCTCGGCGTGCTCCTCGGCGCGGCGCAGGCGAGCCAGTACGGCCCCCTCGTCGGGACGGTCATGGCAGCGGTGCCCCATCGTGTCGCGGGCCTGGCCGGCGGTCTGTTCACGACGGCGCAACAGGCATCGCTGGGACTCGGCATCGCCACCATCGGTGGAGTCTTCGGCGCTCTGGCCCCCAGGCTCGGCTGGGAGCACGCCTTCGCGGTGGCGCTCGGCGTCCAGCTGATCACCACCGTGCTCTTCTGGGTCCTCGCACGACGCCTCCGCAGCCGACCACGTGCCTCCGGCACCGTCCTTGCTCCGGGCGTACAGCACAGGACGGAGGCACTCGATTGACCACGTCCCCGCCCGCGGGCGCAGGTCGATCAGAGCCGGACCTGTCACGTCCCGCTCACCTGTCCACGAAGTGCCTGCGCACTGTCCGGGCCAGCAGAACTTCAGCCAGCAGAAGGAGACATCCCGCCGTGATCAAGATGATCATTACGCTCAAGCGTCGTGAAGGCATGACCCACGACGAGTTCAAGCACTACCAGCAGAACATCCATCGCCCGCTGCTCATGTCGATTCCGGAAGCAGACCGGTACATCCGCCGGTTCGTCGTGTCGTATCCCATTCCGGCACCGCGCTACCCGGAACCGGAGTACGACTCGGTGGTCGAAGCGTGGTTCGACACCATGGCCGACCTCGAAGCCTTGTTCTTCAGCGACAACTTCCTGAAGACCGTCGACCCGGATCACGAGAACTTCATCGATCTGTCGACGTTCGGGCGCGTCATCACCGAGGAGGACGTAGTCATCGACGGCCGATAGGGGCGCACCGGCGCATCGGTGTGCGAGCCGGTTGACCACCGATACGCGGCCGGCGCCATGTGCAGATCGCAGAGCCGGAGGTGGAGGTCGGCCGCCGCGCGAGCCGTTGGCCGCGCGGCGGGCAGGTCCGGTCAGTGCGCTGCGACGTCCGGTCGTCATCACGGCCGGCGACGAGGCCGCGCCCTTTCGTCCCTTCTCTTCAGGAGGCGGCAGCGGTTACGGATGCTGCAAAGGGGCCTGGTATGTGCTCCTCGAACGTGTCTCAGAGCTGTAGCGCGAAGACACGGACATGCGCGATCAGCGACGGCCTGCCGTGAACGGCAGACGAACTCCCTGGCCATCGCGATCACCGCCCGGACCGCGGCACCAGGTGTGCCATCGAGGGCCTGGAGGTTCTTGTGGACTCCGCGTCGTATCTTCTTGTCGGCCAGGATGGTCAGAATAGTTGACTGACCAGTCACTCTCTTATAGTCTCACGTCATGGCCAGACCACGGAACGAAGACCGGCGTAACGCCATTCTGTCGGCGGCGACCCGCATCGTCGCCTCCCAGGGGCTCGGGGCGCCGACAGCGGCGATCGCCAAGGAGGCCGGTGTCTCCAACGGATCGCTCTTCGTCTACTTCGACACGAAGGCGGCGCTCGTCAACGAGCTCTACGTCGCTCTGAAGAGCGAGATGGCAGCGACGGCACTCGCCGGCGTCCCCACCGAGGGCGAACCGCGCGAGCGGATGCTCCGGATGTGGACTCAATGGCTGCGCTGGGCAACGAACAGTCCGGAGAAGCGGCGCGCGCTTGCCCAGCTTCAGGTGTCCGACGACATCACCGCCGCCAGCCACCAAGCCGTGCATGCCGCCTCCGGCGCCATCGCGGACCTGCTGGAGACGTGCAGGGCAGGCGGCCCGATGCAGGACGCTCCCCTCAGCTTCGTCCTGATGCTCACCAACGCCATCGCCGAAACCACCATCGACGCGGTGATCCGCGAACCCGCCGATGCCGAACCTCTCATCGACATGGCCTTCGACGCCATCTGGCGGGTTGTGTCAGGCGCCTGACCTCTCCCCACATCCGGGGGCCGGCCGCCGGCAAGACCGCCACCGTGAAAGAACTGAGGAATTCGCCATGCCAGCTCTGAGACAAGCCTGGATCATCACGGGGCCCACGTCCGGCATCGGCCGACGCACCGCGCTGGAACTCGCCGGGCACGGCACCGTCGTGCTGGTGGGCCGAGACCCCGACAAGCTCAACGAGGTGGAGACCGAGATCAACGCGAAGGCCGGGGGCCACGCGACATCGGTCGTCTGCGACTTCTCCGACATCCCGAGCGTGCGCCGAGCCGCCGCACAGATCGTCGCGCTCGGCCTCCCCCTCGCCGGCCTGCTGAACAACGCCGGCATCATGACGTCCCGCACCGACCGAACCCCCCAGGGCTGGGACCTGGTGTTCACGACCAACCACCTCGGACCGTTCACCCTGACCGAGGCACTCGTCCCTCACCTGCCCGATCATGCGAACGTCGTCTTCACCTGCTCGGGCGTCGAGGACCCGGAGCGCAAGCCCGCAGTCACCGCCGGATTCCGCGGCGCGCGCTACATCTCCGCCGAAGCCGGCGCACGCGGCGAATGGCAGCCCGGCGGATCCTCCAAGCCCGGCTTCGACGCCTACGCCACCTCCAAACAGGGCAACCTCGCCACCGTCCTGTCCCTCGCACGCGAGACTCCAAGGCTCCGCTTCATCGCGGTCGAACCCGGCTTCAACCCCGGCACCGGACTCGGCCGTGACGCGAACGCCACCCTGCGCTTCCTGGCGACGTACGTGCTTGCGCCGCTGGCGCCGCTCGTGAAGTACTGGAGCACCCCGAAGCGCGCCGCCCGGCTGCTCGTCGACGCGCTGACAGGTCAGTCATATCAATCTGGTGTGTACCTGGACGAGAACGGCAAGCCCATGCTCGGCTCCGCCCAGGTACGCGACGCCGCCTTCAGCGACCGCGTTGTCGCGGAAACCCGTGCTCTCCTGGCCCAAGTTCCCAGCATCACAAGCTGACTGGACCACACGAAGCCCGTGCCCCAACTCCCTGCACACGCAGGAGCGCGGCCGGTGCCTCAAACCCCACTTGGCCGCCCGCGTACTCGGCGCCGAGCCCCGTTCGCTTCGCGTTCTCGTTCCAGGAGTTGACGTAGTCGCGGATCTGTTTGACCAGGACGTTGACGCCGGAGAACGTGCCACAGCGGATCGACTGCCGGTGATGATCCCGAACCAGATCTCGATCTGGTTCAGCCACACCAGCAAGTCGCGGAGTCCCTGTGCCGACGAGATGGCGCGCGGGCCTCGCGGCGTCGACTTCATCACGATTGACGGGAGCGCGCCCCAACGCCCCAACCGCTCCAAGGCATCAGCCCGGACAGGGCCAGGCCCCCGGGAATTGCCGTCCGTTGCGGTGACCGCCATCTGGCGTCCATACCTGTCTCACCGCTCCGGTCGACCGTGCTTCCTAGCGTCCGTGGGTGCGCGCACCGCTGACCTGCCGCAGCCCACTGTCAAGTTACGAGCGCTGCTGTCCGGTCGGTGTGCGACTGCACCCGACGACGCGAAAGGCCCCTGGAATGTCCGAAGAACCCAAGCAGACCAGAATCTCTCGTCGCAACACGCTCGGCCTGTTCGGCGCGACAGTGTCCGGCGCCGCCGCCGGCCCACTGGTCCTCGGCGCCGGAACCGCCGAGGCGGTCCCGGCGAAGTCGGAGGTCACCGGTCTCACCACCGGCTCGGCCACCACCCCCGTCCAGGGCCTGCACCTGACCTTCGGCGCCGACCCACGCAGCCAGATGGTCGTCTCGTGGGTCACCGACGCGGCCGTCAAGAACCCCCGGGTCGTCTACGGCACGCTGAGCGGCGGCTTCGGCTCCACAGTGCACGCGACGACGAAGACCTACGTGGACGGCACCTCCGGGCGGACCGTCTGGGTCCATCACGCGCTGATCAGCAAGCTCAAGGCCGACACCGACTACCTGTACGCGGCCCAGCACGACGGCGCCACCCCCGACGCCGGCACCTTCCACACGGCGCCGTCCGGCCGAGCTCCGTTCACCTTCACCAGCTTCGGCGACCAGGGTGCGCCCAGTGTGACGTGGAAGACCGGAGCGAACCCGGCCGACGCCTCGGGCCGGGACTTCGAGCCCAACGCCACGCCCGCCGCTGCCGACATCGTCACCGGCGTTGAGAAGGTCGGCCCGCTGTTCCACCTCCTCAACGGCGACCTCTGCTACGCCAACACCGGGCCCGACCGCATTCGCGTCTGGCACGACTTCCTTACCAACAACAGCCGCTCAGCGCGATTCCGTCCGTGGATGCCGTGCGCGGGCAACCATGAGATCGAGCTGGGCAACGGAAAGCTCGGTCTCGACGCGTACCAGACCTACTTCGAGCTGCCCTCGACCGAGACCCAGCCCGAGCTCGACAACCTCTGGTACTCCTTCACGGTCGGCTCGGTGAAGGTGATCTCCCTGCAGAACGACGACATCGCCCTGCAGGAGGGCGGCGACCTCTACATCAACGGCTACTCCGGTGGTCGGCAGCTCGCCTGGCTGGAGCAGGAGCTCAAGTCGGCACGGGCTTCGAAGGCCATCGACTGGATCGTGGTCTGCATGCACCAGGTGATGATCAGCTCGGCGACCGCCGCGAACGGACCCGATGTCGCGCTGCGCGCGGCGTACGGTCCCCTGTTCGACAAGTACGGCGTCGACCTGGTGGTCTGCGGCCACGAGCACGACTACGAGCGCTCGTTGGCGGTGCGTGGCGTCGTCTCCGGCAGCGTCACTCTCACACCCAACCCGAGTCAGACCGCACTCGACGTGATCGACAGTGCGCACGGCACGACGCACATGGTCCTCGGCGGTGGCGGCGTGTCCGGCATCACCAACAACAGCTTCACCACCGACGACGCCGACGGTCACGGGCATCACTCGGCATACGTGCAGATGGAGCACGTCGGCAAGTTCAACTCGGTCAAGGAGAAGGAGACGGCGGTCTGGATCGGCGTCCGCGACGCGGAGCATCCGTACGGCTTCGCCGAGTTCGCCGTCGACCCGGGCCGTCACCCCGGTGACATGACCCGCATCCACGTCACCTACTACAACATCATCACGCCCACAGGTGAGCTGTCGGTCTTCGAGAAGTTCACGCTCCAACGCCGTCGTAGTGACGGCGGCCACGGCCAGCACTGACCCACCGCGACTAGCAGCAGTAGTCGTCAACGCCTGGGGCCGGGACGTCGTCCCGGCCCCAGGCGTTGACGGCCAGGAGCCCTTGGCGTGTGGGTCTCGAACACCAAACCGAGACGCGACATGCTCACCCAGGGCTCCGTCGTTCTCGCGATCGGCCGGAAATGATCACGTCAGTCCGAGGGTCGTCGGCGGCCGAGCCATGTCGCGCCCGTGATGGCGCAGGCTCTCGGCGATGTTGTCCCGTCCGGCCAAGCGGAGCGTGCCGATGGCCGGATTCCGCAGGGAGGCCATCGCCCGCGGCGCGCTGCCGGTCCGCACCCGGGAGGCGTCCTCCCCGAACGTCACGTCCCTGACGTGGTTCTCACGATTCTCGATTGCCCAGTGTCCGCGTACGCGTTCCGCCAGGTCAGCGGCTGTCGTCTGGTGAGCCATCAGGCTCGGGCCCATACCGGCTCTGTCGGGCCGACCGCGAGAACGACGGAGCCCTGGCCACTGGCGAGGCTTCCACACTCTGGGTGACCGCCCCGGGCGTCTCAGGACGTCTCAGGAGAGGCTCATCTCCACCAAGCCCTTCTCCAGTGTCACATCGGGTGAGTAGCCCAGTTCGGTCCGCGCGGCGGTGATGTCGTAGGAACGGTCCCGGCCGGTGAAGCTCACGAGCCAGTTCGTCAGCGGGGGAGCGGACTTCCGGCGAAGCAGGCGCGCCGTGCGGTCCATCATTGCCGCCGTGGGCGCCGCTATCGCCAGGGGGACGCTGCGGCTGTTGGACAGGTCCACGCCGCGGGTGGCCAGCAAGGGGGTCAGGAAGTCGCGGATGGGCATCGGGGTGCCGTCGGTCACGTAGTAGGCGGCTCCGTGGCGGCCGTGTGTGAGCCCGAGGAGCACGGCGCCGACCAGGTTCTCGACGTGCACGAAGTCGACGATGTGCTTGCCGTGGTCGATCCAGGCGAACCGTCCGGCCCTGGCGACCTCGGCCATCTCGTCGATCGTCGTCATCCCGCGGCCCCAGATGAACGGCGGGCGGAGTATCACCAGTTCGGTGCTCCCGCTGTGCGCGTCCCGAAGGGCGCGCTCGGTGGCCAGCTTGACGCGGCTGTAGGCGATGTTCGGGCGGCCCTCCGGTGTCGACTCGTCGACGACGGGACGGCGCTGGCTGCCTGTGGAGACGGATGCGGCACTGACGAGTACGAAGCGTCGCACCCCGGCCGCGACGCTCGCGGCGTGCAGGGCGACGGTCGGGATCTGGTTGGCCTGTTCGAAGAGCGTGTCGGGCCCCCAGAACTCCATGTGAGCCGCGACGTGCACGACCGCGTCGGCCCCCTGTAGCTCGGCGAGCCAGCTCGGTGCCGGAGAGGCGTCCTGGCGGAGGCCGGCGAGATCCCCGGGAATGGGCTGGGCGCCTGCCGCACGTACGCGCTGAACGCTGGCTCCCGACCTGGCGAGTGCCGTGACGTCGTGCCCTTCGGCGACAAGGCGATGGACGAGAGCGTTGCCGACGAAACCGCTGCCGCCGGTCACGAAGATCTTCATGGTTCCACTCCGCACGGTTGAGCGCGCACTCTCCGTACGCGCGATGTCGGTCGCCACGCCGGGTGCGCGCGAGCATGACCACCTCTCCTAATACATAGGCATCGAATAGTTCGGCACCGATGTATCTACGTCTATGAAACCTTCCGTATGATGGACGCGTCAAGGAGGAGGTGCGCGGTGCCCCAGGGCGGGAAGCTCACGGCAGCACAGGTCGCCGACGAGTTCAGCCGCACGGCGAAGGTTCTCGTGCGTCACTTCAACGAGCGTCTCGGCGAGCACGGGGTGTCCACACCGAGGTCCCGCCTGGTGGTGGAGGTGGCACGGTCGCAGCCCATCCGTCTCACCGAGCTGGCGCTCGCGGTCGGCATCGCCCAGGGGACCGCGTCCAGCCTGGTCGAGGCGCTCGTCCGCGACGGCCTGCTTGAGCGGCATGCCAGCGCGGACGACCGCCGTTCCGTCCTTCTCCGGGTGACAGCGGAGGGGGCGGCACTGGCCGAGGAGTGGACGGCCGGTTACGAAGCGGCGGCGGAGGAACTGTTCGAACCGCTCACCGGTCAGCAACTTTCGACACTGGTCGAGATCCTGCGCATCCTCAGCGCCGCCGACCCGCCGCCCACCGACGGCGGCTGACGCACCGGGCGGGGCCGCACGGCGGCTGCCGTGCAGTTCCCCTGCCATCGTTTCGTGGCCTGACGGTCCCGCCTGTTCCTCGCTGAGGGCACCCGGGGCCGGGGTCGGTTCAGGCTGGGTGAGTTCGTTGCGCGTCGAGGGGTACACCACAGGGCCGCGCACCCCGTTGACGATCGGCATGTGCGGCGGGATGTGACCGCACTCCACATCGGCGATGAACGGCACGTTCAGCGAGTCGAGCGCGCGTCCAGTACGGCCTTGCGCTGGGAGGGGGCGCCCGGCGCGGAGGGCCGTCCGACCAGCACGGCGTTCGCAGCGTCGAAGAAGCCGGCCAGCCGAATGCCGTGCAGGTTCCGGCAGACGGTGAAGGCATCGTCGGCGCTACACAAGCCCCTTCGGCTCCGAACGCGGCAAGCCCACCGGCATACCCTGGCCCAGGGCTCCGTCGTCCTCGCAGTCGGCCCGACAGAGCCGGTATGGGCCTGATATCCCAGCTCGGCCGTGATGGTGAAGGATCGGCAGTGCACGCGCAGGCACGCCTTCCTGGCCGCAACGGCCCACCGGGTCCGGGAAAAAGGGCGGCACCGGTGAGACGGCCGGGGCAATCGAGTTCACAGTGGCGGAGGTTCGGCGACTCCTGGCAGCTTGTCGTCCCCGGCCCCCGCACCTTCATGGCTGCCGAGGACGGCACCACGCGCTGAGCTGGTCGAACTGGCGCCGGCGACGCCAAGCGGTCGCCCGCCACTGTCGCTACCTGCGGCGCAGTCGCACGATCGAGGGACGGCCTACCGAAGGCCACACCTGACCACCTTGCGGCCCGCTACACTCCAGCCGCCCAGCGAACTCCGCAGGTCAGGCACCGAAATCTTGCTGGAGCACCAGTACTCCAGCCGTAGATCGTGATCTTGTTGTTGGAGCGGGGCGGGGAGGGGCCGCCGCCGGTCATCGTCGAGCTCGGTTGGGCTGTAGAGGCGTCCACTACTCGTCGAGTCCTCCGAAACGGCGGGCATCTTTGATCTCGTGGAGTCCGGCAGCCGTCACCGGGGTCCACTCCCTCCTCTGTCCAGCGGTACGGAGGGCCTCTCCAACCTCGCTGAGCTTCGCGGAGGACAACACGCCTGCCCGCTCGATCAGGTCGTCCCGGGCCACGGTGGTCAGCCATGTGCAAGGAGTAAAGCCTGGACGCGGTAACGCGAACCGCAGCACGCCCTCAAAGGGCAGCCCTTCCATGGCGCCAACTCGCACCTCGACGGCCAGACCGCTGATGTCGACGCCCGCCGGCGCGACGACCTGCATCGCCTGGAACCCGGATGACTCCTCGTCCGATAGCAGCACGACCGGACGTCGCTCGTCGAAGTCGACCCACCAGACTTCACCGCGTTGCATGTGTCCTCCTGGCATCAGCTGGCGGGCGACCGCTGCGCGCCCCGAGCGAGACGCGGTGACCGAGCAGTCGTGAAGACGGGCGCGACCACCGGTGATCATCGGTATCTGAAGACAAACGATCACAGGGTAGCCGCGGGGCACAGCGTAGACCCTGCTCGCTGGCAGGAGGTGTTCGAGGGCCTGATGTCTCGGATAGCGGGCCGGTTCGCGCGGGTTGAACCCCGGCGTCGGGTACGGGAACTGGTGCTGGCGTTGCGGTCGAGCCAAGTGGGGTGCCGACATGGTGGGCGATGACGTGCGGGAGTACGTGCTGGAACATCTGCACGGCGAAGATGTGGTGCTGGTGGTCGACGAGATCTGGAGACGTCAAAGCCTGCGGATCGGCGGCGCCGGCGGCGGCCGCCGCTTCAGTCCGTTTTCCAGCTGCCCGCCTACGCACCCAGGTCCTTCGGCATCGGTATGCAGGTGCAGGTGCCAAACCGCCATGAGCTGCTGCGGTGAATGGGCCGTGGTGGTGAGCGTCATGGAAAAGCCGCACTGGATGCGGCAGGCGGGGGCTGAGAAGGCGAACGCGAGTGAACCACTGCAAGTTCTTCGGGGGTTGATCACGCGGCAGACGGAAGGTCGATGGCAGCCTCCCGTTGTTCGTGTTGATCGACGCGCGCGAGCAGGTCACGCAGGTCATCGCGGGTGAACTTCCACGGGAACGGTCGCGCGGTCGTGTTGTAGCGCGACTCGAAGTCGGCAAGGCGTTGCTCGACCAACGCCATGAACGGCACGATCCCCGTCGAGGGCGCACAGCGGCCGAACACTCGCGCCCGCCCCACGTCGTAGGCGGCCAGATACGCCGGCGCGCCACCCCGCTCGTACTCGTGGTTGACCCGCATCATCCGCGCCTGCCCCGGTGCCAAGCTGGGATGACAGCGACGCCGAGCCTGAATCGAGGTCTTCTCGTCACTGGAAATCACGAACTCCCGCGGCCCCAGCCTCCGACCCTCCCAGCGACCCTCGTACAGATCCAGCACCCGCCCGGCCTTGGCCGCGAACTCCGGGTCCCGGGAAACAACCACGACCGGTACTGCCAGGGCTTGATCGCCTCCCGCGCCAGCCATCGGCGCACCGTCGCCGCCGAGATCGCCTCGGCCACGCCCTGGGTCACCACCTCGCGGGCCAGTTCCGGGCACGACCACCGCGGCAACGGCGCCCCGGCGGTGGCGGGTAACTGACAGGCCAGCGACTTGACCTGCGCGACCTGCACCGAGCTAAACCGCGGCGGCCGACCTGAGCGGGCACGGTCGCGCAACCCCGCCAACCCCTGCAACCCCGCCAACCCCTGCGAGGCGAAGCGGCCCCGCCAGGTGCGCACCGTGTCCAAGCTGACACCGACCGCCCTGGCGATCGCCGCGTTCGAGCGCCGATCAGCGGCCAGCAGCACGATCCGGGCGTGGACCTTGTCCCGATACGGGGTCGTGTGGCCTCGGGCACGTCGGGTCAGCACCCGCCGGATCGCACCGGTCACCCGCACCGGGCAGGCCGCCACCACGGGCATCGTCATCGACCTCATGTCATGATCAACCACGAGGCGACGGTGATCATGCCGGTGGGGCACGATGGCCGTCATGGCTACCCCACCGGAGTCCACCAAGATCTCTGTCGGGCAGCGGCTGCGTGCCCACGCCGCCGCACACTGGCCGCAGGCCGGTGAGCTGGAGTTCCGCTACCGGGGCGCGTTTGTCTACGTCGAGGCACACCTGCCCGACGGGACGGTCCAACCATTGATCCGGCTGCGGTATAACGGCTCGGCCCGGCACTGGGGCTTCGGGCTGTATCTGGCCAGCAGCGACCGCTACGAGAACCAGATCCTGCCCTCAGGGTTCCCCCATGGCAGTCCCGAGGAAGCACTGGACTGCGCTTGTCGCCTCTACTTGGACAACCCTTTCTGACCAGTGAGTCATTTTCATCCTGGGTCCGGATGTATGGGCAGGCATGATGTGGCCGTGGCCGAGGAGATCCACCAGGTCGTCGAGACGGCCGCTGGGGGACTCGGCGGGCTCGACATCCTCGTCAGCAACGCCGGGATCGAGCACTTCGGCGGCCTGGCAGCCACGGCCACATCACCCTGCACGGTGATGGCGTGGCCGCCAGCGGTATTGATCTCGGCGGCGAGCCGTTCGGCCGCGTCGGCCTGGATCCGGTAGTTGATGGCCACCGCTGCCCCGTCGGCGGCGAGACGCCGCACGACCGCCGCGCCGATTCCGCGTGAGCCACCGGTGACCAGCGCTGCCCTGCCCCTCAGGGCACCCGTCGTCCTGCCTTCCGACCCGCTCACCAGGGCAGCCTGCCGTTGTCGTCGAAGAAGCCACCAGTCGGGCACTCGCGGCCGAGGGTGGCCAGCCGCACCACGATCGTGGCGCCGTCCTCCGCTGTCCGGGACAGCTGGCCAGGCACACTCTTGGTGAAGTCGGTGTCACAGGCGCCGGGTGCGATCGCGTTCACCAGGATCCCATCGCCCGACAGGGCCTTGGCGTACTGCACGGTGAGCATGTTCAGCGCGGCTTTCGACACCGGGTAGGCCAGCGCCCCCGGCAGCCGGCTCAGGTAGTGGGTGGCATCGGTCGTCCAGGTCATCGAGGAGGTTCCGCTGGAGACGTTCACGATCCGCGCCGTCGGCGAACGGCGCAGCAGCGGGAGCATCGCCTCGGTCACGGTGACGACACCGAACAGGTTCGTCTCGAACACCGCCCGCAGCTCGTCGAGGTGCGCGGAGCCCGGCGCCTGCGCCCCGAGGTCGCCGGAGATGCCGGCGTTGTTGACCAGGACGTCAAGGCGGCCGAACCGCTCGGCGATCTGCTCGGCCGCCGCGCTCACCCCGCGTTGGTCGGTCACGTCGAGGCCGATCGGGTGCGCGGTACCACCCGCCGCGTTGATCTCGGCCACTGCCCCGGCGCCCTTCTCCGGATCTCGGGCGCCGACCACCACCGTCATGCCGAGCCTCGCGAGCTGGCCCGCGACGGCTCGTCCGATGCCCTTGTTCGCCCCCGTCACCAGGGCGATCGTTGCGTCATCACTCATGTGGTCAGCGAACCACCTGTCGTTCCCCCAGGCCAGGACCGGACTGGTCTCGCTCGATACCCTCGGGGTATGGACGTCCAGACCCGGGAACTGCGCTACTTCGTCGCGGTCGCCGAGGAACTGCACTTCGGGCGGGCCGCGCAGCGGCTGGGCATCGCCCAGCCACCCCTGTCCCGGGCGATCCGCCTGCTCGAACAGCGGATGGGCCTCACCCTGCTGGACCGCACCAGTCGCGGGATCCGCCTCACGGCGGCCGGGGAGGTGTTCCTGGCCGAGGGACGCGTCGCACTGGATGCGGTGGCCGCTGCGGTGCGCCGTGCGCGAAGGGCGGCGGCAACCACCCCGCGGCTGGTCCTGGCGCTCAAACCCGGCAGCGACGCCGACCTGTTGCAGCCGATCCTGGACCGCTACGCTGCCACCCCCGACGCCGTTCCGGTCGACCTCGCCTTCAGCGTCGGCGAACGCGCCGCGATGGTCCGCGACGGCCGCGCCGACCTCGCACTGCTGCACCGGCCGCAGAACGACCTGAGCGGCCTGGACAGCGACGACCTCCACGTCGAAGGCCAGGTCGTGGTGCTCCCGGACGACCACCCCCTGACCGCCCGCACCACGGTGTACATGGCCGACCTGCGCGGCGGAACCCAGCCCCGCTGGCCAGAGTCTCGCCCCGAGGTGACCGGCCACCTCGTCACCGACACCGGGCAACTGCTGCAACTTGTCCGGCTCGGGCGGATGGTTGCGGTGCTCCCGGAATCGATCCGTGATCGTCTGCCACCCGGTACGGTCAGCCGTCCTGTCCTCGACGCCGAGCCGGCCACCCTCGTGATCGCCTGGCACCGGGAGTCCACCTCTCGCCAGGTCGCCGCCTTCGTCCGCGCCGCGACCTCCGTCAAGACCGAGCTGGAACAGGTCTGACAGGGTACGGCCGGAAGTACACACAGGCCGGGTTCACGGGCGGGGTCCGGAAACGGGCCACTCGTAGAGTTTCCCAATTGCCTCCTCCGCTTCAAGTCATTACGCCCCCCGAAGAACTTCCGAATCGGACCACTTAGATGACATCGAAACCAGGGCCTCAATGCTGTCCTGGGATTAGCCAGACGGGTGCCTGTCTATTGGTCTGGCGGTGTTCGGCATGAAGGTGGCGCGAGCTCAGTCCGGGCTTCACAGCGGAGCAGGAGAACTCCTTGACGCGAAGCGGCGATTCACGGGTTTGACGTGGATTGCGGGAGGAAGAGGCAAGTGGCGAGGAGTCGTGAGAGCCGGAGTACCGGTCGCGCGTCGGGAGGGCGGAATGTCCCGTAGTAGTGATGAAACCTCCGTAATGGAGGCGGAGCGAAGGGCACGTGTTGTTGGGTGTCGATCGGCGATCAACCAGAGATGGGAGGAACCTGTCCGGAAACTTCGTGGCCCTTCAGTCCGAGGTTAAAGATCAAGCGTACGTCCAGCAGTTCGGGCATCGTCCCAGTTCAGAGGAGGTGGAGGGGATGTAACCGGGCGACAAGCTCAGGGCGGCCAGCCGGTGCGAGTCCGGTCCGGGGAGACGCCAGGGTCCCCGGTAGCTGACTCCCGGCGTCGCTCGAAATGGTGGCGTCGAAGTGGAGTGACAAGCACCCTTCGGGGGCGTGCAACCGACCAGTCCGCAACATGAAGTGAAGCCTGCAGCGTCGTCATTTAACCCCCGCCCGCGGGCGGGCCAAGGAGGAGCCGAGCCTGTGCTTGTTTGGCGAAGGCCACGGAAGGCGATCTCGGACCTGGAGCGGTTGCCGAAGAACCTCCCGGCGTAAGGGGCGTGGAATGGTCGGAAGGTTGTCCTGGGAACTGGAGAGAGCCTCCTCGGCCCCGGGTATGCGGCCCGGGAAGCGTGGCCTGCCTATAACCGGCAGAACCGGGAAATGGCAGGCTGTCGAGAGGCAGTCGGAGGGGGCCGTAGTAGTGCCGATCGGCGGGACAACACAACCCGCTGGGAGCGAAGGGCCCCCAGGGCCCCGGGGAGAGTCGGATTCGTCCGTTTGTTAATCACGGGATGCCGTGGAGGTCGAGGACGGCTGCGGGGTGAGTGTGGGCGCGTCGGCCGCTGGCGATGTTGGCCCAGCCTGCTCGGTGGAGGGAGGCTCTGGCGAGGTCGCGCAGCGCACTCATGGCAGCAGGGGTGTGATGGCGACGGACGTGGCTGGCATCTTCGGCGAAGGTGACGTCCTTGGTCCAGTGCACGGTGTTTTCGATGATCCAGTGTCCGCGGGCCCAAGCCGCGATTTCCTGTGCAGTGGCCTGCTCGGCGGTCAGGTCGGTGACGGCGTAGACCGTCTCGGCCTGCCACTTCGTCGCGCCGAGGCGGCGGCGCTTGCGGTGGATGCGCACCACCTGACGGGCGTGCGGGAACAGCAGTCCGTTCACGGTGACGACCTTGACCTCGCGGATCTCCTCCCGGCCGTGACCGCGATCGTGCGAGCGGTCCAGGACGGGCACCCGCGTCCAGGGGAGCTTCCTCAACTGTCGTGCCAGGGTGGGCTGGTTGTCCTTCACGGACAGCAGGTAGTGCGCTCGGCGGTCTTCGACGAGGTAGCGGGCGTGGTCAGTCTGGGCATGCAGGGCGTCCGCCGTGACGACGGCATCGGTCAGGTCCGCGTCGTCGACGGTGTCCAGGAGCGGGGCGAACTCGGGGATTTCGTTGGTCTTGGCGCCGATCTCGCTCAGAGCGAGGGTTAGGGCGTCGTCGTGGCGGACGGCGGTGATGACGAAGACGCGACTGCCGTCTGGCCGGACCGCTCCGCGCAGGCACTTGCCGTCCACGGCGAGCGCACGACGGCGTGGTCGCCCTTCCTGACGGACGGCGGCTGCCCGATTGGAACGGCGCTGTTCGCGCTCGGACCCGCCATCGGGACACAGCGCCCCGGGGACCGGCGGCGCCAGCGCGGCGAGCCGGGCGAAGCCGGCTGCGGTTAGCGCGGCAGCGTCTACCCGTGCGAAGACGTCGCGCAAGGTCCGCTCGCCAGGGGCCCTGAAGCGGCCGGAGAAGGGATCGAAGGGACAGCCCAGACGGGCCAGCACGGTCTGATCGCAGCGGCGTACCCACTCGGCGATCGCCGTCAGAGAGTTGTGGCCCGCGCTGGTCATTGCGCACACGCCTACCGCAAGCAGCGTCGACAGCTGGAAGCGCACTCCACGCCGATCACGCGGATCGGGAACCCGCGTAAGCGAGTCGAGCAGCCCGGGCGGCACTACCACCTTCTCGACAGGCGCGAGCGAGGGCGCTGCACCGGGCCCGACAAACGTAGGAGATGATGACGCAACGAGCACGGCAACCTTGCAAATCTCAAAAACTAGAAAACATGCTCGTCGTCAACAAGCCCCACGACGATGCGACCGCGAATTGGGATGGCGTATCAGGGCCGGCATCGGAGACCGCCGCATGCCCCCGGAACCTGCCGCTCGCCCCAACCCTCCGCCTCGCTCCTCGCCCAGAACGGAGATGTCCGTCCTGGCCCTCAACGCCACGCCTCCGCCGCGCCGCGGGCGTAGTATGCGAAGCTGATCGGCGCCCGTCCGGTGACCTGGAGCACGTCGCCGGTCGGCTCTGCCGCCCAGCCTCGGCGGATGCCGTCGTACATCGCAATGTAGAAGTCGACGACGTGGGCCGGGGCACCGGTGCCGAGCACGGCGGAGCGGAACTCGTCCGGCTCTAGGGGGCGGTAGCGCACCGACTTTCCAACCACATTGGACACGATGCTGGTCAGCTCGGCAAACGAGTGCGCGTCGGGGCCAGTCGGCACATACGCCTTGCCCTCGTGCCCGTCCTCGGTCAGCGCCACTGCGGCGACCGTGGCCACATCCGCCACGGAGACCGGCGCCACACGCCCGTCGCCCGCCGGGAGTGCCACGACGCCGTCGCGCACGCCCCGCGCGATCGCCGGATGCTCGGTGAAGATCTCGGCGAACACGTTCGGCCGCAGGATCGTACTGGGCACCGGCGACGCCTCGACGAGCTGCTCCACCCGTCGCATCGGGAAGTCCTCGCCGAGCAGGTGCGCGGTCGCGTTGGAGAGATGGACCAGGCGGCGCACCCCCGCCTCGGCGGCTGCGTCCAGCAGAACCGCGACATCCGCGGACGGGTCAACGGCCGCCGGCTGCAGCACCTGGTAGACCCCATCGGCCCCGTCCAGAGCCGGTCCGTAGGTGCGCGGGTCGGACCAGTCGAAGTGGACCGGCTCAACGCCCGGCGCCGGCCGACCAGGGTTGCGGCTGGCCGCACGGACAGCCGCCCCCCGCCGCAGCAGGTCCGCAACAACGCGTCGGCCAGTCCGGCCGGTCGCCCCCAGAACGAGAACAGTGGTGCCCACGCTTCGCCTCCCAGCGAGTAAGTTGACTGTGAACGACTCACACCGTAAGAGAGATCCCGAAGCACGATCCATGACAGTTCTCGACAGATTCATATCCGAAACTCCACCTCGCGACTTCATTGCCGACGTGGTGGCCGACATCGTCGCCACCACCCGCACCGGCAGCGTCTCCTACGGCCGCACACGCCTGAGCGCACCCTGGAGCATTGCGTTCCCCCCGCGTTCGATCGTCACCGTCCACGTGGTCACCACCGGCGCCTACTACCTCACTCCCGACAGCGGCGAACCGATCCTCATTGCCCAGGGCGACGTCGCCCTCCTACCCTCTGGCGTCGGGCACGTTGTCTCCGACATCGTCGGGCGCCCGGCACGGCGCTTCGAAGAGATGTTCGGCGCAACGCTCGAACGGATGTCCGCCGCCGATCTGGTCATCGAGGGGGACGGCCCGATAACAGCCCTGCTCTGCGGGGCCTACCTGCTGGAGCCCGCGCCGCGCCACCCGTTCACCGCGTCGCTGCCCACCGTGGTGCACATCCCCGCCAGCCAGGCGCGCGGCACCAGCCTGGCCGCAGCCGTCGACCTGCTCGCGGCCGAGGTCGACAGCGCCCAACCAGGCGCGCCCGCGGTCGTGGCATCCATCCTGGACCTGCTGCTGGTCTACGCCCTGCGGTCCTGGCTCCTCGCCCCGGCCGCCGAGACCGACGGCTGGGCACAGGCGCTGCGCGACCCGGCAGTCGGCACCGCTCTCGCCCTTGTACATGGCGACCCCGGGCGACCCTGGACCGTGGAAGCGCTCGCACGCGCTGCCGGCGTCCCGCGAACAGGGTTGAGCCGCCGCTTCACGACACTGACCGGCCAGACCCCCATGGCCTACGTCACCGCGTGGCGGATGACACTCGCCGCCCGGCTGCTACGCGAAGGGCGGGCGCCTCTGCGCCGCATCGCACGCGAGGTGGGCTACGACTCGGAGTTCGCCTTCGCCCGCGCGTTCAAACGCGTCGTCGGCCAGGCCCCCGGCCGCTACCGCTCCACCCATCGACCGGAGCACTGACGCCCCGCGGCCCGATGACTCCTCGCCCAGCCACCGTGACGGGAGTCAACGCAGGAGCAGCGTTCGTCAGTGACGGTCGGACACTCGTCGCGGCAGGAAGGGAGAGTCCCGACCTACCGTCTCCACGGCATCCCATGATCAAAACGGGCGATCGGGACTCTCCCCGGGGCCCTGGAAGGGCCCCTGCTTCATCGATGCGAATTGCGAACAGGGAGGGACCCGGGTGAGTGCCGATTCGGCTAGTTCCATCCGCCGGGAGGAAGGCGCCGCAGGACCGGGCCGCCGTCCTTTGGACAAGGTCCGAGCCCTGCAGCGGACGCTTTACCGCTGTGCCAAGCAAGAACCCGAACGACGGTTTCACGCCGTGTACAGCCATGTCCACCGCATGGACGTTCTCAGGCGGGCGTGGGCCGTTGTGTGTGCAAACCGGGGTGCCCCCGGCGTGGACGGCATGACCGTCGACGCGGTGGAATCCTCGGGGGTGGATGCATTCCTCCAGGACCTTTCGCAGAAAATACGGGCGCATACGTATCGTCCGTCAGCGCTGCGGCAGGTCCAGATTCCCAAACCGGGGCGGCCGGGAGAGTTCCGGCCGCTGTCGATCCCCACCGTGGCGGACCGGGTGGTGATGACGGCTGCGAAACTGGTCCTTGAACCGGTCTTCGAGGCCCAGTTCACCGAGGCGAGCTACGGTTTCCGGCCGAAACGGTCCGCGATCGACGCGTGCGAAGCCGTGCGCGTGGCCGCCAACCAGGGGCGGGAGTGGGTGTTCGAGGCCGATATCCGGGACTGCTTCGGCACGATCGATCACGAGGCGCTGATGGCTCAGGTGGCACGGCGTGTGGTGGACCGGTCGATGCTGAAGCTGATCCGGGCCTGGCTTCGGATGGGCGTCTTGGAGGGCGGGGTGACGTCCCCGACCGGGGCGGGAACTCCTCAGGGCTCACCGATTTCCCCGTTGCTGGCGAATATCGCGCTGCACGTTCTCGATGAGGCGTGGCAGAACGAGGGACGCCGACTGGGGACGCTGGTGAGGTACTGTGATGATTTCGTAGTCATGTCGCCGACCGAACAACGGGCTGAACAGGCCCGGGAGTTAGCGGCACGAGTGCTGGAACAGCTCGGGATGCAATTGCACCCCGAGAAGACCGGCATTGTCTGCCTCATCCGAGGCGGGCAGGGCTTCGATTTCCTCGGCTTCCACCACCGGAAGATGGAATCGTGGAAATGGCGGGGCAAGTACTACTTGCAACGCTGGCCCTCGGCCAGAGCGATGCGGGTACTGCGGGATAAAGTCCGCGCGGCAACCGCTCGCTCGAAGACGGAGCGGTCGGTATCCGCCGTGGTAGCCGATCTCAACCCCGTGCTGCGGGGCTGGGCTGCATACTTCCGCAACGGGAACTCCGGACGGAAGTTTAACGTGATTGACGGCTACGTCCACGAACGGCTGGCGATTCTCGCCAGCGGGAAACACAGACTCGCGGGCAGGAACTGGGCCACCCGGTTTACCTACGGGTGGATCACCCGGCTCGGTGTCTACCGTCTCACCGGAAACGTGCACAGGGCGACGGCGCATGCCAGTCGGTGAACGATGTCGGAAAGCCGTGTGCGGGAGAACTGCATGCACGGTTTGAAGCGGCGGGGACTGGAAACGGAGCATCACGCCACCGCGCCAGTCCCCGACCCTACTCACCGACCGTCCGGTCAAGGGCATGCTCACCGGCCCCGTCACCATGCTTGCCTGGTCCTTCGTCCGCGACGACCAGCCCCTCGCCGACACCGCCCGCCAGGTCGCCCTCGCCCTGCGCGACGAAGTGAACGACCTTGAGGCGGCCGGGACCTCGGTCATCAAGGTGGACGAGCCCGCCCTGCGCGAGACCCTGCCGCTGCGCGCGGCCGACCGCGCCGCGTACCTCGCCTGGGCGACCGAGGCGTTCCGGATCACCCAGGCGAGGCACGGCCGGACACGCAGATCCACACCCACCTGTGCTACGCCGAATTCGGCGACATCATCCAGGCCATCGACGACCTCGACGCCGACGTCATCACTCTGGAGGCCGCCCGCTCCCACATGCAGGTCGCACGCGAACTGGCCGCGCACGGCTACCCCCGCGAGGCCGGACCGGGCGTGTACGACATCCACTCCCCACGCGTGCCCAGCGCGGACGAGGCCGCGGCCCTGCTACGCAAGGGACTTGCGGCCATCCCCGCCGAGCGGCTGTGGGTCAACCCCGACTGCGGCCTGAAGACCCGCACCTGGTCCGAGACCCGCGCGTCTTTGGAGAACCTGGTCGCCGCGGCCCGCACGGTCCGCACCGAGTTGTCCACGTCCTGACCCGGGCGGCCGGCCGAGAGGGCACGGCCCTGCACCCTCTCGGCCGTCCGCGGCCCGGGCCGCCGGCAGTCACGGGGAGATGCCGGGCGGCCGAAGGGCGGATCGGGACCCGTGCGGTCGAGTCATGCGCATCGTCTCCCTGCTCCCGGCGGCCACCGACATCGTGGCCGAACTCGGACTGGTCGACGACCTGGTGGGCCGTACCCACGAGTGCGACTGGCCGCTCGGACGCATCGAGGACGTGCCGGTGGTCACCGGCGCCGAGTTCCACGCGGACGCGCTCAGCAGCCGGGAGATCTCGGCCGCGGTCGGCGACGCCGCGCACAGCGGATCCTCCCTCTACACCCTCGACTCCGCGGCACCGGCCGCGCTCGCCCCGGACGTGGTGCTCACCCAGGACCTGTGCGAGGTGTGCGCGGTCACCTACAGCGGGGTGTCGGCGGCGGTACGTGTCCTGGACGGCGGCGGGCCGAAGGTGCTGAGCCTGGAGCCCCGCGCCCTGGATGACGTGCTGGACTGCCCCGTGCGGGTGGAGGACTGCTGGGTGTTCGGGACGTCGCCGAGCAGCGCAGGGCCCTGCTGCGGCCCGGCTCGCGGCCGTACGCCGGCTGACGTCGGGGCGTCCACGCCCCCGTGTGGTGGCCATCGAATGGCTCGATCCGCTGTGGCCGGCCGGACACCGGGCGCCCGAACAGATCGCCTGCACGGGCGGTGAGCCGCTGCTCGCGGCACCCGGCGAGCACACCAGGCCCATGGAACGGGCGGCCGTACGCGCCGCCCGGCCGGACGTCGTCCTCGTGCTGCCGTGCGGCTTCAGCCCCGTGCGCACCCTGAGCGAGCACGAGTTGCTCACCTCGCTGCCGGGCTGGGACGAACTGCCCGCCGTGCGGGCTGGGCAGGTCTGGAACCTGGACGGTCCTGCCCATTTCAACCGTCCCGGGCCGCGTGTCGTGCGCGGTGCCGAGGTCCTCGCCCACGTGCTGCACGGCGTGGCGGCCGAGGGTCCGGTGGGCGAGAGCAAGGCGCGGCGCCTTGGCCGGCCGCGTCCCCCTGGTACTCCGTCCGTCGGCTGATTCATCGAGCCAGGCAGCAGTCCCCGCACTTCGTGCCCGCCGGAGTGCGGTAGAAGAGGCAGCAGCTGCGGCGGCGGAAGGTCAGGCCGGGCCCGGTGAAGCGGCCGGTGCCGGCCAGGCGTCCGGTGGTGAGCAGGTCGGCGGTGAGCTCGGTGAGGGGGCCGCGCAGGTCCGGCCGTGCCGTCAGGAGCACCTGGGCCGTCCCGGCCAGTGCGGAGGCAGCGTTTCCGTCCAGGAGACGGGGGGAGATCTTGACGCGGAGCCCGGCGGCCAGCGGTCCCAGGTGCTGCTCGACCACCAACTCGTACAGCGCCTCGGTGAGATGCGGGATCCGATCGGCGTACCAGCCGGTGGGGGTGGGCAGCCGCAGGACGGGACCATCGTCAGCGCGGTGCAGCCCCGCCAGGTCGGGGACGATGCCGTGCAGGAGTGTGCAGGCCAGGACCGGGGACCACAGGCGTGCGGCGTGTCCGAGCTGGGCTATGGAGACGCCGATGCGCCTCTCGCGGGTGTCGTACCGGTCGGCGATCGCCTCCGCGAGGTCGGCGAAGCCCCGGGCGTAGGCGTCGGTGACCGGATGCCAGCCCTGGTCCGGTCCGCCTACGGCCAGGGTGAAGAATCCTCCGAGCCCCGCCACATCGTCCAGCGCGGCGGCGACAGCCCCGGCAGGCGCACGAGCGGGTGCGGATGCGGTCATGCCGGCGTGACCCCCTGACGCTGTCCGGGCCGGTCACTGGTCAGGTCCTCGCCGGTGAGCAGTGTCACCTGGGGCAGGCCGGTGCGGGGATGCTCGGTGACGTCCGCCTCGACGCGGTAGACGTCAGCGAGCAGGGCGGGGGTGAGGACGTCCCGTGGTGCGCCGTGGGCGACCACACGTCCGGCCTGCATCACGCAGAGGCGGTCGCAGAACGAAGCGGCGAGGTTGAGGTCGTGCAACGCGACCACGGCGGTGACTCCGAGGCGGCGGACGAGCCGCAGCGCGTCGAGCTGGTGGCGCAGATCGAGGTGGTTGGTGGGCTCGTCCAGCACCATCGTCCCGGCCCGCTGGGCGAGTGCGCGGGCGATCAGGACGCGCTGCTTCTCCCCGCCCGACAGCCGGTCGAAGGGTGCGTCGGCCAGGTCGGCGGCATCCAGTTCCGTCAGGGCCGCCGTGACGATGGCGCGGTCGTCGGCGTCGTCGCCCGCGAAGGGGCGCTTGTGCGGGGTACGGCCCATGGCCACCACCTCGTACACGGTGAGCTCGAAGTCCCCGGCGTGCTCCTGCAGGACGGCCGCCAGGTGCCGTGCCAGGCGCTTGCCGGGCATCCGCCAGACGTCCGTCCCGTCCAGCAGCACGCGGCCCGACGTGGGGCGCAGTGCCCGGTAGACGGTACGCAGCAGGGTGGACTTGCCGGCGCCGTTCGGGCCGACGAGCCCGACCACCTCTCCCGCGGACACCGTCAAGGAGACCTGGTCCACCAGCGGCCTGCCGTCGACGAGCACCGACACGTCGTCGATGTCCAGGGCCCCGGGTGCCGTTTGCGGCCGTCCGGTCATCGTGCCCTCCTGCGCATCAGCCAGAGGAAGAACGGGCCGCCGACCAGGGCGGTGAGGATGCCGACGGGGATCTCCTCGGGGCTCATGAGGGTGCGCGCGGCCAGATCGGCGGCGATCAGGAAGGCCGCGCCGAGCAGGGCTGCGGCAGGCAGTGCACGGCGGTGGTCGGCCCCGACCAGGAGCCGTACGACGTGCGGCAGGATCAGGCCGACGAAGCCGATCTGTCCGCTGACCGCGACGATCGTGCCGATCATCAGCGCGACCAGTATGAACAGCGCAGCACGGAAGCGGTGGACGTCCAGGCCGAGGGCGGCTGCGGCCTCTTCCCCTGCGAGCAGCAGGTTCAGCGGACGGGTCACGCCGAGCAGGACGGCCGTGCCGAGCAGGACAGCCGCAGCCGGGATCCACACCATCGTCCAGGTGGTGCCCGCCAGCCCGCCCAGCATCCAGCGCATCGCCGACTGAGTCTTGTGGGGGTCGTTGGAGGTGACCACGAGGAAACTCGCCACCGCCGACAGCACCTCGGCCATCGCCACGCCCGCCAGGACCAGCCGCACGGTGGTCATCCGTCCGCCGGAGCGGGCCAGGAAGTACACCGCGACCAGGGCCGCCAGAGCACCGCAGAACGCCGCCAGCGGCAGCGAGAAGGCTCCGAACAGCGTCACGTTGAAGACGAGGACCAGCACCGCGCCGACGCTCGCGCCCGACGACACCCCCAGCAGCATCGGATCGGCGAGCGGATTGCGGACCAGGGCCTGCAACGCCATCCCCGCCACCGACAGTCCGGCTCCCACCACCGCGCACAGCAGTACCCGGGGCAGCCGGACATCGGCGACGATCGTCTCCCGCACGGGGGGCCACGTCGCATCGGCCAGGGCGGGGTGCAGGTGGTGGAGCAGAATGCCCCACACCTCTGTGGCCGGGATCGTGACCGAACCGGCCGCGATCCCGAACGTCGCCGCCACCGCCACCAGGGCGGCGAGCCCGGCCAGCACCAGGGCGTAGGGAAGCCTGCGGCCTCCGGTCACGGCCTGCGCGGCCCCGGCCCCGGGGGAGCTCTTGCCGACCGCCTCTACAGGAGCCGGCACCCCGCCCGCCTTCCCCGTGACAGCGTCTCGGCCGGCGGCGGCCGGCTCTGTCACGCCGGTCACCGGAAGCGGTCCGGGTGGAGCTGACGGGCCAGCGACGAGACGGCCGCGGGTACCCGTACGCCCACGACGGTGGAGGACAGCGGCAGCACCGCGAACCGCTGGTTCCTGATGGCGGGCACGTCCTTCAGCGCCGGGTTCGCGAGCAGGAACTCCTTCTTCTGCGCCACAGTCTGGTCGCCGTAGTCGTAGATGACGATGGCCTCGGGCGCCCGCTCGGCCACCTGCTCGAACGACACGTCACCGAACGGTTTGTCGAGGTCGGCGAAGAGGTTGACCCCTCCGGCCCGCTCGATCATGTCGTTGCCGATGCCCGCGCCGCCCGCGGTGAAGGCGGTCTTGTCGCCGCTGTCGTAGACGAACAGCTTCACCGGCTCGACGCCGTCGAGTTGCTCGTCCACCTCCTCCAGGGTGGTGTGCAGCCGCTCGATCTGCCGCTCGGCCCGCTCGGGGACGCCGAAGACCTTGGCGACCTCGCGGATCTCCCGGTCCATCAGGGTCATCGTCACCGGCCCGGACGGGCACTCCTCGATGTTGAGGCGGGTGTTGATGCCGGCCTTGGTGAAGGCGTCACGGGAGCGGCCCTCCTTCTCGTCGAAGGTGGAGGCCCAGCCGCCGTAGACGAAGTCGGGCTCGGCGGCCAGCAGCGTCTCGTACGACGGATACTCCTTCGACAGCACCTTCACCTTGTCGTAGGCGGCCCGGTACTCGGGGAGGATCTCGTCATCGAGGTAGCCCGTGCCGACCATCGACTTCTCCAGCCCGAGCGCCAGCATCACCTCGGTAGCGTGCTGGTTCAGTGACACCGCGCGCCGCGGCGGGTGCTGAAACGTCGTCTTCACTCCGCAGTTGGACACGGTGACCGGGAAGCCCTTCGCGGCGGGCCTTTCGGCGCCACCGGCGTTGTCCTGGGCGTTTGTGCCGCAACCGGAGATCAGCAGAGCTGTGGTCATGGCCAGCAGGGGGGACAGCGGACGTCTGCCCGTCATGGAAAGGTTCCTCTCGCAAGGGTGGTATGGAGGGGTCGGTGCGCAGGCCGCGCGGGCTCAGGTGGCCGCGCGGCGCCGAGGCGGGGTGAAGGCGTAGAGGTCGAGGATCTCGGGCCGGGCAGCGATCCCGGGGCCGCCCGCCCGCACCCAGGCGGCGATGTCCTCGGTCGCGGCCGGGTCGTTGACCAGGCCCAGCCAGACCGGCCGTGCCCCGGCGGCCCGTCCGGCGACGGAGGGCTGCACGACGATCACGTTGGCCTGATCGCACACGTCCAGGCAGGCGGAGACGCGTACGGGAGCGGCCTCGCGCAGGCGCGCGGTCTGCGCCGTGTGATCGACCCCGGTCACTTTGGGACTGCCGCAGCAGCAGTCCTGGCACACGACGACCCGGCACGGCACCGGATCGACCGCTCCTGTGCCGACCGGTCCTGTGCCCACCGGGCTCTCGTGCGCTCCCTCGGCCGGCCTCACGGGCATGCCGAACCACCCTCCTCCGGGGAAATCCGCCCCGGGTTCGTCGAGGAGGCGACCGCGTGAGTCTCCTGGCTCTCGGGTCGAAGCTCGTCCCGGCCTTCCCACCCGCCTTCGGGAGGTGGCCTGTTCGGGATCCGCTCGCCGATCACAGTGGCGGGACCGCGCCGGATTCACACCGGCTTCCTCGTTCCGCCGTCGCCTTGTCGCCGAGCATCATCGCATCTGGGACACGGCGCGTCATCAGGGCCCCAACCCGAGGGTGGTGACGCCGCCTCCTGCCCGGCAAACGAAGCCGACGCGCCTTCCGCAGCCGTTTCCGGGCACCGCCGCGCCGCTGCTGGTTCGGCGTCGAGGCGGCTGAGGACGGGATACCGCTCATTCTGGCTGGGAGGGCTGTCGGCTACTCGGCTTCCTGCGGTTTCCGGTTGAGCAACCCGCCGTAGGCCGGGCAGCGGTCGAGCAGGGCCTGGTGCGGTCCCATGTCGACGATCCGGCCGCCTTCGAGGAGGACGACGGTGTCGGCGGTGCTCAAGTTGGAGGGGCGGTGGGCGACGATCAGGGTGGTATGTCCGATGGGGGTGGCGCGCAGGGCGCGGTCGGCTTCGGCCTCGCTCTCGGCGTCGAGGTCGGAGACGGCCTCGACGAGGACGAGGCGGCGGATGAGGAAGAAGCGCCTCGAAACTCCGCTAAGTACACCCGGGACACGAGGGCAGGGACCACTGACAGCACCGCTCGATCACAAGATCAGCGACTGAGCCGAATTACGTGATCGTTCACACGTGAGGGTGCTTGACCGGGACCACCCGCCGGAACAGCATCCATGGTTCGTCCGGCACCAATCGCCCAACCAAGTCCGCCATGCTCCATCAACGACCCATCAGCGCCAAAGGAAACGGTGCCTATAGAGGCACGGTGTCAGCTACTGGCATCGGATCATCACTCCGGTAGGTGCTCCGGCGTCGCGGGAACCACGGCCGATACTGGCTGTAGCCCCGACGGCAGAGGTCTGGGGAATCGGAAGGATCGTCGCCCCCGGCCGCGGTGAGTACCCGTGCGCTCATCCGCCGGGGCGTTGTGCGTCAGTGTTCGATGCCCAGTCGCTCGATCGCCGTGGTCATGTGTGCGCGCAGGATCTCCTGGGCCGCTGCTGCGTCTCCACGTGCGATCGCGTCGACGATGGGCGTGTGCGAGGCCACCGACGTGGCCACGTCGCGGCGTTCGCCGGCCGCGCTCATGATCACCACGCCCATCGGTCCCTCAAGCTGCCGCCAGGTCTTGACGAGAACCGAGTTGCCGGAGAGCTGGCACAACATCAGGTGGAAACCGAGATCGGCCTCGACCTTCGCCGCCAGACCCGCTCCTGACCCGAACGCGTCGTGGAGCTTTGTCAGGGCCTTGCGCAGGGTTTCGGCCGCGTGCTGTCGGCGCGGGTTCGCCGGCGAGTATCCATCCCCACGTCGTCAGCGAGATCCGGTAGATGCGCGCGGAGGACTTCGCGATGCCCGCGCCGATGAGGTACCGCTCGACCGCCGCGGTGTACGACGAGGGCGGGGCGGACAGGGGTACGACCCGGGCGCGCGGCAGCCAGAGCGCGCCCTCACTCACGGACTCGGTCACCGTTTCGATCGTCATGTCAGTCCCGCCCTTCCGGCTCTGCCACAGTAAATCCGGCATTGACCGCGACAGGTCGTGGGCTGGTGCGGATGTCATGTCAGTCGTGCCGCTGGTGGTAGTGGTGCATGCCGAGGGCAGGCTTCGAACGCCTGGATCACCAGCCCTGCGAAGCGTCGGGAGGCCCTGACCTGGCTGCCAGCCGAGGCGACGTGGATCCCCTTGTTGGCCATGAGTACGAGAATCAGGTCGTCCAGGACGAAGTCGGACCGCAGGTGCCCCGCTTCCTTGGCTCGCTGTGCCAGTCCGGCGACTGCTTTCACCGTGCACTCACGGCCTGCGGCGACATCCCTCACCCCCGGGTAGGCGGACAGGAAGGCTTCGGTGAAGCCCCGATCGCGTGCGTGCAGCTCACAGATCCTCTCGATCACCAGGCACAGGCCACGCCACGGATCAGGATCGGCGCACCCCTCGTCGACAATGGCGCGACATGCATGGAACTGGTCCGCGAAGGCCTCGGCGACCAGCATCTGCTTGGTCGGGAAGCGACGGTACAAGGTGGCAGGTCCCACCCCGGCGCGCCGCGCGACCTCCCGCATCGGCACGTCCAGGCCGTCGGCGGAGAACAGCGCTCGGGCCGCATCGAGGATGCGTTCGCGGTTGTCCAGCGCGTCGGAGCGCAACATATGAGGCAAACGGTCCGTCACCACTCTCACATTACCCAAGCGGACGAGGGCGTCCGTTACCGTCCGAGACGTAGAAGCCCTCGCGCTTGAGCGGTCCGAGAACCTGGAGACCACATTGAAGGCAATCTCGATCCAGACGTTCGGAAGTCCTGACGGCCTGGCCGCTGTCGACCTGCCGGTACCCGCACCTGCTGCCGGACAGGTACTGATAGCCACCGAGGCGGTGGGCGTCGGTGGTGTCGACACCGTGATCCGAAGCGGGGCTCTGGCCGCCTACGGCTTCAAGGAGGGCCACATCCCGGGTGGCGAAGTGGCGGGCACTGTGACCGCGGTCGGTGACGGCGTCGACGCGTCGTGGCTCGGCCAGCGGGTGTGGGGCTTCACCGGCACCGGCGGAGGCTACGTCGAACAGGCCGTCGCGCCAGTCGAGCAGATCCTCCCCCTGCCCAGCAGCCTGTCCGCCGCTGCCGCGGTGACGCTCGGCAGTTCCGGTGCGGTGGCCCACTTCGGGCTTCGCCACGCCCGTTTCACTCCCGGGGAGACGGTCTTGGTGCGCGGCGCAGCCGGCAGTATCGGGATCATGACAGTGCAGCTCGCGGCTCGCGGTGGTGCCGCCGCGGTGGCGGTTACGACATCGTCATCCGAGCGCGGCGAGCGGCTGCGCCGCCTCGGCGCGACCCATGTGCTGGACCGCTCCGGCGACGGAGGGGAAGAGGCTCCCGCGGGCTATGACGTCATCATCGATGTTGTGGCCGGTGAGGACATGCCGTCGTTCTTCGACAGGCTCAACCCGAACGGCCGCATGGTGGCCGTGGGCGCTGTCGCAGGTCAGCCGCCCGCAGACTTCGGCACGAGGATCATGGCGGCGTTCCAGAAGTCGATGTCCTTCGCCGCTTTCAGCGCAGCTACCGTCACCCCAGCCGACCTGAGTGCCGTACGCAGCGAGCAGTTTGCCGCAGCCAGCCGTGGCGAGATCGAAGCGGTGGTGCACGAACTGCTGCCGCTGGATGAAGCTGTGCTGGCGCACCAGAAGATGGACGCGGGTGAAGTCGTCGGCAGGATCGTGCTGACACCATAGTCCCCGCGCTCTCTCCTCCGTGGGGCGCCTGGGGCATCCACGGGTCGGGTCCCGTCATGAGAGACGCCGGCGCGGCCCTCTCGCGGTGCTGCACGGGCGCAGGTTCACTTGTTTGAACCAAGGACCTGAAGGGCTGAGCACGCCGTCAATGTCCCGGGTGGTGCGTTCGATGTATCCGGGGAAGATGTTGCTGGTCGCCATCTGCGAGGGCACCGGCGGTGTGCGGGGGTTCGGCCTGGGCGCCGTGTGTGGAGCTGGAGTGGGTGTGACAGGGATGGGGTGTTCAAGAGCCCGCAGCCGCGCACCGAGCTCTTCCCGCGCGAACCTGTTGCTCTCCTCAGCGCTCTCGCACCAATCGTCGAGGATGATGAAGAGCTCCATCAGGGCCTCGCGCGCGTTGGGCCACTTGGTATCGGGCTGAGCGAGCGTGGTCTTGATGCCCTGGGCGATGCTTGCTCCGGCTTTCGCGACCGTCGCGGCTTCGGCACCTGTGATCACGTCTTCCCCCTGGCGCGTCGTTTCCGCATGCGGTCACCACTATCTCGTGAACGGTCGGGGTGTGTCTGGGGCTTCTTTGAACGTGCTATGTGCTTCATGCTCTGGGGCGGTCTGTTGCTCAGTGCCCGGCTGCGCGGGTGATGGCCTGTGCGACCGCCCTCGTGTCTCTCGACAGCGCGAAGGCGTTCGGCCAGTGCCGCAAGAACAGGCCTCCCATAGCCCCACTGGTTCGGCGCGATGCATCCCTCGTTGTCGTTGCCGTCGAAGAACTCGTCCAGGTGGCGCAGACCGTCGCGATGCAGGCGCCGGAGTCGTCCAGCACGTGAGCAACGGCATCACGCCATCGTCACCAGCGCGGTTGACCACTTGCTCGACTGAGATCACGGTCGAGAACCCCTCCGATGGCCTCCATGGGCCCCGCAGGCGCCGCAGCAGCGAGGCGGAGAGAATCGGCCGCCGCAACAGGGATCCTCCGGGACACCCCATCGGAATCATCCGCCGTCCGGTCGGCCCGGACGACCGGCCGCTCGGGACGCCACCAGGCGGGAACCCGACTCCACGCCGTTCAAAATCCGCGGTCCGCCACCGCCACCACAACCCATCCGTTCCGGCCACACCGACAGACACAGTATTGGAGTAGATTCCAACTGTGGAAGGGTATAAAATCTTGAGGTTCTGTAAAGTCGCCCTGTGGCAGCGAACGAGACCTCCCGAACGGCCCGCCGGGCCGCCGCGACGCGGCAGTCGATCATCGAAGCGGCGGAGGAGATCCTCGTCGCGGGCGGGCCCACGGCCCTGACCCTGGAGGCCGTCGCCGAACGCGCCGACGTGGCCGTGCAGACGGTCTACAACCGGGTGGGCGGGAGATCCGCGGTCCTCGTCGCGGTGGCCGAGCGGGCCTTCCGGGAGAACCGGGAGTACATGGACGCCGCGTATGCCACCCCCGGTACCCCGCGCGAGCGCATCCTGCTGGCCGCCGACGCCTACGCGCGATTCGCCCTGGAACGCCCGCACCACTTCCGGCTGTTGGCCGAACCCCCCGCCGACGCCGGGTCACTGAAGGGCATCGCCGACCTCGTCGACGAACAGAACGCCAAACTCACCGCCGCACTGCGCGACGGTATCGCTGACGGCTCCTTCAACGCCGACCTGGACCCCAGAACCACGGCCTACGCCCTGTGGGCCGCCATGAACGGCATCCTCGCCCTGAGCTGGCGCGCGGACCGCCTCCATGTCGACCCGCAGGACATGGGCCCCGTGCTCGACACCGTCATCGCTGTGTTCACCCGTGGTCTTGACACCAGGCCCTGACCCTGCCCATGCACCAGTCAGGTGTTCCGGGGTGCGTACCTTCGCGAAGACTCCGGCGTTGAATGCGAGGTACGGGGACGACTCCACCAGCGCCTCGTCGGCCGAGGACTGCCTTTGGAGGGCATCGGACGGCATCCGATGACGGTTCAGTCGTCGACCGCCGTAAAGGTCCTGGTTGTGGTGCGCTCGCCCTCGCGCTGCTGTGCAGACTTTCGTGGACGGGACAGGTCGGCAGGTTGTCGGGGGAGAAGCTGCAGGCGGAGTACGGCGTCCCTCGGGTCTACCGCTTGGTGGCCCCGTCGTCTCGTGCGGCTGCCTCGACTGCCCCAACCGTGCTGGAGAGTTCTGGCAGTGTTCCGCACTACGCGCTCTCCTCGCCTTGAACCGCGTCAGTCCTGGTCGGCTCGGCAGCCGCACGGCCTGTGTCGTCCGTGTCGCGCAACACATAGCCCTCGGATTCGTCCCACGGGAGGTCCACGTCGTCCAGGTGCACGTGCCATTCGCCGTCGAGGGCGCGGCGCAGCCGGGTGAGGGAGCCCAGGATGTGGGTTCATCCGTCGAAGGACGACCAGTCGATGCCCAACTCACCGAACGGCCGCAGTGCACCGCGGTGCCGCGCGCCGATCGTGATCTCGAACATGCCGTCGCCCAGGTCACTGACGCATGCGATGAGGCCGGGAGCGACGTGGAACGTCGTAGGGTCGGCCGGCCACTGCCACGGCCGGAGCGGCACGGGGCGCAACCGGTCGGTGAGGTCCTGCACGAGCGGCTCCGGCACCGGGGTGTACCAGGCTTGGGCTTGGTACGGTGCTCCGGTCATCGCCTCGAACAACGAGAACTGCATCAGGAAGCCGCTGAGCGGCTCGCGTTCGGCGCAGTCCTCCGCCGCTGTCAGCCAGACGACCGGGTCGGTCTCGGCCGGGTCCAGCTCCCAGTGGAAGCAGAGTTGGTTCTCCTCGCCGAAGACGACCCGTCGCGGATCCACGCCCGAGCGCAGCTCGGTGGCCGGCAGGATCCGGTTCTGCCTGCCCAGCATCTCGGGCCGCTGGTAGGCGAGCTGGTAGAACTCCCGCAGGGCGCGCGGCAGGCCGGCGGGTACCGCACCGGGTGCGGCCGGGGCGAGACCCGGCCGCGGGTACCAGCCCGTGGCGAAGTGTCCCAACGCCCTGACACGATCCTCCCCCAGCCGCGTGAGCCAGTCCAGGCTCGGCGTTTGCGGTGACGGACCGGTCGGCCGCACCTCGTCCAGGACCTCGGGCGCAAGCGGGGGCTCGATCCTCAGGTCGCACTGGAGCAGTTCACCGTCGGCACAGGACGAATAAACCGGCCGGCCCACGCCCAGATAGCGGCAGCCCCCGAAGACACGCACGAAAAGATGTACGGGGAGGGGACCGTCCGACTCCTCCACCAGCCGTGCTCGCACCACGGCCAACGCCGGGCCCATCAGCCGGAACAGCTCACCGCTCCACACCCCGCTCAGCCCCGGCTCGTCCACGGCGTCGGAGAGAATCACCGACGCGTCGGCGCCGATCACCACCCGGGCGCCGCCCGCCATCGATGAACGCGCATGGATTCCGGCGAGTGAGCACGCAGCCTCCTCGCCCACTATGTCCAACTGTTCGATCACGTGTGGGTCTTCCGCTGCAACGACTCGTCCACTGCCGCAGGCTCCTGCCCCGCCGGAAGTCTGCCAGGCCCGTTGGCACCGCACGTCCCGTACGTCGCGCCCGGTACCTTGCGTGTGAACATGAACTCCTCCAAGGCCGCCACGAGTGCGGGGCGACTCCGCGTCGTCCAGGTGCCGAGCAGTACCCCAGCACCCACCCCGCCGTCCCTACGTCGATCCAGGCGCAGGAAGTCCACGACGTAACACCCCTGAGGATCGCCTTCCGGCTCCCACCGGGTGTCGAAGGACAGTCCCGTACCCGCGTGGTCAGCGCTGATCAGCACGGACCCGTACAGCCAGTCGATGGTGTCGGGCCCGGGGTCCACTTCGTAGAGGCCGTTCCAGCCCATCTTCCAGCCAACGGGGACGCGCAGCGGCTGTATCTTCCGCCATGCCTCGCCCACCGTCATGAGGCGAGATTGCCGCGCGGCGGTACGTCAGAGCCGTCCCTGAACAGGGGCTGCCCGGTGTGCAGCGCCCTCAGCCGGTCGGGGTCGAAACGGGCCCGCCAGGTGGACAGGGTCAGCACGGGGTCTCCTCTGCGGCGCGGTGTGCTCGTCTCCCTAGTATCTGCCGGGCCTCGGCGGCCCGACCCGGGACGGGCGGCGATGACGGCGAGAACGATGTCGGGGAGTTCCGGGGTTGGCGAGAGCTCGTGGTCGCGGTCTCCGCAAGCGGCCGGGCCAGCTGGATCCCTTGCGGCGACGGGGGGCGCCAGGTTCCTCCACATGGCTGGGGACCAGTCCCGGGTCGACTCTGGGGGCGTCGTCGGCCAACTCCTCGGGCGGGACGTACCGGTTGGCCATCACCGCGTTCAGCTCGTGGACCGGCTTTGCGGACCACGGCGGCGAGCACGTCCTCGGGCGTGGTCGTGCGCCGAGCCACGGTGATCGTCGCTCGGCTCTCCTCGTCTTCGAGGGGCTTCGAGCGGGAATCACTGCAGGACATCGGCTTGCTGAGGATCGAAGACAATCGCACCCTTTATCTCACGAAGGTAGTCCATGAGCGAGATGATCTGGTCCGTGTACTCGCGGGCATCGTCGTCCCCGAAAACGACCCGGACCCGTCTTGTGGCAGCCGAGAGATCAAACGGTACCGATCCTCCGGTCGTTGTGTGCACGAAGCGCGCATCCTCAGCGACAGTCTCGCTCTCTTCGTAAGCGACGCGCGTCAGCCATGCTCCCCATCTGAGGGCGAGCGTAGGGCCCTTGGAGAAGGGAAGCCGCTCCCACTGCAGCGTGAAGCCCGCTTCGTCTTCGAAGAGCTCGCGCAGGTCAGCGGCCAGTGACTCATTCGACATCTCTGGGGAGTCGGGACCGAGGAAGCCGTGGAGTGCAAAAGTCATTGTCGCTGTTCAATCATCCGAGAGCGGGGGCATCAGGGTCGGCACGAGTTCGATCAGGCACCGCACTGCTTGGTGTACTGCGCCACCAGACCTTGTGCGCCGAAGACAGTGACGAACGGCGGCCGGCCACGCGACCGCAGGCGGCTGGATCGGGTACGGAGGGATCTGGCAGTGCCTTCGTTGAAACCGCTCGTCGCTACTGCCCCGAACCGTTGGAATTGTGTGATGGAATCCGAGGATGCGCGGCGAATCCATTCCAGGACCTGCTCCCGCCGCGCGGCCATGCGCATCCAGGAACCCCAACGAGGAGCGTGACCGGCGGAGCGAGGTCACGCTGGTCGCCGTAGGGCTGACAGGCAAACTTCGCTCCACTCTCGGGCGTGCCTCTCCGGAGGGCGCCGTTCCGCCTGGCCGCGGCTGCGTCCATCACACCTTCATGCTGGTTGCGCGGGTGGCCTCTCGTTCTCGGCCAACTCGCGACAGGTTCGGCTCTCTCACGAAGACAGGATTCTACTTGAGTACTTCCCAATAATGGAATGCCTTCCAAGGTTGGTCTGCCATCCATTACCCTGCACGTCGGTGTCGACTGCGCAGAAGGAGCTCTCGATTGGACAGGCATCCGCACCTGGTGTGTCGCCGCCCCGCAGACCAGAGCGCAGCCGTCGTCAGAGCCGGGCGGTGACCGCCGAGGCGGCGAGGGAGGAGGACGTCGCCCGCAACCTCGCGGGATGCTGCGCACAGGTGGAGCGGAACGCTCTGATCAGGGTGGCGATCATCGTCGTCCAGGCCGAGCGGACCTGTGCCGCCGTGGTGGCAGCGGCCGAACGGACACCGACACACGCGGACCCGGCTGGAACGTCCTCAGTGGAACCGGCCTGAAAACGCTGCCCGTACACTAGAGATCGAAGGAACAGCCGTGCCCCTGCCCGACCGCCTCTCCGCCGAGATCGATGGCTTGTGCCGTCGCGGCGACACCCTGGCCGAGGCGGGGCGACTCGACGAAGCCAAGGCGCTGTACGTGGAGGCCCTGCGGCTGCTGCCGGATGATCCGAGTGACTGGGCGGCGTCGACCTGGATCTACGTGGCGATCGGTGAGGTGCATTTTCGGCAGGGTGTCTTCGACAGGGCGTACCGGTGCTTCCACAACGCCGTCCGGTGCCCCGGCGGACTGGGCAACCCCTTCATCCATCTCCGCCTGGGCCAGAACGCCTTGGAACTCGGCGACCACACCCGCGCGGCGGACGAGTTGATGCGGGCCTACATGGGCGGCGGTCCTGAGATCTTCGACGAGGACGACCCCAGGTACCTCGCCTTCCTGCGGACCCGCGCCGACCTCGATCATGACCGGAGTTCACGATGAGCGCCGGGCGAGCCCGGGAGTACCGTCCCGGGGAAACACCCGCCGCGCCCGGGAGCGAAACGCTGCTGACCATGCTGCTGCCTGCCGCACGTGTGGCCTTCACCTGCCTCGCGGAGAGATGGGGCGGCATGGAGTGCTGCGGATACGCGCTGTACTCCGATGCGGCGGCGATGACGGTCTGCTGCGCGGTCAACACCCGGGATCATCTGGCCCGCAGCCAGGCCGCCGATCCGGACGACGCGGAGTACTACCAGTGGAGCCCGGCCGAATGGGCGCACGAGGGGGCGGGCCATGAGTACTTCACCGAGGTGAACCGGCACCTGCTCACACACTCCATGACCCTCGGCGGCCTGGAGCTGTGCCAGTGGCGCGAGAGTGTGTACGAGGCGTGCGTGGTGACGTTGGAGACACTGGTGGCGGAGAACATCCTTGAGCGGGACGGCGACGCCGTCGTGGTATTCGCCGTCTCCGACCACACGGACGCGGAACGGGAGGCGGGCTGGTTCCGCCGTCTCAACCCGCCACACCAGACCCAGCGTTTCACCCGCTGGCTCCGCGCCGTCGGGAGCCCGGCCGGCGTAAGAAGCCGTATCTCAACCGTACGTGATTCGCTGATTTCTGCT